>JAGWLR010000054.1 GCA_028864885.1 Burkholderiales bacterium | reverse complement strand
GGCATCAAGGACCGGCGCACCGGCAAACCGCAGACGCTACTGGGCAAGCGTATCGAAGTTGCGACAGGTCAGGTCGATGACGTTGACCAGAGCCCGGTTTGACTTGGCTTCTGGTCGCCACAGCGCGTTCATGGACCTGTCTCAACAACAGGAGTTTGTGCAATGACAAATAACAAGAACACGGGTGGCCCGGCCGCACCCATCTCGGCCCAGTTGGCGGCGCTGCCATCCCTGCCGATGGTCGAGCTCTGGGCACTGTGGGATCAACACTTTCCCCGGCGACCCAGCCATCGCAATCGCAATTACGTGGAATCGCGGCTGGCCTACCGCATCCAGGAGCTGGCCTTCGGTGCTCTGCCTACCAACATTCGCAAGATGCTGGTCGAGGCTGGCGCCAAGCATTCCAAGATCAAGTCAGCCGCGGGGCGCAGCGCGCAGACCCTGCTGATGCCCGGCACCACGCTGATCCGGGAATGGGATGAACGCGAATACCGCGTGACGGTCACGCCCGATGGTCTGTATGCCCTGGATGGCCAGGTGTTCAAGAGCCTGTCGTCGGCGGCGCGCCACATCACGGGCACGCGCTGGAACGGGCCGAAGTTCTTCGGGCTGCGTGATAGCCAGGGAGCAGATCGGTGAAAGCGCCCTTGCTCGTGCCGCCCAAGCGCTGCGCGGTGTACTGCCTCGTCTCGAGCGACGAGCGCCTGGATCAGTCCTTCAACTCCCTCGATGCCCAGAAGGAAGTCGGGCACGCCTTCATCAAGAGCCAGAGCCACGAGGGCTGGATTGCAGTCGGTGACGACTACGAGGATGGTGGGTTCTCCGGCGGAAATATGGACCGTCCCGCGCTCAAGCGCCTGATGGCCGATATCCAGGCTGGCAGGATCGACATCGTGGTCGTTTACAAGATCGACCGCCTGTCGCGCTCGTTGGCCGATTTCGCGCGGATGGTCGATGTGTTCGACCGCCACCGCGTCAGCTTCAGCGCCGTCACCCAGCAGATCAACTCAGCCACCTCAATGGGACGGTTGATGCTGAACGTGCTGCTGTCATTCGCACAGTTCGAGCGTGAGGTCACCGGCGAGCGCATCCGCGACAAGATTGCCGCCAGCAAGGCCAAGGGAATGTGGATGGGCGGGCCGGTGCCGCTGGGCTACGACGTGCGCGACCGGCTGCTGGTGGTCAACGACGCCGAGGCCAAGCTGGTACGGCGCATCTTCGACGACTTCGTGTCGATGCGATCGGCCACGCTCATGGCCAAGGCCTACGGCGCCGAGGGCGCGGTCACCAAGGGCGGCAAACCCTTCACCAAGCAGACCATCTACAAGATGCTGCACAACCGGATGTACCTGGGCGAGATTGTCCACAAGGGGCAGAGCTTCCACGGCCAGCATCAGCCGCTGATCACCAAGGCGCAGTGGAACGCGGCGCACGCGCTGATCGCCACGGACGCCGTCGAGCGCCGCCACGCCACCAGCGACCGACTGCGCGAGCCGGTGCTGCTGCGCGGCCTGCTGTTCACGCCCGACGGCGAACGGTTGGTGCCGAACTACACGGTCAAGAACGGCAAGACCTACCGGTACTACACGCCGGTCAAACACCGACGCTTCGGAGCCTGGGCTAGCCAGCACGGACCACTGCCAGCCGCGCCAATCGAGGATTTAGTCGTGGAGCAGATTGTGGCTGCGCTGTCGGCGCCGCACATCGTGCAAGCCGTATGGGATCGGGTGCAGAAACTCGATCCGCAAGTGTCCGAGCCCGAGGTGGCGCTGCCGATGCGCAGGCTCGCCACCATTTGGCGACAGTTGTTCCCGGCGGAGCAGTGCAGGTTGGCGCAGCTGCTGATCGAGCGCGTGGTGATCGCTGATGGCGGGCTGGAGATCGTCTGGCGCGACCAGGGCTGGCAGGAACTAGCCGGTGAACTGATGCCCGGGACCCTCGGCGCCGAGTTGCAAGAACTGGAGGCATCCGTATGAAACCCAGAGTCAGGGCCACGGGCGCGCCGGTCGCCCGCGAATGCCGCGACGGCGGGCAGGTGAAGCTGTCGACCTTCATCCCGCTGAAGATCCGCAAGCGCGGCGCCAGCAAGGTGGTGGTGCGACCCGATGGCCAGATCGAAGCACCGGGCAAGGTGGCCACCCAGCACGACCAGCCCCTGCTGGTGGCGTTGACGCGGGCGTTCTACTGGCAGCAGTTGATCGACGATGGTGTGGTCGGCAGCGGCAGCGAGATCGCGCAGCGGGAAGGTCTGCACCACTCGACGGTCAATGAACTGCTGCGGCTGACACTGCTGGAGCCTGCCGTCATCCAGTCCATCCTGGCCGGGCAGCAGCCCAAGTGCATGAGCCTGCTGTGGTTCCAGCGCAATCCGCTGCCGACCGACTGGGTGGCGCAGCGGGAGGTGGTGGCGGGGTTCGACGCCTGACCGAGTTACGAGCCCTCGATGACCCGTGCCACATCACTGCGGCATTCGGCGCACTTGCCCACCAGCAGCAAGTCGCCACCCTTGATGGTGCCGCTGAAATTGGTGATCCTGGTTTCGTGACGGCACTGGCCGCACCAGACGTTGGACAGCAGCCGCTGGCGAATGTCGGCAGGGATGGACTCCCAGCGCTGGCGGGCCGGCTTGGTAAAAGTGGGCAGAGATTCGATGGTCATGGTTCAGCGGACCCAGCGACGGGCGTCCTTCAAGAGCAGCAACAATTGCTGTTCGCGCAGCGGTGACGCGATGAACCCGAACCGGGTGTAGAACCTCGCCGCTTCTTCATCGATGGGATGGGTCAGCATGGCACGGATGCCGGCCTGCTCGGCAATCAGCATCGTGCGACGAATCGCATCCTGCAGCAGGCCAAAGCCGATGCCTCGCCCCTGGTCCACCACCGAGACAGCGAGCCTCGCTAGAATCACCACCGGCAACGGGTATTGCCCCATCCCTTTGCGAATGCGCTCCGGCGCCTCCAGCGTGTCGACTTGTCCCACGGTCAGGCTGAAGTAGCCCGCCACGCGGCCATCGTCCTCAGCCACGACAAAGGTCTTGGCCGATCCACTGCCCTGCGCCTGGCGAGCGTGACGCAACAGCCAGTCATTCAGCGCGGGCTTGCCGCAATCAAAACCCTCCAGCCGATGCTGCGCGGCCAGAGGCTCCGGTGCGCGCAACGTCACTTCGTATCCCAGGGCGCCTTGCGGGCAAACAGGTCACGCAAACCTTCATTGGTCTGTTCGGGGCGATCCAGCAGATCCATCAGGGCCTGGTACTGGCTACCCGAGACCATGAACAACCGCTGATCGAGCAGGGTCTGCTCGGCGGCCAGGCACGCGCTATCGAGGATGAAGTCGGTCAGCGATTTGTGGGCCACCTCGGCGGCACGGCGCAGCACCACCTCCTGTTCGGGGGTAGCGCGCAGCCCAAGTCGGGCGGAGCGAGCGGAAGGCGACGATGCAACGGCAGTCATGAAAGCACCTCTTTTGTTAGATCAACTGCCGCAATGTTAGTACAAGTGACGCACGCCGTCTAGTTGTACTGGTGACCGGCGGCCTTGGTTGACGGTGAACCGGCGCACGTAAGTTGTTGATTTTGCTAGACCGCCATCTGCGCCTACCCGCAGGCCAAACGGAGAACAGAGACGGCTCTGGCCGAGAAAGTGGCCGATTTCGGGCGTTTCGGCTGATGGCCACCCGCAGCACAAGTGGCCGGAACCCCGCGTGGTGCGGGGATTTCAGGCAAGAAAACGAAGTTTCGCCGAAGGCAAAAAGGGCCCGGAGATTTTCCGAGCCCTTGTGTATGGTGGCGGAACACGGAACCGAACCCGCGTCCGATTATGAGGTTCTTTAGAAAAGCACTGATCTTGAGGGTGCTCGCCTCTATCAAATGGCCGTTTTGCATCGCGAAAAATCCAGGCTGGGTCGGCGTAGGGTTGCCACAGTCCCAAAATGGGACTACACTGCGACCCATGCGAGTGATTGCCGTGTCCACCCTTCGAGCCTTCTGGGAGCGCCATCCCGACGCGGAGCAGCCGCTGAAGGCTTGGTATGAGGAAGCAACGAATGCGACCTGGGCCCAGCCCGCTGACATCAAGGCGCAGTACCGCAGCGCCAGCGTGCTGAAGAACCGTCGCGTGGTCTTCAACATCAAAGGCAATGACTACCGGCTGATCGTGGCCGTTGCGTACAAGTTGCAGATCGTCTACGTGAAGTTCGTCGGCACCCACAAGGAGTACGACGCAGTGGACGCAGAAACCGTTGAAATGGCCTGACCGGCCACGGAGGAAACCATGGACATCCGCCCCATCCACACCGAAGCAGACTACAAGGCCACGCTCAAAGAGATTTCGGCCTTGATGGAATCCGACCCTGATCTGGGCACGCCGGAGGGTGATCGCCTGGATATCCTCGCCACGCTGGTGCAAGCCTACGAGGCCAAGCACGTGCCCATCACCGCGCCTGATCCGGTGGAAGCCATCAAATTCCGGATGGATCAGAGCGGTCTGTCCATCAAAGATCTTGAGCCGATCATCGGCAAAAGCAACCGCGTCTACGAAGTCCTGAGCCGCAAGCGTCCGCTGACGCTGGCCATGATCCGACGACTGCACAAGAGCCTAGGCATCCCGGCCGATGTGCTGATTGCGGAGACGGCCGCAGGGTGATCATCGAACACGGAACTTGGCTTCCACGTTGAACAGCGTTGTCATGGGGGCATCTGTTTTGGAGAAGAAGATGCACTACCCCGTGATGACTGAACGGCAACTTGCCTTCCGCTGGAAGATCAGCCTGAAAACCC
Source organism: Burkholderiales bacterium (assembly GCA_028864885.1). Classification (GTDB taxonomy): domain Bacteria; phylum Pseudomonadota; class Gammaproteobacteria; order Burkholderiales; family Burkholderiaceae_C; genus Aquabacterium. The sequence goes on along the minus strand of JAGWLR010000054.1, from coordinate 18,051 downwards.
TGCGGCGCTGGCGCCTCGATGGCGAGGGGCCCGTTTGGCACAAATTGTTTCAACACGTCCGTTACCACGAGGCGGACGTTCTCGAGTTCGAACGCCAGAGCGCACAGCACTGGACGGCGATCCTTGGAGATGGTGAGCGTGTCCCGCGCGCTGTGACTCATCCGCCGAAGGCCGAAGGCGACCCTCAATGTTGAATCACGAGCAAAACTGAGCCAGGCGTCACGTCCAAAACTGAGCCACTAGGTTGACGAAGAAATGGACTGCTCGGATGTGGATAAGTCTACTGTCTGGGCTGCTCCTTTGGGTGTTTTGCTGCGGTTGGACTTGCTGGTCGCGGGCTGTGCCGTCGAGTGCCTGAAGCGCCAACTCTGATTGCCGGTCTCGACGATGTGGCAATGATGGGTGAGGCGGTCCAGCAGTGCCGTGGTCATCTTGGCGTCCCCAAACACGCTGGCCCACTCCGAGAACGACAGGTTGGTGGTGACGACCACGCTGGTGCGCTCATAGAGCTTGGACAGCAGGTGGAACAGCAATGCGCCTCCGGCCTGACTGAATGGCAAGTAACCCATCTCGTCGAGGATGACGAGATCGGCATACATGAGCCGGTTGGCCAGTTGGCCAGCCTTGCCCTGCGCCTTCTCGGCCTCCAGTATGTTGACCAGTTCCACGGTCGAGAAGAAGCGCACCCGCTTGCCATGTGCCCTGATGGCGTGAATGCCCAGGCTAGTGGCCAGGTGTGTTTTGCCGGTACCCGGTCCACCCACGAAGACCACGTTATGGGCTGAATCGATGAACTTGAGCTCGTGGAGCTGGCGCACCAGTGCCTCGTCCACCTGGGCCTGATCGAAGGCGAAGCCCGCTAGGTCGCGATGCTGAGGGAATCGGGCTGCCCGCATCTGGTAGGCCATGGAGCGCACTTCCCGGTGCGCTCCCTCGGCCTTGATGAGCTGATGCAGCAGGGCTTCGTGGTCGAGCGATTTGAGTCGGGCGATGCCCAGCAGTTCCGGCCAGGCACTGGCCATGCCATGCAAGCTCAAGCCCTTGAGGGCTACGGTGATGTCATTGGACATGATTATTCTCCTGGGGGCGGCGCAGGCGGTCATAGCGCGACACGTCGGCCTGAGGCGGCTCCTGCAGAATCAGTGAAGGCAAGGCGGCTTCGGGCAAGCTGTGCACCGCTTCGGGTTCCTTGAGCCTGGCCAGTACGTTGAGCACATGGTCGGCGCTCACGCGGCCGGATTGCAGCGCCAACTCCACGGCCACCAGTACGTCATCGAGCCCGTGCAGGGTGATGGCCATGAGCACCTGGGCCATCACGCGATCACCACCTGGGTGACGCAACAGCTGGGCCTGAAGATGCTGCAGGGGCTCGGGCATGGTTTTGAACGGAGCGCCATTGCGCAAGGCGCCGGGTTTGCGCTGCAGCAAGCTGACGTAGTGGCGCCAGTCGTACAAGGTCTGACCACGCTCGAAGCTGCGAGGCAGGATGACGGGCTGCGCCGGCTCATCGGCGCTGGGGCCGACCACCACCAGGCGGTCAGGATAGGCCCGCACACTGACACTCGTGTGCGCCCATTCGCAAGGCACGCTGTAGCGATTGCGTTGGTAGTGGATCAAGGAGGTGGCCGTCACCCGCGCCATCTGCTCGACATAGCCGTCGAAGGCGGCTGGGTTGGGCATCAGGTGTGTTTGCTCTTGCTGCCAGACATCGGCGATGCTCAACTCTGGCCACTCGGGGTGAGGCAGCTCGTGCCAGGCGTCCAGGCAGGTCTGATGCAGCCACGCGTTGAGGCTCTCCAGGTCGGGCCAGCGGCGTTCGGCCGCCTCCATCCAGATGCCACGACGGCGATCCTGCACGTTCTTCTCGACGATGCCCTTCTCCCAGCCTGCTGCCCGGTTGCAGAACTCGGGCTCGAACAGGTAGTGGCCGATCATGGCCTCGAAGCGGGCATTGATCGTTCGGCTCTTGCCCTGACCAACCTTATCGACGGCGGTCTTCATGTTGTCGTAGATGCCCCGGCGTGGCACGCCACCGAAGGCAGCAAATGCCCGGGCATGCGCGTCGAACAGCATCTCGTGGGCCTGGCTGAAGTAGGCTGTGAGCATGAAGGCCCGACTGGCCGCCAGCTTGGTGTGCGCGGCCTCCAGGCGTTTGCGCATGCCGCCCACGAACAGGTACTCGCAGCTCCAGTCAAACTGGAAGGCCTCGCCCATCTCGAAACTCATGGGCACGAAGGCCATGCGCGTGGGCGCATCAGACTGCGCCTGCTGCCAGCGCTTGGCGAACGCGTAGACCGGGCCCCGGCTGCCTGGGTAGCCCATGGCCTGCAATGCCCGGAACATGGCCTTGATGCCACGGCGCTCGCGCTTGTTGCGGTGGCTGTCGGCCTTCAGCCAGGTGGTCAGCTGTTCCTTGTACGGATCCAGAACGCTGGGGATGGTCGCCCGCTTGGGGTAACGGGGCTCGACCATCTCATCGGCTTCAAGCCACTTGGTGGCTGTGTTGCGGGAGATGCCAAGCCTGCGGCTGGCTTCACGCACGCTCAGGTGGTCACGGTGGACCATGCGGCGCAATTTGCTCAATGTGCTCACGTTGATCACTCCTGTACCCCGCTGCTGCAAAAAGCAGCAGGGTAGGTGGATAACGTGGCTCAAAATTGGACGTGACGGACGCCCTTTAGTGGCTCAGTTTTGCTCGTGATTCAACAAGGTGAGTCCAAACACCGCCGAAAAACTAAGACGTGCAACACCACATTGGCTTCGCCACACCCACGCTACGCATGCGTTGTCTCGTGGCGTAGAAATCACAAGCGTTCGAGACAACCTGCGCCATTCATCTGTCGCAACAACGTCGGTTTACTTGCACGCGGATGATGTAAAACGAGCGCAGCAACTCCGTAAAGCTTTTGATTCAAAGATCTAGTAAGGTGCTTGTCTTGACGTGGTTGAGGGGGTCCGATTCCGCGAGCCCCTGGCATGGGCAAGATTTTTCCGCCTAAGCGCTTCCGAACATGAGCGCACCCTAGAAGACAGAACGCGTCCGTCAACTGAGCGAACCAGTGTTTCGGTCATTACCGCTTGCCCATTCTTAACGTAGAAATAGACACGTTGACCCAACTTGGCCCACTCCAGTTCAGGCAAAGGACAAAGCAATTTTCCATGGCGCTCAACGAGGTTGGCAGTGGATCGGTTCTGTCGTTTCATCGTGTGACTGAGCCTTTGATCAGATGAGGTCTGATTATGAGGAGTCACTAGGCCATTCGGTCGATTTTCTAGGCAGCAAGCTCTTCAGTTGAGCTTTCCCCATCACGACACAAACCACTAACATTTCTGCGGGCCAGGCTGAAACTGTCAAATGTTGGATGTTTGTGTCGCAAATGTTTGAAATTTCTGTCACCCGGGTATACCTTCAGGGTCATATTGGTAGAGAGCCAGCATGCTGCGTCTTTGCCACGATGCTTTTTATGTCAACCTAAATCCCAGAGGAGTCCAGTTGACTGCCTCGTCGTCCAGCGAACTAAATCTGCTCCACTTTCGGAACTAAATGTGCAACATTGCAGACAGCCGGGTGGACAAGAAATGGTCAGCGCCAACGCCTTGCGCAGTTGCAGAATTAGTTTGCAGTTCTGCAATGTCGCACTTTTAGTTCGCAAATTTGCGAACCGAATATGCAAACAAAGTACATGAGGCCCATGGAAAGTCTCAAAGTGTCTGTTGCAGATTTAGTTCACTGGACGTTGAGCGTGGAGCCCAGCCCACCTGCAAGCTCGCTTACTACATGAAAAGTCAACCGTTCAGATTGAAAAAGAGCAATTTCCTTAACAAGGAAACGAGTTTAGACCACGCTCAAGTTCAGCCATTCCACTTGGTAGATCGATTGCCCCACCAAGCTCTTGAATACTTGTTCCTAGGGCATGAAGAGTTCGAAAAAGATTGTGTGGACGACATTGTTCACCCATTTGACCGATTCGAATAATGTTAAGCCCAAATGATCCCGCGATTTCCACGCGGTGCCGCTGAGACATTAATAATCTAATATTTCCACCATCTAATTTGTCCGGAATGCAAACGCCCACGACAGAATTTAGTCTGGCCGGCTTCTCCACAAAAAGCTTGAGCCCCATTACTTCTAAACTGTGTTGCAGCGAGGTTGAGCACAGCATGTGCCTTTCGAAGCGAGCCTGTAGGGTTTCATTAATTACCAATCGCAACGCCTCATGCAATGCCAGAATACCAGAAACAGGTGCTGTGTAATGGTACGATTTTTTATTCCAAAACTGATCGGCCAGCAACGCGTCTAGACACCACTGATGCGTCTTAATGGGTTTGCACTCGATATCAATCCATGCGCGATCTGAAAACGCAATCAAAGATACGCCCGGAATACAGGACAGCCCCTTTTGTCCGCCGGTGATGACGCAATCAATACCCCAACCATCCATTTGCAATGGCAATGTACTCAAGGTACATACAGCATCAACAATAACTAAAGCACCATGTTCGCGTCCGATCTTGGCAATTTCTTGCAGCGAGCTATTCCAAGTGGTATTGGATGTTTCGCCTTGAACTATCGTAATCACATCAAATTGTGAGGTACTAAGATACCGTCGCACCACTTCTGGATCTGCGGCATTCGCCTCATCGACATCTAATATAGTAACGATACCACCGACGCGAGAGGCCATTTCAGCAAATCTAAGGCTAAAATACCCATTACAAATGCTAAGTATACGACGCCCAGGCCACACGAGATTGCATATCGCCATTTCCATTGCGGCTGAACCAGGCCCCGCGATGCCCATAATGTGACGAGACTGTGTTTGAAAAACATATCTGCACATCGACTGAACCTGCTCGATCACTCGACTCATTGTCTCGCCAAGGTGATTGATCACAATAGAATTAGCTGCAGCCACCCGAGATGGAATCGGAACCGGTCCCGCGCCCATCATCAGCAAAGGCTCCTCAGGCAGAATTTGGTCCAAAGATACAATGCTTGGTACAGACAAATAGTGACTATCGTGATGCATTTGCAATTCCTTTTTAATAATTTGGCCATTTGTCGCCCCAAACCGCCGCGGTGGCGCGAATACGCCGAGCAATGTTCAGGTCAAACTTAAAAGCCCAGCGACGGACCGTTTCGTAGCTGATCTCCACGCTGCGGACGGCCAACAACGCTTCGACCATGTACAAGCTCAGGGGAAAACGGTGGTACAACCAGACGGCGGAACTGATCACCTGATGTGGAAACCAATAGCCAGCAAACGACAGATTGCTATCCGGTTGGTGACCACCCGATTGGCTCATGCTTGAGGGGCTATTCATGCCCGCCATTCTTGCTCAGCTTTCCAACTCATCCAACAAGTTGACAGTACCAAAATACCCACAGACGCGATGAACACTGGGGCAAATCAGGTCAATGACCGAGCCCGGCATTTCTGAAGCCTTGACCTTCAGCGCGCCCTGAAGGAAGGTCTGCACAAATGAGCGCTGACATAATCAGATTGGCATTTGGCTGGTCCTCCGGCGTGTGTTTTGGGCGCGTTTCGCGCCCATTTCCCATGCGCTGGGCGCACTCATGCCAAGCCCCTGCTCAACCGCCTGCGCACCATCCACAGATTGGCCAGCGCGAACAGCGTGTGCAACTGCGCCGTGTTCTCGGCCAGGCCGCGATAGCGCACCTTGACATGGCCGAACTGGCACTTGATGACTCGAAACGGGTGCTCCACCTTTGCTCTGATGCTGGCCTTGATTCGCTCGACCTGTTCGGTCAGCGCATCCATGGGGTAGGCCTTGTCCAGCAACTTGCGCAAGCCCGGTCGCATGGCCACATGCCACTGGACACCGTCTTTGGCGTCAGGCCGTTTGTGCGCGCCCTGGTAGCCGGCATCAGCGAAGACATCCGTCTCTTGCCCGTGCAGCAAGCTGTTGGCCTCGATCACATCGTTGACGCTGCCAGCGGTGCCGCGCGCGGTGTGAACCAGGCCCGAGTCGGCGTCCACGCCGATGTGTGCCTTCATGCCGAAGTACCACTGCTGTCCCTTGCGGCTTTGCTTCATATCCGGGTCGCGCTCACCGTCGGCGTTCTTGGTCGAGCTCGGTGCCGAGATCAGCGTGGCATCGACCACCGTGCCGCTGCGCAGCATCAGGCCCTTGGCACCCAACAGCAGGTTGACCGTCGCCAGAATCCGCTCAACCAGCTTGTGCTTCTCCAACACGTGACGGAAGCGCAAGATGGTACTCTCGTCGGGCAGTCGGTCATCCCAGCCACCCAAGCCAGCAAAGTCACGGAACAGCGGCATGTCGTGCAGCGCTTCTTCCATCGCCGGGTCGCTCAGCGTGAACCACTGCTGCATGAAGTGGATGCGCAGCAGCGATTCCACGGGGAACGGCGGGCGGCCGCGCTTGCCCTCTGGCATGTAGGACACGATCTGCACCACCAAGTCGGACCACGGCACCACCCGATCCATCTCGTCAAGGAACTCCCGACGGCGCGTGCGCTTCGTCGATGTTCCCAATCCAAGGCTGCTCTGCTTCATGGGCTCAATGGTCTCAGGCAATCAGGCTGGCGCCAAGCACATGTCCGGACGGTTTATGCAGACCTTCCTTAGGCTAACAATCCAAGCATGTATGCTCGAACGACAGCCGCAGTCTTGTTGGGTACAGCCAGCTTGCACACTGCGTTCTTGACATGGAAATTCACTGTATCTGTGGAGATGACCAGAATCTCGGAGATATCATTGGATGTCTTGCCATCCGCTGTCCACTTCAGTACTTCAATTTCACGTGGAGTCAACGTGGCAGACGCAACGGTTGTTTTATAGCTAGGGACGATGGCACGCTTGACACATTGGTGAGTGATATTGACCAGCCAGCGCATGCGCGTAAGTTTGGCGTCCAGTTCTTGACGCGAGAGGTTCTCACGCGATCTGGACAAGGTCAGCATGCAGCCGCCCCCTTGCACATCCAGGCTCGATTGCGCCCAACCGACTCTCAGCCCTGCAGCTTGGGCGTCTTGCCAGAACTCATTATGCGAAGCGAAGACATCGTCCTGCCAGAGCAAGGGCTTTTGTGATTGGCTGCAATGTTGGACCGTGGGGTCGATCGTCAAGTAATTCGCTTTCTGGTAGCGTGTCTGCCAAACGGTCGGGTAGTTGTTGAAAAGGTAGATATTGGGCCTCGTGAGAGGCCAAGCCTCACGCATCCCGTATGCGCAGTACTCGAAATCAAGGCTCTTGGCGGCGCTTTCGATGCGGGTGAAGATGCTTGCCAGATCGAGGTTCTCCTCGAGCAAGGAGAGCAAGTCCTCGCCCCAGATCCGCTCCATGGTGCCGTGTGCACTCATCAAACAATCCTCCATCTTTTATTGCTTCGCTGATGCGAGCACGCGCATTGTAGAGATTGCTGAATGTCAGCTACATGACGACTTGTAAAACCTAAAACCTCTCTGTAAGGCGGCCCCTGATTCACCAGTCACGGACTATCGCTTATCTTACGGATACGAATAGGACTGTGGGTAGACTATGCGTACAGAGACCATTGAGGTCATCACTACGGATCAGCATCGCAGGCTGTGGTCTATCCAAGAGAAGTCAGCCGCACCTATAAGCCTGGCATGTCGGTCTCATTGGTTGCCCGCGAAGCGGGCGTCTCGGCCAGCCTGTTGTTCCAGTGGCGCAAGCTGGATCGTCAAGGCTCTTTGGTTGCGGTGCCGGCCAGCGAAGCCCTGGTGCCCACCTCCGTGGCTGGCCGCCGTCCGAGCCGAGATTGCGAAGTTGCAGCGTGTGCTGGGTAAGAAGACCTTGGAGAAAGAGATCCTCAAGGAAGCGGTGGAGTACGCCGCAGAAAAAAAGTGGATTGTGCGCTCGCTCTTGTTGCCAAACGACGAGCCGTGAAGACGGTTTGCTAGGCCCTTGGATTGGCGCGCTCGCATGTTCACGACCTAATGCATCGGCCTGAGACCTGGGTGGATGGCCAAACACAACGAACACCCGTTGTCGATGAGCAGTTGGTGAGCAAGATTCGCCAGCACATCACCGAACTACCCAGCTATAGCTACCGTCGCGCTTGCGCCTTGGTCACCCGAGCACGCCGCGTCAGCGGCCAATCGGTGGTCAATCCAAAGCTGGCGTACAGGGTCATGAAGCAACACGGCCTTTTGCTGCCAAGCGCACCTCACCGCAGGGCTTCAAGCAGGCAGCACGATGGCAAAGTGTCTGTAATCAACAGTGACTCGCGGTGGTGCTCTAACGGCTTCGAGATCAAATGTGATTCGGGCGAGACGGTCACGGCCACCTTTGCCAAGGATTGCTGCAACCGGGAGATCATGGCTTGGCGCGCTTGGCCAGGAAAAGGCCCGAACCCGTGCGAGAAATGCTCATCAAGGCTGTGGAGAAGCGCTTTGGTTCAGTCGAGGCCATACCAACAGGCCACCAGCTTGAGTTCCTCACTGAAAACGGTGGGGCCTACATCGCCATCGAAACCAAACGCGTCGCCAGAGAACTGGGGCTCAAGCCGGTTATTGATCCGGCATTGTCCAACTTGAATCAAGCTGCATAGCGTACAGGCCCATGTTCAAAGTACTTGCGCACGCGCTCCGGCTGCCGCTGCACACTGCGCAGATGCTGAGACGTGGCTTTGACAAGCTGCAGCTTGGTTCGCGCAGGAGCCAGCTTGGTGACGGCCTGCTTGATGTCGGCGTTGGCCATTTCATCGGGGTTGAGTTCGGGGCTGTAGCTGGGCAGGTAAAACACCTCGATTGCATCAGCGTTTTGCGCCAGCCAAGCTTTCACGGGCTTGGCGTGATGCACACGCAGGTTGTCCAGAATGAGAAAGACTTTCTTGCTCGCCCCCTTGATCAGCCGCTTCAGAAAGTCCATCAGAATCCCGGCGTTGAGCGCGCCGTCGAAGATCTTCCAGCGCATCTGCCCCTTGTTGGTCACGGTAGAGATCACCGACAAGCCGTGACGCTTGTTGTTCACGCGGATCACTGGTGTCTCCCCCTTGGGCGCGTAGCTGCGACCACGCACGTCATCGCTGCGTAGGCCGCTTTCATCGCCCCAGTGGATCTCCGCGCCTTCTGCTTTGGCCTTGGCGGCAATGACCGGGTAGTCCTCTTCAAGCCATTTCTTGACCGCAGCGGGCGACTGCTCGTAGGCCTTCTTCATGGGCTTTTGAGGCGTAAAGCCCCAGCGCGCCAGGTACAGCCCCATGGTCCTGACGGCCAGCTTGATGCCAAAGCGATCAAAAACAAGCTCGGCTACTGCTTGTCTCGTCCACAAGGCGTAGACCATCTTCAGTTGGTCCGGCGTCTTGTCGGCAATCAACCTACGAATCAGCACTTCCTGCTCCGCCGTCAGCAATCTGCCATCGCCAGTCTTACGGCCATTGGGCGCATCGCGCAGCGCCTTCGCTCCCGCCACATCGTGGCGTTTGCAGATGTCAAACACACCCGTGCGGCTCAAACCAGTTTGCTGCGCAATCTCGTCGTAGGTGTGCCCAGCTTTTCGCAGACGAATGACTTGCACTCGCCGCTCATGTCGCGCGTCACGCGACAACAATCTCATGTCGGTTGCTTCCATCATCCCCATATGATGGCGCACCCAAGCATTTCAAGATAGATGATTCCGAATCAATAATACGCCGGTATGCAGTCCGCAGAGCAACGGCATGGCCAAAAGTTTCGTCAATCCGTTCAAACGGGACTATGTCAGCCGAATGGCCCTGCAAGATGCCAGGACGGTGCTGGCGCAGTTGCCATCAGCGTTCGAGCACTTCAATGACGTACATCCACACTCAAGCTTGAAAATGAAATCGCCTTGGAAGTTCAGGCAACATCAACGGCGCAAAACCCAACCCGATGGGTCCACGCTACATTGCGCATAGACCGTGTCCGGGAATACGGGGGCAAGATCATGTGAGCGGTAAGTTGACGTGTTGCGAGAAGCGCCACTTTTCAGATGCCACGTACGCCAGGGTCTGGTCAGTCCAGTCGACGGCATCGACGATGGTCGACAGCGCCACGAGGTTGGCCTGCCAGTGGTATTCATTGCCATGCGAGTCCACCAGCAGCACGTTGCTGCGGGGCGCATCGATGCGTATGCAGCGCACTTCGCCCCGGTCCACGATCAATGCCCAATCCCATCCTAGCGTCACGGTTGATATCTCGAGGCTCAGCCACTCTGTGTAGCCGGTGACGTTGGTGTCCCTGCCGCAAGATGCGATGGGCTGAATCGCGTCGATGTCCACGCGCGAAATCACATGGCTGAAGTCCCTCGACAAGAGCTCGGAGAGGGACATGCGTACGAACGTATCTTGGATTCTTTGCATAGAGCGATATAGATGTGGATGAAGGTGGCCGCCTGCCTGGAAAGGCCTTTGGGCATCTTCACGAAACAACATACCTTCGGGTGAAGTAGACAAGACCGAACAACCGAGTTTGCCATGGCTTGATCTCACCGCATACCGCCATTCTTGGTAGTTATGGCTCGATGAATAAAGCATTGAAATGCCTGCCTATCATTCAATCAGGAAGGCATTGTGGAAATTCAAACAGGTACTGCCAGGGATCTCGCTCCTGGAATCTTCACCAGCATGGCCCGCTACCGGCATAAAGTGTTCATCGAGAAGCTCGACTGGCAGCTGGCGGTGGAACACGACATCGAGCTCGACCAATTCGATGGCCCTGATACCTTGTATGTCATTGCACTAAATGACAGGGGGCAGGTGACGGGTGTGGCGCGCCTGCTGCCCACCACAGGTGCGTATCTCCTGAAGGAGGTCTTCCCGCAATTGCTTGATGGTGTGCAGGTGCCGTGCTCCGAGACCATCTGGGAGCTCTCGCGCTTCGCTGCGGTGGACTTCGATGCGGCGCGGACTTCACCCATGTCGCAGTTCTCGTCGCCGGTCGCCGTGGAGCTGTTGCAGGCCTGCATTGATGTGGCGCACAGCAAAGGTGCGGATGCCCTTATCACCGTCTCGCCTATTGGCGTGGAACGGCTCCTGAGGCGGGCGGGCTTCAAGGCGCATCGTGCCGCCGCACCGAAGACCATCAACGGGGACGACCTGGTCGCATGCGTCCTTGATTGCCGTGGTCAATGAACAAGTCCAGATGGGCAAGAGACCATGAGCACGCCACACATCGTTGATCGGCCGGACGCCATGTTGGCGCATCGCAAGCCCTTCCTGTTCGTCGACCACGCGGTCATCTCGCAAGACGGCAACGTCGTCAAGGCCACCTGCACTTTCGATCCGGCCGATCCTGTTTTCAAGGGGCACTTTCCTGGTGACCCCATCGTGCCCGGTGTGCTGCTCATCGAGTTCATCGCACAGGCGGCCAACATGTTGCTGAGTCACCATGCCGGCACTGTCGTGCAGGGCTATCTTGTGGGCACCGACGATGTGCGCTTCAACAGCGTTGTCCGGCCGGGAGAGGTTGTGACCGCGGAGGTCCGGCTGGCGCAAGACAGGGGCGAGCGGGCGTTGCGCGCCAACTCGGGGCAGATCCTGCCGTTCCGGGCCGTTGCCTTTGTTGGCAACAAGCGGTGCATGCGCGCCACGGTCAATATCTATCACGCCAACAAGGTGGCCGAGGCCACAAAGGAAACAGCATGAGCAAGACATGGACGAGAGCCGAGATCATTCAATGCATCAAGCAGGATCTGTTGCTTGATCGTCTTCAATTGGGCAGCTCCGGGGTGGCGCTGTCGGACATCGCCGATGACACGCCTTTGCTCGATGGCGGGCTGGGGCTGGATTCCGTCGATGTACTGGACCTGCTGGTCTCGGCGGAACGGACCTTTGGCTTCAAGGCACCGGATCCTGACCGCGTGTTCCTGGAGCAAACCTGCCGAAGCGTGTCGACGCTGACCGACTTCGTGCTGAGCAAACTGGATAGTGCAGCTGTGCAGGCCCATGCCGGTTGACGCGTCCCCCGTGATGCGGGTCCTGATCCATCACGGGGAAACCATGTTGGCGAAGGCCTTGACAGCCGATTTACGGCAGGCGGGGCATCTGGTCTTTCACGAGCAGATGCCGCAGGGGCAGGAGCCGGACCATGTGGTCATCGCATCGCCGGATCCTGGCAAAGTCGATCGACCGGACGGTGGCTCGGTGGACAGCGAGCTGGCCCGCATAATCGACGAAACCGAAACCATGCTGCATGACTTTCTGGGCAAGCTGCAGTCCGCCGGGCGACGGCTGATGCGCCATGAAGGAGGGCAGATCTGGGTGCTGACCCATGAGAGCAGCATGCGCTATTACATGCCTGAGTACATGCCCGGTGGCGATACCTTGAACCGGGCCAAGCAGGCGGCGGTCAAGAGCATGGCCAAGGAATTCATGCGCTTTGGCATTCGCGTCAATTGCGCCAATGTGCAGACATTGGCCGAACACCATTCCAGCGCTGATTGGCTGGCCGGACGCGGGGGGCTCAAAGCCTACGCCATGCGCTTCGTCGCCAACCCCGCCAGCGCCGTCGCGAGCACCTTGCACGCGTTCATGCGTCAACCCGATCTGCCCTTTTCAGGTGTCGTGCTGCCTGTGGGCATCGGTCTTCAGGAGAACAACCTGTGAATACCTCTCAAGACACACGCAGAGAGTTCGTGCTGGCCCTGTCCTGTCGCGACAGCAAGGGCGTCGTGCATGCCGTCTCCGGCCTGTTGTACCAGGCGGGCTGCAGCATCATCGACTCGCAGCAGTTCGGGGATGTGGGCCAGGAAGACAGCACCGGCTACTTCTTCATGAGAGTGCATTTCGATGCGCCTGATGCGATTGCCGACATTCATATGCTCGAGCGCATGTTCACGCATGCCAAAGAGTCTTTCCACATGTCGCTGGCTTTCCATGACCTGCGGCACAAGACAAGAGTCTTGCTGCTGGTCAGTGCCCAGGGGCATTGCCTCAACGACCTGCTGTTCAGGCAGTCAAACGGCCAACTCCCCATCGAGATCGTGGGCGTGGCATCGAACCATGCACACTTCGAAGGACTGGCCCGCAACTATGGGTTGCCCTTTCACCATTTCCCCATTGCGCCGGGCTCCGGGCCTGAAGGCAAGCAGGCGCAGGAGCAGCAGATCGAGGGTTTGATGGAGCGGGAGCGGGCAGACCTGCTGGTGCTGGCGCGCTACATGCAAATCCTCAGTGCGGGCTTTTGCGAGCGGCTGGCAGGGCGTGCCATCAACATCCATCACAGCTTCCTGCCCAGCTTCAAGGGCGCGAGGCCTTATGCCCAGGCGCATGCGAGAGGTGTCAAGCTCATCGGTGCGACGGCGCACTATGTGACGGCAGATCTGGACGAGGGGCCGATCATCGAGCAGGACGTCGCGCGTGTGGACCACAGCGATTCGCATGACATGTTGGCCATGGTCGGCACGGATGTGGAGAGCGCGGTGCTGGCGCGTGCCGTGAAGTGGCACTGCGAGCACCGTGTGCTTCTCAACGGCCACAAGACCGTGGTGTTCAGATAGCCTCAGAGGGCGGCTGAGCCATCCTTGGCTTCCTTGGAGAAAGAGCGCAGCGCGGTCAGGAAAGCCTCGGGCATCCTGGCCAGTCTGCGAGTCACTGTGTCCAGTGCGACCATTTCCATCGAGATCGTGGCCAGCAGGATCTCGCCTCGCCGGACTTCCGTTTCCCAGACCGTGCGCGATGGCCGGCATGCGCTCAGGTGCGAGCTCAGGCTGAGGTCGTCTTCCAGAAAGGCGGGGGCGAGGTAGTTGGCCTGGACCTTGTGCACGATCAACATGACCTGGTGCGCTTGCGCCAGTTCGGCGAAAGAATAGCCAGCCGCGTACATGACACGGTTGCGAGAGCGCTCGACCATTTCGATGTAGCGGGCGTGGTAGACCACGCCGCCGGCATCGGTATCGGCGTAGCAGACTTTGTAGTACAGGACTGTGGCGTCATTCATGTTGGATCACCGGTTGAAGCCGCCATCGAGGCGCAGGGTGCTCGATTGCACGTAGCCAGGCTGCAGCAGAAAGCTGACGGCCGCGGCGACCTCCGGGGCCTCTCCCGGACGTCCCAGCGCGGAGCCTTGCAGGATGTGGTCGACCATGCTGGGCCGCAGGTCGTCGGTCATGCTGGAGCCGATGAAGCCGGGGGCGATGGCATTGACCTGGATGCCGTCCGCGTGGCATGCCGCTCCGAGCCATTGCGCAAAGCCGATGAGGCCTCCTTTCGATGCAGCGTAGGCGACCTGGCCTTCTTTGCCGATCACACCGCCCAGCGAGCTCATCATCACGATAGCGGGATGATGCCCTTGTCGTAGCGCGGGCAGCGCCGCCAGCGTGAGGTGCATGGCGCCGAACAGGTTGGTCTTGAGCAAGCGTGCGATCCGGGACGGCTCCATGGTGAGGAAAGCGCCGTCGTCGACGATGCCGGCATTGTTGACCAGGGCATCGAACCGTCCGAAGCGGTCCAGCACCTGTCGTGGCAAAGCGCGCATCTGCTGAGGATCGGCCGTGTCGGCCCGTAGCATCACGTGCGCGGTCCCTTGTTGCGAGAGTTCGTCGGACAGGCGGCGTGCGGCGGCCTCGTCTGAGCGGTAAGTGAGGGCGAGCTGCCATCCTTCTTGGGACAGCCGGCGGCTGATGGCCAGGCCGATGCCACGCGTCCCGCCCGTGATCAAGGCTGTCTTCATTCAGGCTCCGAATCGGGCCAGTGCCCCCGCGATGATGATCTTCTGGATCTCGGAGGTGCCTTCGTAGATGCGCAGTGAGCGGACCTGCCTGAAGATGCGCTCGGGCACCGAGTCGGTCACGAGGCCCGCGGCACCGAAGAGCTGGACGGCGTCGTCGGCCAACCTGGAGGCACCTTCCGTGGCGAAGAGCTTGGCCATGCTGGCGTGGGCCGCGACCTCCTTGACGCCCGTGTCGAACTCCCAGGCGGAGCGCGCCACCAGCAGCGCCGACGTATCGAGGTAGACCGACATGTTGGCGAGCTTGTCCATGGCCATTTGCGACTGGATGAGGCGGGAGCCCGCGATTTCCCGCGTGCGGGCCCAGGCCACGGAAGCCTGGGTTGCCCTGCGGCAAAAGCCAAGGGCCGCGGCACCGACGGTCACGCGGTAGAAATTGAGGATCTCCATGGCATAGCGGAAGCCCATGCCGGGCTGGCCGATGATGGCCTGGTCGCCGAAGGGGCTGGCCTCGAAGCGTAACCGGGCGAAGGCACGTGGCGCGATGAGTTCGATGTCCTCGTCGATGTGCAGGCCGTGGGTGTGGCTGGGCATGTGTACGAAGCTCAGACCGAGGGCGCCGGGGCCTTCACCTGTCCGGACCAGCACGGCATGATGGTCTGCGATATTGCCGTTCGACACCCATGTCTTGAGCCCCGTGATGGTGCGGTTGTCGGGCGAGCCTTGTGCCGTCAGGCCGATCGCGGCAAGGTTGGAGGCGCAGGCGGGTTCGGACAGCGCAAGCGTGCCAATCTGGCTGCCGGAGCGCATCGCGGGCAGCACATCGGCTTTCTGGCGCTCATTGCCATACCAGGCAATGGGTGAGGCGGCAAGCCCCTGGATCGCAAATGCGAAATCCAGGAGGTCATCCAGATAGGCGAAGGCCTCGCGGATCAGGCAGAGGGACCTCAGGTCGGGGCGTTCAGTGGCGGCTGAGGTGTCCAGGGCGTAGGCCAGCCAGCCGTGCTCACCGAGCAGCGCGGTGTAGAGACGGCCTCGTTCGGTGACGCTGAGATGCGCATGAGCCCTGGGCAGGTCTTGATGTCGGTCGACCCACGCTTCCAGGTCTCGGGCCAGTTGCCGGTGCTGGTCCGTGTAAAAGGGTAGATCGAGGAGCGATGTGTCGAAGATCTTCATGCCGTCTCCGGGTCGAAGCGGTTGGCGATGCCGATGTCGTCGAAGAGACTGCGCAGCACTGTGTAGTCCCGCTTCAGGCGCACCCCTTGCGAGGCGGCGTGCAACTCCGCCATGATGCGCTCGCGCTGCGGGATGTTCATATAAGACAGGATGGACTCCCAGGCGCTGTGGTCCGGCGTGGTGAATTCATCGAGCGCCTGCGCGATGTGCTCCTGAAAGAGCTTCTGGTCTGGCTCGCTCAGTGCCTTGTAGATGGACGAGACGATCTGCCGGAAGGCCATGCTGTGCGCGGATTCGTCGCGCCGATGCATGTCCGTGTTGATGCGGTTCAAAGGCTGGATCGTTTCGTCCGTCGCCACGCGGTTGAGGTAGGCGTTGATAGACATCTCGGCCACCGATGCATAGGCCAAGCGGATGAGCGTCCATTCCCGTTCGCTGCCGGCGCGACGCAAGGCTTGATGCAGTTGTGCGCCGACACGCGGCTCCGGCGCGACGTAGTCGAGCATCCTGTGCCGTTCGCGAGCATGGTGGCAGATGTCCAGGCACATCAGGATATGGAACTGCTCGTCCACCTGGATCTGTGCGATGACTTGCTTGACGTCAGGATCGGACACACCTGGCAACTTGTCCTTCATCAACAGGGCGCACAGGGGCTGGACGATTTCATCTTCCAGGTAGATGGCCTTCTCGTTGTAGGCCACCCATGCTGCCGCGAGGAAGCGCAGCTTGCTGGTTTCGTCGAATTGGGCGATGGCGCTGTCTTGCCAGAATGGCACCATGTCGACGGGGAAGTCAGGCAGGGTGGCATCGACGTATTGGCTCAGGTCCAGGCGTGCCTGACGGACTGCGACCCGAGTGTCCCAGCTCTGGCCGATTCTCTCGATGACATGGCGCTCCAGGCGGGCATCCTGGATGGCGGTACTGTACATGTGGGGCTCCCTCTTTGGTTTTCAAAAGGCAATGCTGCGTGCGTAGTAGTCGAACCTGGCCTGGGTGCGTTTTTCTTGCAGGATCCAGTGTTTGAAATAGCTGCTATACAACCCCTGGTGAACCAGGAAGAGCTTGAGCTTATCGAGGCTGATGGACTTGGCGCGACAGCGTTTGAGAAAGCTGTGTGGATGCACGCGTTCGACAGAGGTTTGCTTGGCATCCTTGAGCAGTTTGAGTTGCAGGTTCATGGTGTTCCAGTAGATATCAGGGTGTATGGGTGCGCAGGCTTCGCTGCAGGAAATGAAGAATCTCTGTGTGAAGCCGATCACTTTCGTAGACGGAGAAGTGCCCGCTGTCAGGGATGTCGATCAGTTGGGCACCTGGTACGTGCCGCGCCACGTGATCGGAGGTGTCGCGATGGATGATGACGTCCTGCGTCCCGTGGCAGATCAGGGTCGGTACTGCGATGGCGTTGAGCAGAGGGGCCCACTCCGGTGCCATGCACGCGGCCTGCAGGCGGGCGTACTGGTAGGTGCTCTCGCCGCTGGCGAAGGGCAGACCATTTAGGTGCAGCAATTCGCTTCTCGGGCCGGTTTCTTCGGACGGGTTGCGCCGTGCCAAGAGGGCCTTGACCAGTGCCGCCTGTCGAGGATTGCCTTCCGCGAGTCGCCGCCACAGCGGCAGCATCGTCCGCTGGTAGTCGGTCTGGTTCGCGGTGGCGACGTTGATCGAGGGGCTCACGGCGCACCAAGCCTGAGCAGTCATCAGCCTGGTCGACAAAGCGTAAGCAGCCACATTGCTGCCCGAGCAGTACGAAACGACGGCCGAGGGCTTGCAATCAAAATGCCGGAGAACAGCCAATGCATCCTGGCACTGACGCTCCAGGGACACGCAGGCCGACAGCGGCGTGGTGCCGATATCGGGCATGCCACGGGACTCCCAGCTCACGACGTGGTAGTGCACCGCCAGGGCTTTCGCCAGGCGCGCGATGAACAGCGCGCTCACGCCCACGGCATTGGCCAGCAAGACAACAGGCCGCCCAGGCTGGCCGCAGCTCAATGCATGCAAGGAGATACCGTCGTCGGTGCGCAGTCGGGTCGATGTCAGTGCCGCGCCTTCCCGCATCACGCTGAATTGACGTTCTTGTTCGCCAAGATAAGACCAGGCTTCCGTGTCCGGCATGGACACGCTGGCAGAGGACTGTGCTTGCATGATGTTCAGTTGGAAAGAGGCTTGTCGATCAGGAGGCAGCAGGCGTTGGGCGTCAGGCCTTGGACGAGCAGGGCATGCAGACCGGGTCGCCCCGCTTC
>JAGWLR010000146.1 GCA_028864885.1 Burkholderiales bacterium | reverse complement strand
CCAGGATGATCGCCACGGGTGCGAACTGCTGCACATCGTTGGCCCCCTGGTCGGGCCGCTCCTGCGGGGCAGGCAGAGGTTCACCATCGACCACGCGGATGATCTGATCGACGCCCGCAGCGATGCCACCCGCAAAATCCTGTTGCTTGAAGCGTGGCACGATGACCTCACTGATGATGCGCTTGGACGTCGCGTCGTTGAGCGCGCCCTCCAGGCCGTAGCCAACCTCGATGCGCAAGGTGCGGTCTTCTTTGGCCACCACCAGAATGGCGCCATCGTCCACCTTCTTGCGCCCGATCTTCCACTGCTCGGCCACACGCAAGGCGAACTGCTCGATGGGCTCAGGCGCCGTGGTGGGCACGATCAGCACAGCCAATTGGGAGCCTTTTCGGGTCTCAAAGGCTTGCAGCGTTTGGCTCAAGCTGGCTTGTTGCTCAGCGCTCAGTGTGCTGGTTTGATCAACCACGCGCCCGCTCAGGGGCGGCACGGGCACTTGCGCACCGGCCAGCGCCGACCACCAGAGCGAGATGGCAAGCAGCAGCGCCCTTGCCATGGTGGGTGTCACTTCGACGCCCCGGCCGCAGCGCCAAAGTCCACAGCGGGCGGCTTGGAGATTTCCTTTTCGTTCTCGACGGCGAAGTTGGGCTTTTCCTTGTAGCCCATGACCATGGCCGTGAGGTTCGAGGGGAAGGTGCGCACCGTCACGTTGTAGTCCTGGACCGACTTGATGTAGCGATTGCGCGCCACGGTGATGCGGTTTTCCGTGCCTTCCAGCTGAGCCTGCAAATCCCGAAAGCCCTGGTTCGCGCGCAGTGTCGGGTAGTTCTCGGTCACCACCAGCAAGCGAGACAAGGCGCCAGACAACTCGCCTTGGGCCTGCTGGAATTTCTGGAAGGCTTGCGGGTCGTTGACCAGCTCCGGCGTGGCCTGGATGGACGTGGCCTTGGCACGCGCCTCCACCACCTTGGTCAGCGTGCCCTGCTCGAAGTTGGCCTCGCCCTTGACCGTGTTGACCAGGTTGGGCACCAGATCGGCTCGCCGCTGGTACTGGTTCACAACCTCCGACCAGCTTGCCTTGATCTGCTCGTCGGTGGTTTGGAAGGTGTTGTAGCCGCAACCGCTCAGGCTCAGGGCCGCTGCGGTCATCGTGATGGCGATCAGCTTGCGCATGTCATTGCTCCAAATGGAATGTTGAGTTAAAGGTCTTGAACGCCTTGGCAGAAGTACTGCTGGAACAGGGTCTCGCCCATGGCGTCGCGCAGGTGCCGCCCGTTGTCCATGACATCGGCCACGCCCTTGGCCGCTTGGACCTGGGCTTTGAGGAATGCGTTGCTGGGCTCAGCAGGCTGTCTGTTGTCTTTGACCCAGGCCGCCCAGGGTGCGAGGGATGCGGTCAATGGGTTGAGCGCCGTCGCAAAGGCATAGCGCTGCACGCGCATGGGATGCATCCACTTTTGGATGGCCGCACCCCAAGGGTTGGCCCAGGTGCGCACCCATGGGCTGACCCAGTTCGCATAGGCCGACTCGTTGATTTCCGAGACCTGGCGCACCTTCTCGAAGGCTTGCCTGGGGTAGGCGTAGTGCACATCCTCCACCTGCCGCTCCTCGTAATGCACGCGTGCCGCACCGCGAGCCCCCTCTGACTCATCAGCGGAGTCAATGACCATCTGGTAAAGACCGGGCGGCAGGGTTTCGATGCGCTCCAACTCCTGCAGGATCGCGTGGTGCTCATGACGCGCGACACTGGCCGACACGAAGATGCCCAGGTGTCCCACGTGCCGATTGATCAGGTACACGATACGCTGCCCGGCATCCTTGAGTGCCTGAGTGCTGGGGTAGACAGCGGGAATCCAGTTGAGCGCCTGATGTGGCGGGGTGATGTTGTCAGCGCTGGATGCAAAGATCACCACCGGGTGACGGATGCGGCGCAGGTCGGCCACACAGTGCTCGCAGATGCGCATCAGGCCTTGTTCCAACTGGTCCCCGATGAACAGGTTCTCCACGATGGTCTTGATCTCTTCACGGCTCAAGAAGTAGTAGCCGCTCCACCAGCGCTCGAAATCCAGGAAGCGCTCACGCTCCGTGTCCACCTGAGAGAACAACTGGTAGTTCTTGGTGAAATACGAGTGCGCCGGGTTCAAGCTCTCGAAGTTCTGCACCAGCCAGGCGCCATCAAAAAGGCCATTGCCCAAGTCCGATGTGAAGTGGGACAACCAGGCACCGCCCAGAAAGGCCCCAGCCAGCCGCATGGGGTTCACGTCAGAGGCCCCCGCCCAATACGACAGTGGCGAGCCGTTCATCACCACTGGCCCGGCGGTGCCTTCGCAGTCAGCGGCCAGCAGCGCCACGGCCCAGCCACCCTGGCAGTTGCCGTACAGAGCCGGCGCCACACCCTCATGCAGCTCGCACACCTTTGCCACGAAGCGGCGCAAGGTGTGGTGGACATCGGCCAGCGTTTGCTCAGGTCGAGGCTCGGGGAAAAACACTACGAAATAAACCGCCCGGCCATCGGTCAAGGCCATGCCCACTTCGGAGTCGCGCTTGAACCCGCCGATACCAGGACCATGACCGGCACGGGGGTCCACCACCAGGATGGGCCGGTGATCGGGCGAGACCTTGGTTGGCTCATCGTCATTGGAGGGGAGGATGCGCAACAAGGCGTAGTTCACCGGTACAGCGAACTGTCTGGCGTCCAGCACCACCTCGTGCGCGAAATCCAGCAAGGGCGGCATCCCAGCCGCTTCGTGGGCCAGCATGTTGTCGGCACGCTGGCGCAGCGTGTCCATGAACAGGATCGAGCGCTGAACCACGTCGATCTGGTAGCGAAACAATTGCTCCGCCAGGCTTTGATGCTCGCCCGTCGCAAGCGCGTCGGGCGCATGGGCCATGTTGGTCAAGGCTTTGGCTTCTCCAACCACTACAGCTTGGCGATCAACTCCCGAAGCCTTTGCTAGCCTGGAGGACTGTCGGGGTTTCAAGGTGGCGCTCATCAGCGTCTCACACCTTGGCCGAACGCAGGCGAAGCGCATTGCCAATCACAGAGACCGAACTCAGTGCCATCGCCGCGCTGGCCACGATGGGACTGAGCAAGATGCCCAGGAAGGGATACAGCACGCCAGCGGCCAGCGGCACGCCCAAGAAGTTGTAGATGAAGGCAAAGAACAGGTTCTGGCGGATGTTGCGCATGGTGGCCTGGCTCAATTCACGCGCCTTGGCGATGCCGCGCAAGTCGCCCTTGACCAGCACGATGCGTGCGCTGCTCATGGCCACATCGGTGCCAGTGCCCATGGCGATGCCGACATTGGCCTGGGCCAGCGCAGGCGCGTCGTTCACACCATCGCCCGCCATGGCCACAATGCGCCCTTGATCCTGCAAGGCCTTGACGTGCTTGTACTTGTCTTCGGGCATCACACCCGCCTTGACGTCGTCCAGCCCCAGGAGCTTGCCCACGGCGGCGGCCGTCACTGGGTTGTCGCCCGTGAGCATGACAATGCGAACGCCTGAGGCCTTGAGCATGGCAATCGCTTCCGCCGTGGACGCCTTGATGGCGTCGGCCACACCCACATAGCCCGCCAGCTTCGATCCTGCCGCCAGGTACATCACGGTCTGACCTTGCAGGCGCAAGGCTTCCACATCCTTGTCAACCGACGAGGTGTCAACCTGCGCGGATGCGAGCAAGCGTGCGTTGCCCAGCAACACGGTTTGGCCGTCAATGACGCCGCGCACGCCCTGCCCCGTCACCGCATCAAAGCCGGACACAGCCGACAGCGTCACGCCATCGGTTTGAGCGCGGCCCACGATGGCGGTGGCCAGGGGATGTTCACTGAGCTTTTCCAGGCTCGCAGCCCAGGCCAGCACCTGCTGTTTGTCAAAGCCACTGGCGGCCACCACGGTCTGCACCGTGGGCTTACCCTCTGTCAGAGTGCCGGTCTTGTCCACCACCAGGGTATCCACCTTTTCCATCAACTCCAGAGCTTCCGCATCCTTGATCAGCACACCTTCTTTGGCGCCACGGCCTACACCCACGATGATAGATACGGGGGTGGCCAGACCCAAGGCACATGGGCAAGCAATGATCAGCACCGATACGGCGACCAACAGTGCATTGGCCAGGGCAGGAGCAGGCCCAAACACCGCCCAGACCAATCCAGCCACCAACGCAATACCTAGAACCGACAGGACAAACCAGCCGGAAACCTGGTCGGCCAGCTTCTGAATGGGGGCACGTGAGCGCCCCGCTTCAGCCACCATCTGAACAATGCGGGCCAGCAGCGTCTCGGAACCCACACGTTCGGCTCGCATGGTGAAGGAGCCGGTCTGGTTGACCGTGGCCCCCGTGACCTTGCTGCCCGGCGCCTTCTCGGCGGGGATCGGCTCGCCCGTGATCATGGACTCGTCGATGCTGGATTGGCCATCCAGCACCACCCCGTCCACCGGCACCTTGCTACCCGGCTTGACCCGCAGGGTGTCACCCACCAC
>JAGWLR010000053.1 GCA_028864885.1 Burkholderiales bacterium | reverse complement strand
ACTCAGCGAGCTACCGAAAGCTGGGTGAAATCTGGCTTGAAGGCGATCATTTGTGCTCGGCCTGTCTGATCCGAGGCCTGCCAGTCGCGGTGGCCGTGATTGCCGATACCGCCTGGTTGGGCGAGGGGGGCTTGGCGGCGTCTCACGATCCGATTGCGCAGAAATTAAGTGCGTTGGCCAACCGTGCCGGCAAAATCGTTGTGGTGCCACAGGCTTTGTGGACCAGCTTCACGTCTTTGGAATCGCCTGCCCGGATCGGCTTCTTGGTGTCGTATGCGACTGTGGGTGAAGGGGCATCTGGCGAGTTGGCTGCAGGGCGGCGAACCGTGGTGTTGGACCGCCTTCAGGATGCCGGTAACGTGGGCAGCATTTTGCGAAGTGCCTCTGCTCTGGGAGTGGAGCAGGTGGTGGCGCTGAAAGGCACCGCAGCTTTGTGGTCGCAGAAAGTGCTGCGGGCGGGCATGGGAGCGCACTTTGCACTTCGTCTGGTCGAGCAGGTCGATCCCGCGGCTTTGTCTCAACTGGGTGTGCCATTGGTTGCCACCAGTTCGCACGCCGATTTTCCTTTGCATCAGGCGCCTTTGGTGGACCCTTGCGCCTGGGTGATGGGGCACGAGGGCCAAGGGGTAGCTGCCGCGGTCATGAGTCAGTGCCAATACACGGTTTCGATTCCCCAACCGGGGGGAGAGGAGTCCCTGAACGTGGCTGCCGCTGCCGCGGTTGTGCTGTATGAATCGCTTCGGCGCCGCCTGTGACCGCCCTGCGCGTGTGGGCGGAAAGTCCTAGAATGAGCTTATTGGGCAATTGCCCTGTTTTGATGGAGTGTCAATGGATCGGTCTATGAAACCTTTGGACGTCGTTTACGGCAACCCCTTGGGGGTTGATCGGCAGCGTGTCCTGCGCAATACGTATGCTTTGCTGGCCTTGTCGATGGTTCCCACGATCTTGGGGGCCTGGATGGGGGTGTCGCTGGGTTTCAGCTTCTTTGCGGGCAGCCCCATGATGGGGGCGGTGCTTTTCCTGGCGATCTCTTTCGGGTTCTTCTTCGGCATTGAAAAGTTCAAAAACTCCGGCTTGGGCGTGTTGCTTTTGCTGGGATTCACCTTTTTCATGGGCCTGATGCTGTCACGCTTGTTGAGCGTGGCGCTGCATTTTTCGAACGGCGCAGAGTTGATCTCGTTGGCGTTCGGTGGCACGGGGCTGGTGTTTGTGGCCATGGCTGCATGGGCGCAAACCACCAAGCGTGACGTGTCAGGCTTGGGTAAGTGGTTGATGGTCGGCGTCGTCGTCCTGTTGGTGGCTGGCTTGGCCAATATCTGGCTCAAGTTGCCAGCGCTCTATCTGGCGGTCTCTGCCATGGCAGTGTTGATTTTCTCGGTCTTCATCATGTACGACCTCAAGCGAGTCATTGATGGGGGCGAGACCAACTACGTCACGGCGACGCTGGCCATTTATCTGGACGTCTACAACGTGTTTGTGAACTTGCTGCAGTTGTTGATGGTGTTCGCCGGCAATGATCGAGACTGATGTTCAGCGCGGCTGACTTCGTTCAAAAGGGGCCTGAGGGCCCCTTTTTCTTGCCTTGAATTGAGAGCGCTTGCCCCCAGCTTAGGCATGAAGCGCAATCTGCGCGCCCGAACTACCGTCAGGAGCCGAGCCCGTGAGCCAAACACTTGAGTTAGTCTGCCCTCATTGCGAAGCCATCAACCGCGTTCCTCAAGATCGCTTGGGTGATGCTCCCGTATGCGGCAAATGCGGGAAAGAGCTGCTGCCGGCTGCTCCCGTTAACTTGACCGAACGGAACATGGCGCGTTTCATCGCCAGAAATCAGCTGCCTGTGCTAGTGGATTTCTGGGCGCCGTGGTGCGGTCCTTGCAAGATGTTTGCGCCGACCTTTGCCCAATACGCTGCTCGGTACGTCGGCAAAGTGCGGTTCGCCAAAGTGGATACCGAAGCAGAGCAGATGCTGGGTGCCCAGTACAACATCCGCAGCATCCCGACCTTGGCTCTCTTCGTCAATGGTCGCGAGGTGGACAGGGTATCGGGAGCCTTGCCCGGGCCCCAGCTACAGGCTTGGCTCGCTCGCCACGGCCTTTAGGCAGGTCAGGGCGGAGGGATCAGTACTGATCGCCTTCGCCGATGTAGGTGCCGGGCGCCAGGTTCTCAAACCGGGTGTTCGACTTGAGGAATGCCAGATGCAAGCTGCCCACCGGGCCGTTACGCTGCTTGCCGATGATGATTTCGGCTGTACCCGGAACCTTTGAGTCCTTGTTGTAGTACTCGTCGCGGTAGATGAACATGATCACGTCGGCATCCTGCTCGATGGCGCCGGATTCCCGCAGGTCAGACATCATGGGGCGCTTGTCAGGCCGGGTTTCGACCGAGCGGTTCAGCTGAGACAGCGCAATCACGGGGCACTGAAGCTCCTTGGCTAGGGCTTTCAGGCCGCGAGAGATTTCACCGATCACGGTGGCGCGGTTTTCTTCATTGCCTCCCGAGCCACTCATCAGCTGCAGGTAGTCAACGATGATCAGGCCCAACGTGCCCCCGAACTGGCGGGCCAGGCGGCGTGCGCGGGCGCGCAATTCGTTGGGCGACAGGCCCGGGGTCTCGTCAATGAAGACGTTGGCGGTACGCAGCTTTTCTACTGTTTCGGATAGCCTGCTCCACTCATCGTCAGTCAGCCGGCCAGTGCGGAGATTTTGCTGGTTGATGCGGCCGATGGAGCCGACCATACGCAGCGCGAGTTGAGAGGCCCCCATTTCCATCGAAAAAACGGCAACCGGAAGGCCTTCGTTGACGGCCACGTTCTCGCC
Organism: Burkholderiales bacterium; assembly: GCA_028864885.1. GTDB lineage: Bacteria > Pseudomonadota > Gammaproteobacteria > Burkholderiales > Burkholderiaceae_C > Aquabacterium. The sequence goes on along the minus strand of JAGWLR010000053.1, from coordinate 20,711 downwards.
GATGTTCAGCGCAAAGGCGGTTTTACCCATCGAGGGGCGGGCCGCCAGGATGATCAGGTCACCCTTTTGCAGGCCGGCAGTCATCTTGTCCATGTCGATGAATCCGGTGCGGACCCCGGTGACGTCCTCGGCACCGTTGTCGGCCAGCTCCTGCACGCGGTCGAGCAGGTCGACCACCAGGCCGTCCATGGCGAAGAAGCCTTGCTTGTTCTTGCTGCCTTCCTCGCCGATCTTCATGATCTTGGCTTCGGCCTCATCGAGGATATCTGAGACCGATTTGCCTTGCGGGTTGAAAGCGTTGGTGGCGATTTCATCGCTTGCCGAGACCAGCTTGCGCAGTACCGCGCGCTCACGCACGATTTCGGCGTAGCGGCGGATGTTGGCCGCGCTAGGCATCGACTGTGCCAATGAGTTGAGGTAGGCCAGGCCACCCACGTCATTGGCCTTGCCCAGCGTCTGCAGTTGCTCGAACACCGTGATCACATCGGCCGGTTTGGACGCATTGATGAGTTGGCGGATTGCTGTGTAGATCAGCTGATGTTCATAGCGATAGAAGTCAGAGTCGACCAACAGGTCGGCGGCTCGATCCCAGGCGGAGTTGTCGAGCAGCAGCCCGCCCAAGACGCTCTGCTCAGCTTCAATCGAGTGAGGTGGAACGCGAAGTTTGGCGACCTCATCGTTGGTGGCGGCAGTGGATGAGAAGGGGGAGAAGGGAACAGCAGACATGCGTCAATGATAAGAGCTGTGGTCTCTGGCGACTGTGGACAACTCTGTGGGTATGCTTGGGAAATCCTGGGGAATCGAGTGAATAACTCCACTTTTGACTCGCCAAGAAAAAAGCCGACCCGAGGTCGGCTTTTGCAGCAGGAGCTGAAGTCGATTAGTCGGTTTCGCCGACCACGTTGACGGTCACATCAACCACGACATCGGTGTGCAGAGCAACAGTCACAGGGTGCTCGCCAACGGTCTTCAAAGGACCATTGGGCATGCGAACCTGTTGCTTGGTCACGTCGAAACCGGCAGCCTTCAGACCTTCGGCGATGTCGAAGTTGGTGACGGAGCCGAACAAACGACCGTCCACGCCAGCCTTCTGGGTGATCGATACGGTCTTGCCGCTGATCTTCTCGCCCAGAGCCTGTGCAGCAGCCAGCTTCTCAGCTTGTGCCTTTTCCAACTCAGCGCGACGAGCTTCGAATTCGGCGACAGCCTTTTCGGTGGCACGGCGAGCTTGGCCGGTTGGGATCAGGAAGTTACGAGCGTAACCGTCCTTCACGCGGACGACGTCACCCAGGTTGCCCAGGTTGGCGACTTTTTCGAGGAGGATGATTTGCATGTCAAGGACTCCTTAGACGCGATGTTGGTCGCTGTAAGGCAGCAGGGCCAGGAAGCGAGCGCGCTTGATGGCGGTGGTCAGCTGACGTTGGTAGATCGCGCGGGTGCCGGTCAGGCGAGCGGGGATGATCTTGCCGTTTTCAGCGATGAAGTCACGCAGGGTGTCAACATCCTTGTAGTCGATTTGTTCGACGCCAGCGACGGTGAAGCGGCAGAAGCGCTTGCGACGGAACAGCAGGGATTGCGTGTTGCGCTTGCCCTTGCGGTCTTTGGAGAACTTGCCGTTCTTGGAGCGGGGAGCAGCCATGATTGACCTCTCAGTATCCAGATGGATTTGATTAAAACGATTCGTTGAGTTCGGTGATGTGCAGCAGCACGCCTCGTCCGCTACGGGTGGCACCTAGAAAACCGACGACATTCAAGTCGCATCCTATGGGCTGTCGGTTCAACGCTTGCGCGATGTCTCCGATGGCCACGGCTTTCATTTCCAGCTGCACCTTGCGGGGCAGATTGGCTTCCGTCACTTGCGATTCGTGCTTGAGCACGAGATCCAGGGCAGGGAGGCCGGCTGGGGTGTACCTCAGGGCTTTGCGTTCCAGTAACTGGGCTTTGAGAAGCACACGGTTCATGGAGCGGTCAGCCAGTCGTATCAGACGTTACGCCTGGACGCCTTGCGGCATCAATCAGGCGGTGGCTTGCTCTTGCTGGGCCTTGCGGGCCTCTTCACGCTCAACTTGCTTCATCATCACGGAAGGAGTGGTTTCAGCCTTGTCCTTCTGAACGGTGAGGTGACGCAGAACGGCGTCGTTGAACTTGAAGCCGGTTTCGAGCTCGGCCAAGGTTTCCTTGGAAGCTTCGATGTTCAGGCACAGGTAGTGAGCCTTGGCGAGCTTGTTGATCTGGTATGCCAGTTGACGGCGGCCCCAGTCTTCAACACGGTGGATTTGACCGCCAGCGGTGGTGATCAGACCCTTGTAACGCTCCAGCATGGCTGGAACTTGCTCGCTTTGATCCGGATGGATCAGCAGAACGATTTCATAGTGACGCATGGAAACTCCTTGTGGATTCCAGTTAATGGAAGCCGTTGCGAAGCGTCAAACCCGCAGACGGCAAGGGCTGCTTGGGCGAAAACGCCCAGACAACATTCGGAAAGCCTGCGATTCTAGCAGTAAAAAGGCCACCAGCGCCAGGTCTGGTGGCCCAAAGGCAGAAAATCGCCGGTCTGGTCGGGGTTTACTGGGCGGCCAAGCGCTGCCAAGTGTCCACGACCGTGTCGGGGTTCAGCGAAATCGACACGATGCCTTCGGCGGCAAGCCATTCGGCAAAGTCGGGATGATCGCTGGGGCCTTGACCACAAATGCCGATGTATTTGCCGGTTGCGCGGCAGGCGGCAATGGCGCGCGAAATCATCGCCTTCACAGCGGGATCGCGCTCATCGAAATCGTGCGCCAGGAGTTCGAGGCCAGAGTCGCGGTCCAGGCCCAGGGTGAGCTGGGTCAGGTCGTTGGAGCCGATGGACATGCCGTCGAAGAATTCGAGGAATTGTTCGGCCAGGATGGCGTTGGAGGGCACTTCGCACATCATGATGATGCGCAGGCCATCCGTGCCGCCCTTGGATGCGCGCACCAAGCCATGGTCAGCCAGCATGTTGGTAACACGCTCGGCTTGTTTGAGCGTGCGCACGAAGGGCACCATGATTTCGACGTTGCTCAGGCCCATGTCGTTGCGCACGCGCTTCAGGGCTTCGCACTCCATGGCAAAGGCCTCGCCGAATTCTTCGCTGATGTAACGTGACGCACCGCGGAAGCCCAGCATGGGGTTTTCTTCTTCAGGCTCGTAGCGAGAGCCACCGATCAGCTTCTTGTACTCGTTGGACTTGAAGTCCGACAGGCGCACGATAACGGGCTTGGGCCAGAAGGCTGCGGCGATGGTGGCGATGCCCTCAGCCAGTTTGTCCACGTAGAAAGCGCGCGGCGAAGCGTGCCCACGGGCCACGGATTCGACGGCTTTTTTCAGGTCGTTATCAACATTGGGGTAGTCCAAGATGGCCTTGGGGTGGACACCAATGTTGTTGTTGATGATGAACTCCAGGCGGGCCAGGCCGACGCCACTGTTGGGCATCTGGGCGAAGTCGAACGCCAGTTGGGGGTTGCCCACGTTCATCATGATCTTCAGACCGATGTGGGGCATCTCGCCGCGAGTGACCTCGGTCACCTCGGTCTCGAGCAAGCCTTCGTAGATGTAGCCGGTGTCACCTTCTGAGCAGGCGACAGTCACCAAGGTGCCGTCGGTCAGGCGTTCGGTGGCGTTGCCGCAACCCACGACGGCGGGGATACCCAGTTCGCGCGCGATGATGGCGGCGTGACAGGTGCGGCCACCGCGGTTGGTGACGATGGCGCTCGCGCGCTTCATCACCGGCTCCCAATTGGGGTCGGTCATGTCGGTCACCAGGATGTCGCCTGGCTGAACGGAATCCATCTCGGTGATCGAGTGAACGATGCGCACGGGGCCGGTGCCGATCTTCTGACCGATGGCGCGGCCTTCTGCCAAGATGGTGCCGGTGCCTTTGAGCTTGTAGCGCTGCTCGGCCTTGCCTTGTTGCTGGCTCTTCACGGTCTCAGGGCGAGCCTGGAGGATGTAGAGCTTGCCGTCGGTACCGTCCTTGCCCCATTCGATGTCCATCGGGCGGCCATAGTGCTCTTCAATGATGACGGCGTAGCGGGCCAGCTCGGTCACATCCTCATTGGTCAGGCTGTAGCGGTTGCGGGCCTCCACGGTGGTGTCCACGGTTTTGACCAGCTTGCCCGATGCAGCCTTCTCCTCTGGCGTGGCGAACTCCATCTTGATCAGCTTGGAGCCCAGGTTGCGGCGGATCACGGCTTGCTTGCCGGCCTTCAGGGCGGGCTTGTGCACATAGAACTCGTCGGGGTTGACGGCGCCTTGCACCACGGTTTCGCCCAGGCCGTAGCTGGATGTAATGAAGACCACATCCTGGAAGCCGGATTCGGTGTCGATGGTGAACATCACGCCAGCAGCGCCCAGGTCAGAGCGAACCATGCGTTGCACGCCGGCTGAAAGGGCCACCACGTCGTGGGCAAAGCCTTTGTGGACGCGGTAGGAAATGGCCCGGTCGTTGTATAGCGAGGCGAAGACTTCCTTCATCTTGTGCAGGATGTCTTCGATGCCGACCACGTTCAGGAAGGTTTCCTGTTGTCCGGCAAAGGACGCGTCAGGCAGGTCTTCTGCCGTGGCGGATGAGCGCACGGCGAACGAGGCACTCAGGTTGTCGCCAGCCAGCTTGACGAAGGCGTCACGGATGGCCTTTTCGAGATCTGCAGGGAAAGGCTGAGCTTCGACCCAGCCACGGATTTCGGCACCAGCTTCGGCCAAGGCACGAACGTCTTCGGTGTTCAGTGCGGCAAGGCGCTTGCTGATACGGTCAGCCAAGCCGTCGTGCTTGAGGAATTCGCGAAATGCATGGGCGGTGGTGGCAAAACCGGTAGGCACACGCACGCCGTTGGGCAGCTGGGAAATCATCTCGCCCAGGCTGGCGTTCTTGCCGCCGACGACTTCGACGTCGGACATGCGTAGTTGCTCGAAGGGCACGACCAGGGCGGTCGGCTCAAAGCGGTTGGTCATAGAAAACTCCAGGATGGTAAAAAAATCTTGGGTCAGTCCACGGCGCAACCTGGCCTGTTGGTGTTCTTTGTGACCAGGGGTTTGCGCATGTGAGAACACGCGTGGACGTGAGATGGACTGATTGTAGGGGCAGGCCTATGATCGTGGGTTACCACTGTTCATTTCTCCGGGCCTGCAGATGGGGGTTGCGTGCAAACCTCCCGCGGGTCACACCACTTATGTCTGATCGCAGCGTCTTTTTTGTGTCGGATGGCACAGGTATCACCGCCGAAACCTTCGGTAATTCCATCCTGGCTCAATTTGCCATCAAGCCCCGGCATGTGCGGCGGCCCTTCATCGATACCGTGGACAAGGCCTACCAGGTGGTGCGCGAGATCAATGCCACCGCGGTTCGGGAGGGCAAGCTCCCCATCGTCTTCACGACTTTGGCCAAAGAGGACGTGCTGGAGATCTTGTTGACCTGCCAGGGCAAGGTGTTTGACATGATCAAGACCTTTGTGGAGCCCCTCGAGCACGAGTTCAACATGAAGTCCAACCACCGCGTGGGTCGTTTTTCAGATGTGGCGGTGGACCGCGAATACCATGATCGCATTGAGGCGATCAACTTTGCGCTGGAGCATGACGATGGCCAGTCCTCTCGGAATCTGGAAGTTGCCGACGTCGTGCTGGTGGGAGTGAGCCGTAGTGGGAAAACGCCAACCTCCATTTATTTGGCAATGCAGCACGGCATCAAGGCCGCCAACGTGCCACTGATTCCCGAGGATTTTGATCGGGGCTTTTTGCCCAGCATGCTCAAGCCGTACAAGAGGAAGTGTTTTGGGCTGACGATTGATCCGCAGCGATTGTCGGAGATCCGCAATGAAAGACGGCCAGGCAGCAAGTACGCCAGCCTGGAGAACTGCCGCGCCGAAGTGAATCAAGCCGAAGCCATGATGCGCCGCGAAGGGATTTCCTGGTTGTCGTCCACCCACAAGTCGATCGAAGAAATCGCGACAACCATCTTGCGCGACATCCGCCCTGATCGGCTGATTTACTGATCGAGTTCTGCTCTATCCGTTTGCTGGAAAGGCAGAAATCTGCGTCAGGAAGCGAGCGAGGTTCTGGATCAGGTCTTTGGCCACCGCAAATGCCACGGGTGCCTGGACGCTGGCCAGGTTTTGGACTTCAGCCGCCTGCTTGGCCAAGGCGGGTGTGTGCAGGTTCAATGCGGCCCCCTTGAGGCTGTGTGCTTCGCTTCTCAATTTTGAAAAGTCGCGTGATTCAACCGCACCGGTCAGGTTGTTGAGCATTTCGTGGCCGGTTTCGGCCAGGGTCTGCATCAATTTTTGAAGCAAGGCTGGGTTGCTGCCAAAGTGGTGATGCATCTCGTTCCAGTCTTGTTCAACGGCGTCGATTGCTGGCGAGTCAGGCGAGAGGGCGGGTTGGGCTGGCGTGCGTGGGCTCACTGCGTGGTGTGGCCCCTTTTTCTTGGCATGCTTCAAGATAACGTCGACCAGCGTGTCCAGCATGTAGGGTTTGGTGACGTAATCCACCATCCCGACCTCGCGAGCGTGGGCTTTGGCCGTTTCAAACGCGTGGGCTGTCAGGCCCACTACCGGCAGACCTGGGGCAATGCGGGCCAATGCCAGGGTGGTCTCAAACCCGTCCATCACAGGCATCTGGATGTCGCACAGTACCACATCAAAGGCGCCCGTGCCGTGGGTGCGCACCAGTTCCAGGGCCTGGGCCCCATCGTGGCCGAAGGCAACATGGGCACCCTCTTGAACCAGCATTTGCTCCAGAACCAAGCGGTTGACGGGGTTGTCTTCGGCAGCCAGGATGCGGATGCCCGCGAGCCGCTTGGGTAGTGCAGCACTGGGCAGGGGGGCAGCGATGTGCTCGATGGCGTGAAGCAAGCGCAACGGACTGACGGGCAATGCCAACTGCGTAGCCATGCTGAGGACATCCTCTGGCAAGTGACCCAGATCGCTTTCTGGACCCAGGATGATCACCTTGACTCCTCGACGCACCAGCTCAATCAGATGGGGCTGATCGGCTCGATGGATGGCCTTGGGCGACGCCAAAAGGACATGGATGCTGCTGGAGGGGACATCGTCCAGCGAACGGATGGCCTGCACGGTGCATTGCCGATCTGCCATCGCTGGGGCCAGATTGAGGAGTTCGTGCTCTAGGCCCCATGCGTGCACCGAGGTGAGTGCATGCCAATTCGCCGTCTGCACCTCCCGCAATGGGATGGCGAAGCGGAACTCGGATCCGTTGGGTGTGCTGTTGAGCAACTGCAGCTCGCCGCCCATCAACTCGGCCAGGCGTTTGCTGATCGCCAGCCCCAGGCCGGTTCCGCCACCCAGGCTTTGCAGGTGGGTGTGGAACTGTTCGAACGGTTGAAACAGTCGGGTGCGTTCTGCTGAGCTGAGGCCAGGGCCACTGTCGGTGACATCGAAGATCAATTGCTCATGCGTGACCGAGAGTTTCAGTTTCACGCAGCCATACAGGGTGAACTTGATGGCATTGGTCAGTAAATTGATGAGGACTTGAGCGCAGCGTGTTTCATCGGCTATGAAGGAGATGGGAACCTGCGGCGATTCTTCAATGGTGAAGCTCAGTCCCTTGGCTTGGGCGCGCGTGGCACAGACGGAAACCAAATGCCGAAGCAGCTCTGCCGTGTGCACCACATCGTCCTGGATGTTGAGCTTGCCGGCCTCCATCTTGGAAAAATCCAGGATGTCGTTGATGAGCGCGAGGAGGTGTTGGCCCGATTCCAGGATTTGATGGAAGGTCTTTGCTGATGGCGATCCGGCCAGGTTGCGTTCGCCCACCTGAGCCATGCCGACAATCGCGTTGAGCGGGGTGCGGATTTCGTGGCTCATGTTAGCCAGAAAGGCACTTTTTGCCTCAACTGCGGCCTGTGCGGCATCTCGCGCCTGCTGCAATTCCTGGATGACAGCCTGGTTGTAGGTTTGCATGTCTGGATCGGGAACAGTCAGTGCGGCCACGAACAGCAACTCTTTGCCGTCCCACAAAGTGTTGACGGCCAAATCCACAGTGCGTGCAAGGCCTCCTGCGCATTGAATGGTCAGCCGAGAGCGCTTGGATGTCCGATTGAGAGGGCGAGTTTGTGCAAGGCGGACCGGCGCGTCTTCGGGAAGATTCATCTCCACCATGGCTTGCGCGATCACCGACTCAGGAAGGATGTGATCCAGAGGCATGCCGGCGAGCTCATTTTGCGAGTAACCGAGCAGGGCGCAGGCGGCAGGATTGGCTTGCAGAACGCTGTAATCCGAGCGAATCAGCAGGCTGGGCAAGGGGTTGGCATCGAAGAGACGGGTGGCGCGCGCATCAAGTTGCCCCTTGGTCGAACTGGGCGTCAGCAGACCAGAGGGAGATAAAGGGCTGGTCGCCGTGCGGGGACCAGCAGGAACAACAGGATGACCTCTCATGCGCGCACCTCTAGGACCGTAGTCGTTCAGGGCTGAATGGTGTGCGCTAAATCACAACTTATGGCTGCTGCGCACCGGGGGGAGTTCTTTTTAGCGCATTAAATCGGCGCCGTCTACAGGGACTAGCGTCATCCCTGATGAGACACAAAAAAGGCCGCTGCGAGAGCGGCCTTTTTGTTGCGCTGCACAACAGCTTGGTGGCTCGTCAGGACTGGTATTCGCTGACGGGCAGACAGGAGCAGAACAGGTTGCGATCCCCATAAACGTTGTCCACGCGGCCCACGGGCGACCAGTACTTCTGCTTGCGCAGGCTGGCAACCGGGTAGGCCGCGGCTTCGCGGCTGTAGGCGTGAGGCCAGTCAGATTTGAGCAAGGCCGCGGCCGTGTGCGGGGCATTCTTCAGCAGGTTGTCATCTTTCGGCTGTTGGCCGGATTCGACCTGACGGATTTCCTCGCGGATGGCAATCATGGCGTCGCAGAAGCGATCCAGTTCAAACTGCGACTCGCTTTCGGTGGGTTCGACCATGAGGGTGCCGGCGACCGGAAAGCTCAGCGTGGGAGCGTGGAACCCGTAATCGATCAGGCGCTTGGCGACATCTTCGGCCGACACGCCACTGGTGTCTTTCAAGGGGCGCAGATCAAGGATGCACTCGTGCGCCACGCCGCCCCCCTTGATGGCTTGATTGCCACCGCTGAAGTGGATGTCGTAGTGGTCGGCCAGGCGAGCGGCCACGTAGTTGGCATTCAGGATGGCCACTTCGGTGGCGGTCTTGAGGCCTTCTGAGCCCATCATGCGGATGTACATCCAGCTGATGGGCAGCACGGCCGCATTGCCAAGCGGCGCCGCTGAAACGGCACCGACTTGCTGTTCGGTACCCAGGCTGGCTGAGCGGTGAGCCGGCAGATAGGGGGCCAGATCTTCGACCACGCAGACGGGGCCGACGCCGGGACCACCACCGCCGTGGGGAATACAGAAGGTTTTGTGCAGGTTGAGGTGGCTGACGTCGCCACCGAACTCACCCGGTGCGGCCAGACCGACCAGCGCGTTCATGTTGGCGCCGTCGACATAGACGCGGCCACCATGGGCGTGAACCAGCTTGCACAACTCGGTGACACGGGTTTCGAACACGCCGTAGGTTGACGGATAGGTGATCATCACGCAGGCCAGGTTGGCGCTGTGTTGTTCGCACTTGGCCTTGAGGTCATCCAGGTCAACGTTGCCGTCGGCATCACACTTGGTGACCACCACTTTCATGCCTGCCATCTGGGCGCTGGCTGGGTTGGTGCCGTGGGCGCTTTCAGGGATCAGGCAGATGTCACGGTGGCCTTCGCCGCGGCCTTCGTGGTAAGCCTTGATGATCAACAGACCCGCATATTCACCCTGCGAGCCGGCATTGGGTTGCAGGCTGATGCCAGCGTAGCCGGTGGCCTGAGACAGCCACGAACACAGTTGTTCGTTGAGCAGATCGTAGCCCTTGAGTTGTTCACGCGGGGCAAAGGGGTGGATTTGTGCAAACTCCGGCCAGGTGATGGGAATCATCTCGCTGGTCGCGTTGAGTTTCATGGTGCAAGACCCCAAGGGGATCATGGTGCGATCCAGGGCCAGGTCTTTGTCCGACAAGGCCCGCAGGTAGCGCAGCATTTCGGTTTCGCTGTGGTGCGTGTTGAAAACCGGGTGGGTCAGGAATGCGCTGGTGCGGCGCAGTGCTGAGGGCAACCCCAGGGCGACGCCATTTTCGAACGCTGCAAAGGAAGGCAGGGCCTTGTTGCCAGCGAACACAGCCCACAGGTCGATGATGTCGTTGCGTGTGACGGTCTCGTCCAGGGACACCGACACGGTGTCGGCGCTGGCCAAACGCACGTTGATGCCCGCCTTGGTGGCGGCGGCGACGATGGCATCACGGTTGTCGGTCAGGACTTGAATGGTGTCGAAATAGGTGTCGTGGATGAGCTTGCAACCTAGCGACTTGAGACCTTCGGCCAGGATGGCCGTGTAGCTGGCCACCCGCAAGGCGATGCGCTTGAGGCCCTCAGGGCCATGGTAGACCGCATACATGCTGGCGACCACAGCAGGCAACACCTGGGCCGTGCAGATGTTCGAGGTGGCCTTTTCGCGGCGGATGTGCTGTTCGCGGGTTTGCAGGGCCAGGCGGTAGGCCGGGTTGCCGTGGCTGTCGACGCTCACGCCTACCAGGCGGCCCGGCATGGAGCGCTTGAACTCGTCCTTGGTGGCCAGGTAGGCGGCGTGTGGACCGCCGTTGCCCATGGGCATGCCAAAGCGCTGCGTGGTGCCGCAGGCGATGTCGGCACCCAGTTCGCCAGGAGGGGTCAACAAGGTCAGGGCCAGCAGGTCGGCCGCCACGATGGCCAACGCTCCCTTGGCATGAAGGGCCTCGATCAGCGGCTTGAGGTCGCGAACCTGACCGTTGACGCCGGGGTATTGCATCAACGCGGCAAAGCAGTCCTTGGATTGCAGATCTTCAGCCAGCTTGGCGGCATGAACCACTTCCACGGTGATGCCCAGCGGTTCGGCGCGCGTCTGGATCACTTCCAGCGTTTGGGGGAAGACGTCATGGCAGACCACGAAGCGCGTGGATTTGCTCTTGCCACCACGAGCTGCCAGGGTCATGGCTTCAGCCGCAGCGGTGGCTTCGTCGAGCATGGATGCGTTGGCGATCGCCATGCCGGTCAAATCGGTCACCATGGTCTGGAAATTGACCAGGGCCTCCATGCGGCCTTGCGAGATTTCGGCCTGGTAGGGCGTGTAGGCGGTGTACCAGGCGGGGTTTTCAAGGATGTTGCGCAGGATGACGCCGGGGGTCAGGGTGCCGTAGTAGCCCTGGCCGATGTAGTTGCGCATCAGCTTGTTTTGCTGAGCGATGTGCTTGAGCTCTGCCAGTGCCTGAGCCTCGGTCAACGGGGCAGGCAAGTCCATGGGGTTGCCGCGCGTGATGGTGGCCGGAACGATGGCATCGATCAATGCCTGCCTTGACGCCACACCGATGACGTTGAGCATGGCAGCTTGTTCCTCATCCCACGGGCCCAGGTGGCGGGCATGGAATTCGGTCGCGTTTTCGAGTTCAGCGAGGGTAGGCAGGGCAGTGTTCAGCATGGTGTTCGGCGGCAGGGGGCGGGCGACACGACGCCAGCTCCAAAAGCGGAACTGACGCCGATCCAGTGGCTCAATCAGGCGTTCTTGAGCAGGTCGTCGTAAGCGGTCTTGTCCAGCAGGCTGTCGATTTCAGCCGGGTTGGAGAGCTTGACCTTGAAGAACCAGCCAGCGCCGGTCGGATCGCTGTTGGCCAAAGAGGGGTCGTCACGCAGAGCTTCGTTCACCTCGGTGATTTCGCCGGTCACGGGCATGTAGACGTCTGCAGCCGCCTTCACGGACTCAACCACGCCAGCCACGTCCTTGGGGTTGAAGGTGGTGCCCACGGCGGGCAGGTCCACGAACACCACGTCGCCCAGAGCATCTTGAGCGTGGTGGGTGATGCCCACGGTGGCAGTGCCGTCAGCGTTGATTTGCAGCCATTCGTGGTCGGGCGTGTACTTGATGGTCATGGTGGACGTCCTATATGAGTAATTGCTTGTGTGTTTGCCGAACGGGCGAGAGTATCTCTCAGCCGCGGCGGGTCTTAGCCGCGGTAGTAGCGGTTGGGCACAAAAGGCAGGGGGGTGACGGTCATGGCGACACGTTTGTCGCGCACGATGGCGAACACCTGGGTGCCCACGGCGGCTTGCTCTGCCTTGACGTAGGCCAGTGCCACGGGTTGGTTGATGCTGGGGCCCAGTGAGCCGCTGGTGACCACGCCAATGTCGGCACCGTTGGCGTCGACCACTTTGGCGCCTTCGCGAACGGGCATGCGTTCTGTGCTGATCAAACCCACACGCTTGCGGGCAGCGCCGTTGGCCAATTGGGCGTCGATCACGCTGGCGCCGGGATAACCTCCAGCACGGGCGCCACCTGCGCGGCGTACTTTCTGGATCGCCCAGGTGATGCTGCCTTCCACCGGGGTGGTGGTGGTGTCGATGTCATGACCGTACAGGCACAGGCCGGCTTCCAGACGCAGCGTGTCGCGGGCGCCCAGGCCGATCGGCTTGACTTCGGGTTGGGCGAGCAGGGCGCGGGCCAGTTGCTCGGCCTTGGCGGCGGGCACCGAAATCTCAAAGCCGTCTTCACCGGTGTAGCCTGAGCGGGTCAGGAAGCAGTCAATGCCGTCGAGCACGAAGTGGCCGCCGGTCATGAACGTGAGCTTTTGTACATCGGCATTCAGGCGAGCAAGCGCCGTGACGGCTTGGGGGCCTTGAAGAGCCAACAAAGCTTGATCGGGCAGTGGTTGCACCGTGCAGCGGTTGCCGATGTGTTGCTGCATGTGGGCAATGTCTTGCGCCTTGCACGCGGCGTTGACGACCACAAACAAGTCGTTTTCGCGGCGGGTGACCATCAGGTCATCCAGGATGCCGCCTTGATCATTGGTGAACAAGGCATAGCGCTGTTTGAACTTGGGCAGGTCAACGATGTCGACGGGCACCAGGGATTCGAGCGCCACATCAGCGCCTTCGCCCTTGAGCAGCACCTGGCCCATGTGCGACACATCGAACAAGCCTGCCGCCGTGCGGGTGTGTTTGTGCTCGGCCAGGATGCCGGTGGCGTACTGCACGGGCATGTCATAGCCACCGAAAGGAACCATTTTGGCTCCGAGCTCGATGTGCAAAGCGTGCAGGGGGGTCTTGAGCAGATCTGTGGACATGGCGGAAAACTGGCTGCAAAGCCAGAGGAGGGCAAGTTGATCGATGAACGCTGCCCTCGCTGTCCGCTTTACCTGAGAGATTGACCCTCGCAACAGCCAAGCTGCCGCGGTGTGGGCTTGCCCCTTCGGTGGTCTGGCTCGCCCAGCAGGCCTCCAGACTCTCTCCAGTGAGGATCATGACCGGTGGCTGAGCCGCCCGCCATGTTTGCCAGTCCTTTTGCCTGAGCGTTCGGGTGATCTCGTCAAACGACATACCCTGCGCCTTCGGCGGTCGAGCTCACATGCTTGTGCCCGACGCTCTCCTGACAAACCCGAAGTGTAGCAGTGGCCGAGCATGGTCGGGTGTGAAAAAGCCGCACCTGGTCAGGGGTGCGGCTTGCGTCTGTCAGTCTGTCAAAGTGATTTGATTACTTCATCAGCATGTGAGGCAGCCACAGCGATAGGGGCGGCCAATAGGTGACCAGTAACAGGAAGCCCAGCATGGTCAGCAGCCAGGGCCAGACGGCCACGGTCAACTCGGTGATCCCCATTTTTGTGATGCCGGATGCCACGTACAGGTTCAAACCAACCGGTGGGTGGCACATCCCCACCTCCATGTTGACCACGATCAGGATGCCGAAGTGGACCGGATCGATGCCCAACTTGGTGGCCACGGGGAACAGGATGGGGGCCATGATCAGCACGATCGAAGAAGGCTCCATGAAATTGCCGGCCACCAGCAACAGAACATTGACCACCAGCAGGAAGGCGATCGGCCCGAGGCCCATGCCCACCAGCCAATCAGCCAGGTGCTGCGGGATGTTTTCGTTGGCCAGGACGAAGCTGAACAACACCGCGTTGGTGATGATGTACAGCAGCATGGCGCTCATGTTGGCCGAGTTGAGCAGGACCTTGGGAACATCTTTCAGCCCCATGTCCTTGTAGACGAAGACGGCAATGAAGAAGGCGTAAACCGCGCTCATGGCGGCTGCCTCAGTGGGCGTGAACAGGCCGGTGTAGATGCCACCCATCACGATCACGATCAACAGCAGCCCCCAGACTGATTCGCGAAAGGCCTTGATGCGTTGGGCGAAGCTGGCCTTGGGCAGACGGGGGTAGTCAAATTTGCGTGCTCGCCACCACGAGGTGAAGCCCAACAGAAACGCCAGCAGCAGGCCCGGGATCACGCCGGCCATGAACAAGGCGCCCACCGAGGTGTTGGTGGACACCGAGTACATCACCATCACAATGGAGGGGGGGATCAGTATCCCCAGGGCGCCGGAGGTGGTGATGATGCCCGCGCCAAACTTCTGAGGGAAACCGGCCTTGACCATGGCCGGCAGCAGAATCGAGCCGATGGCCACGACCGTGGCAGGGGAGGATCCCGACACGGCGGCAAACAAGGCGCAAGCCACGACGCCTGCCAGCCCCAGGCCACCGTACCAGTGACCCACCATGCTGGTGGCGAAGTTGATCATGCGCCGCGCCACCCCACCATGGGTCAAGAAATTACCCGCCAGGATGAAGAAAGGGATCGCCATGATCTCGAACTTCTCGATGCCCGTGAACAGTTTCAAAGCCACTGATTCGACGGGCACTTCGGTGAACCCGAAGATGAAGGTCAGGACGGTCAGACCCAGGGAAATGGAGATCGGCATGCCAGTCAGCATGAGGACCAGCAGCAGGCCGAAGATGATGATTCCGCTCATGTGCCGTTACTCCTCAAGCGCTCGCGTTGGCGGGATCAGAATCGTCCAGGCCTTCGACGTGTCCGTGGTCGTGATGGGGCAGTTCACCCGTGCGGAGGAAGTTCCACGCGACCTGAAGGAATCGGAAGCACATCAAGGAGGACCCCAGTGGGATGGCCAGATAAACCACCCAGGTGGGCCACTCCAGATCAGGGGTGGTCGGGCCCTCGATCAGGTCAGAGACATCCATGCCTAGTTTGTTGAAGATGGCGTAGTGAGCGCCGTTTTCCCAGACAAAACGCGCACCCATCGTGGCAATGACACCCGTGAATAGAGCGCCGGCCAGTAGCCCAAACAGCACCACTTTTTTGCGGTTTTGCGGGGCCAGTTGGTTGATCAGCACGTCAACGCCAACGTGGATGCCCGTTCGCACGCCGTAGGCCGCCCCGAATTTGGCCATCCACACGAACAGGTAGATCGTCGCCTCTTGGGTCCAGGACAGGTCGATTTGCAGCAACCAGTCTTGCAGCGGTGAGTTGAATCCCACCGCATATCGATGCACGACCGCGATGAACGTGAGAATGGTGGCCAGCCCCATCAGGGCCGCGATCAACCATTCCTCCAGATGATCAAGCCACTTCATGGGGCTCTCCTACAGCGTGATGTCAAAGGGAAGGGCTGGTGGCCTTACAGCTTCGAGGGATCAAAGTTGGTCTCTTTGTAGATGGCCTTGATCGTGTCTTCGCCAATGCGAGAGGCCATTTGCTTGTGCACAGGGATCAGCGCCTTCTTCAGCAGGAAGCGTTCTGCGATGGTGGGGCGATATACCGTGGTCTTGCCAGAAGCTTGAACCTTGGCCAAGGCATCCTGGTTTTCTTGATAGGCCACGTCGTCGGCCACCTTGGTCGCCTCATCCATCGCCTTGGTCAGTTGAGCCCGGATGTCGGCTGGCAGGCCGTCCCAGAACTTTTTGTTGACCACAACGGCATAGCCCAGGTAGCCGTGGTTCGTCACGCTGACGAATTTCTGAACCTCATACATCTTCTGGGTGTAAAGGTTGGAAGGCGGATTCTCGGTGCCATCCACCACGCCGGTTTGCAGGGCCTGATAGGTTTCAGAGAAAGCCAGAACCTGAGGCAAGGCGCCCAGCGCGCGCATCTGAGCATCCAGCACCTTGGAGGACTGGATCCGCATCTTCAGGCCCTTGTAATCCTCGACCGACTTCAGCGGCCGGTTGGCCGACATCACCTTGAAGCCGTTGTCCCAGTAGGCCAGCCCAGTGATGCCACGGCTTTCAAGCTTCTTCAGCAAAGATTTGCCAACGGGGCCGTTGGTGATCTTGTGCAGATCGTTGTAGTCATCAAAGATGAACGGCAGGTCAAACGCCTCGAATTCCTTGACGCCCAATGGAGCAAACTTGGACAGGGAGGGCGCCAGCATCTGGACCGAGCCGAGTTGGAGGGCTTCCATCTCCTCTTTGTCTTTGTAGAGTTGGCTGTTGGGGTACACCTCGACCTTGACTCGCCCCTTGGTCAGTTCCGCCGCCCGTTTGGCGAAAAACTCTGCGGCCTTGCCCTTCGGGGTGTCGATGGCCACCACATGGCTGAACTTGATGATGATGGGGGATTGCGCGAATGCCAAGGGCGTCAGACCCAAAGTCACGGCCACGGCAAGCAGGCCACGGCGCAAAGAGAAGGAGGTAGGGCGCGTGCTCATCATTTGTCTCCAGCGAGGGTTGTGTGTGGCTGGATTGTTCGATTTGCCTGGGGATTGCGGAATTGTGGAGTTCCACATTTCGCAGTTTCTCGGGGTGCTCCGGAAGAGGCGTCCTACTAGACTGGAGGGGTGACGCATCCTGTATCCGCTCCAGTTCGGCCCACCTTGACGGTGCCCCCTCAACCCAGGCTGTCGCTGCTGGGGGGGAAATTTTCATTGTTACCGGGGCTGTGGGCCTGGCCCTTGGTCATTTCGCTGATATTCGTGGCAGGGGTGATGGCTTGGCTGAGTGCCATGCAACGAGCCGACCTCGAGGCCCAGCGGGCCGACATGATTGCCGATGCCTTGTCCCTTGAAGCGCAGCTCAGTGGCCGGTTGGATTCGGAATCTGCTCGGCTGAAGATCCTGGCCGATGCGTTGGGGCAGCACACCATCTCATCTGCATCCTTTGCGGGCGAGGCCATGGTGTTGGATGGCCTGCGGCGTTTTTGGGTCAACGTTACCTGGCTGGACAACGCGGGTCGCATCGTGGCCACGGCCCCGCCAGACGACACCAAGCGACGCGACGTGGTCAAAAGCTCAGGGGACGATGGCGGCTTGTCAGGACACTTGATGGAGACGATCACCGATCGAGACGGGCGGGTGCACGGTACCCTGATCGCCAGGTACTCGGCAGCCTCGGTATTGCGACAGAAGCTGCCGTGGTGGCTGGCCAGCAAATACGACATTCGGCTGGTCGACGTGGGTGGGGATGTGATCGCATCAACCGTGAGCAGCCCACGCGACTCGGATCAGGCCTGGTATCGGGTGGCGCTGGGGCCATCGATGCCGAACGCCTGGCTGGAGCTGAGTGCGCGAGCGGTGGTCAAACCCTGGTGGAAGAGTTTGCCCGTGGCGTTGATGGGCGGGTTCGTGGGCTTGGTTCTGCTCACCTCGCTCATGCTGCGTCGGCAGATGCAAAGCGTTTCGCGCGCTGAGGAAGCGTGGCGTAATGAGGCCGCCTGGCGACAAGCCATGGAAGATTCGCTGGCCGTGGGCATTCGTGCTCGCGCGCTGGATGGCCGGCTCATCTACGTCAACAAAGCGATGGCAGACATGGTGGGTTACACCCCTGATGAGCTGGTTGGGGTGATGCCGCCCATGCCCTATTGGCTTCCTGATGAACTGGAACAAACCATGTCTCGCCACCGCCGGACGCTGGCTGGGCAGGCGCCGAGGGAAGGCTACGAATCACGCTGGCGGCACAGAGATGGTCGCACCATGGATGTCATGGTCTACGAGGCCCCTCTGGTCGATGCCTCCGGCGAGCACATTGGGTGGATGGCGTCCATCGTCAACATCACCGAACGCAAACAGTTGGAGGAACGCGAACGCAAACAGCTGGAGACGATGGCCCACCATGCGCGTCTGACCATGCTGGGCGAGGTGGCGTCGACGTTGGCACACGAGCTGAACCAGCCCCTCTCCGTCATCATCAGCTACAACACAGGCTTGCTCAATGCTCTGGAGCGCGTTCGGCCTGCCGACGAGGGTTTGATGCGCCCCCTCAAGACGATCGGCGAGCAGGCCGCGCATGCCGGGCGAATCGTCAAGCGCATTCGTGAGTTTCTGACCCGTCACGAGCCCGAGCTCGAACCCTGTGACGTGACTCAGATCGCGGTCGAAGCGATGAACTTGCTGCAACGCGAATTGGCCAAGCAAAAGGTGACGTGGCGGCTGCAGTGTGCCGAGGGCTTGAGCCAGGTGATGGCCGACCCGGTCTTGCTGGAACAGGTTTTGATCAACCTGGTTCGCAACGCTTGCGATGCGATGAGCCAGCAAAGCGCAGACCGCCAGCTGTTGATACAGGCGCACCCCAGTGCCCAATCGGGATTTGTGAAGGTGGTCGTGGCTGACAGCGGGCCGGGCCTGGGGGGGAGAACCATCGACCAGTTGTGCGAACCGTTCTATTCAACCAAGTCGGATGGCATGGGCATGGGACTGGCGATTTGCCGCTCGATCATCGAGTTGCACTACGGCGTGCTGGACGTCGAAGACAGCCCCCTGGGTGGGGCGGCTTTGGCGTTTTCCTTGCCGGTGGCGGAGGAACAGGAATGAACATCCAGGATGTGGGCGAGGTGTTTCTGGTAGACGATGAAGCCGTGGTGCGCGATGCCCTGGCTTTTTTGTTGGGGTCGCGGGGCTTGTTGGTGCATTGCTTTGACAGCGGCCCGGCCTTACTGGCCGACCTGCAAAAACGTCACCTGCCTGTCCGTGGCGTGTTTGTGCTGGACGTACGCATGGAACCCATGTCAGGGTTGCGATTACACGACGAACTCAAAGCTCTGGATGTCCGCAATCCCGTGATGTTCTTGAGCGGGCATGGCGATATACCGATGGTCGTTGAAGCTTTGAAAAAAGGTGCTTTCGATTTTCTGGAAAAGCCGTACAGTGACAACACTTTGGTCGATCGCATCGAACAAGCGTTGGCGGTTGAGGCTGCAACTTATGTGAACGATGCACGCGAATCGGAACGCAAAGCTCGATTGGCGAGCTTGAGCGACCGAGAACGTGAAGTCATGACACGCGTGGCTGCAGGCAAGCTCAACAAGGTGATTGCGGATGAACTCCACATCGCCGTGCGAACGGTTGAGGTGCATCGGGCGCGGGTGTTTTCAAAGCTGGGTGTGCGATCGGCGGCAGAGTTAGCCGGATGGCTGGCAACGGGATGAGCACGTTCGGCATGCCACTTGTAAATTTGCATGCGTTACTTTGTATCGATTGTGGGTTTGTGTCTGATCCTCACGGCCTGTGGCCCGCGGGGGCTGGTTCGCTCTGAGTTTGCGGGCGGCACCAAGGATGGCCCCAAAAAGGTGATCGTGGTTCCCGCAGACTTCGTCATCACCGAAGTCACCTTTGGCAAAACCGAGGAGCGGGTGGTTTCGGCCGAGCGGCAGGCGTCAGAGACCTTGTCTCGCCACATCATGGATTTGGGGCGCCAAGAACAAGCGTTCTCGGTGGTGGATTTCAACCGGCTGTCACGCCCGCAAAAAGACACCCTGTTGCAGCATCGGGCGCTCTTTGCCACCATGGTCAGCCAGCTTCTGTTGGTCAAAGAAGAGGCGGACGACGTATGGCAAGGCAAGCTGCGCTACTTTGATTACACCTTGGGCCGGGGGCTGCGTGACGTAGCTGATCAAACCGGCGCTGAAACCGCGATCTTCATCGTCGGCAAAGACACGGTCAGAAGCACGTCACGCAAGGTGCTCGATACCTTGAGCAGCGTCTTGCCTATTGGCGAATCCTTGAGCGCCCAGCCAGCGGCCGTTGTGATGGCCGTGGTTGACCTGCGAACAGGCAACATCCTCATGTTTGACGACGATACCGCCACCCGCAAGGCCCTGACCGACGAATCAGATGTGAAGGCGATGGGCGAAAACGTTCTGACGGATTTTCGAAATACGCTCAAAAAGCGTCAAGAGCTGGCTGGAAAGGGCAGCAAATGAAACGTTGGATTGCCTGGGCCTTTGCATGGGCTGCGGG
The DNA here is from genome assembly GCA_028864885.1 of Burkholderiales bacterium. Classification (GTDB taxonomy): domain Bacteria; phylum Pseudomonadota; class Gammaproteobacteria; order Burkholderiales; family Burkholderiaceae_C; genus Aquabacterium. The sequence goes on along the minus strand of JAGWLR010000053.1, from coordinate 647 downwards.
GATGGCCTGCTTGACCCCCGCTTACGCTCTGTTTTATGACGAATTTCCTGACGGCGCCAGCATCCAGCCCAGCGACGAATTGGAGCAGCGGATCTGGCAAGAGGCCGAAGTATCACGCAGCCAGTTTGTGCGAGGCACCCCGTCGCCCCAAGCTCTGGCTTTGGCGGACCAAAGCCGCCAATTGATCAAGCAGTTGTGGCCAGACATGGCCGACAAGATCCATGTCGATGTGATTGACAACGCCGATGTGTTGGCCTTGTCCAGCGCCAATGGCGACATCATTCTCAGCACCGGACTCTTTTTGCGCATCGACAACGACGAGGAACTCGCCGCTGTTCTGGCACGCGAAATCGGCCACGTGGTCAAACGCCATGCAGTTCGTTCCGTTTACGCGGCGCGGTTGGGGGCCGGGGCCAACACCATGTTTCAGGCGGCGGTGAACGCCAGTTCGTTCATGGGCACTCTCAGCGTGATCAGCTCGTTTCAAGTCGCCCCTGAGATGCTGTTGGCCGATGGTGGCAAGGCCTTCATCCAGACACAGCTGTCCAAGATCCGAGAAAACATGGCAGACAACTTCATCCGGCGTGTCTCAGCCACGGGTTTCGAAGCCATGGTCAAGACCTCGCTGTTCGGGTATTCTGAATCGC
>JAGWLR010000145.1 GCA_028864885.1 Burkholderiales bacterium | reverse complement strand
ACCGGTGAATGTCAAGGTAGTTGTCGCCTGAATCATGCGATCTTGATGGATAGATTCGGTAGGTTGGCAGCCACCGTCGCAGGCTGATCTCGCTCGGGATTGAGTGTGACAACGGCAACGTGATCCCAGTTGCGCGTATGCCGCGCCCATCGCTGTGGTCGCTGTTGTTTGGCATCCTGGTATAGCCCATCACGCGCTCGCAGAATACCGACGTCCTGACCGCTGTGGCGCTGCGCAGGAGTGACATACTGGATGCCGCTGTGGCGGTGCTCCATGTTGTACCAGTGCACGAACTCGCTGGCCCACTGGCGTGCTGCTGCCAGGTCTGCAAAACCCCGTGAAGGGAACTGGGGTCTGTACTTGGCAGTTTTGAACAGTGACTCCACAAATGCGTTGTCATCGCTGACACGAGGCCGTGAGTAAGAGGGTTTGACGCCAAGCCAATGCAGCATGGCCAGCACCGTGGTGGCCTTGAGCGTGGCACCGTTGTCACCGTGAAGCACAGGCTTGTGCTCAAGCTGGGCAATGTCCTCGGCCAGCGCTGTGCGTTTGAGCAGTTGCTTGGCGTGCTCTCCGTCGTCGCTGTCATGCACCTCCCAGCCCACGATCTTGCGGCTGTACAGGTCCATGATCAGGTACAGGTGGAACCAGCGTCCAACCACGGTGGCAGGCAGATAGGTCATGTCCCAGCACCAAACCTGACGGGGCGCTGTGGCCACATGCGTGGTGGGCATGCGCTGTGCGCTGGGAGCTTTGGCACGCCCTCGATGGCTGTTTTGGCCATGCTCGCGCAGCAAGCGGCATATGGTCGATTCGCTGGCTAGGTATACCCCTTCATCGGCCAGCATGGGCACGATGCGTGCGGGTGGCACATCAGCAAACCGGGGTTCGTTGACCACCGCCATGATCTGTTTGCGTTCCTGTTCGCTCAGGGCGTTGCCCGGCGTCGGGCGCGCAGCCAAGGGGCGCGCATCCTCGCGCACGCCCTGCGGTGCTCGCCAGCGCTGCAGCGTGCGGGGACTGATTCCCACCACTTCGCACGCAAGGTGCAGGCGCACTCCATCCTTGCACGCCCCGGCAATGGCATCGGACAGCGTACGGCGATCTTCCAGCGAGGTCATGCGTCCTCGTCCCTGTCCTTGTTGAAGATCGCCTCGACTTTTTTTGACAGTACCAGCAATGCTGCCGCCTCAGCCAGCGCCTTCTCCTTGCGCCTGAGATCGCGTTCGAGCTCCTTGATACGCTTGCGGTCTTGCTTGGTCTGCTGCGGACTGGCTCGCATCTCCTGCGGGCCCGCCAGGGCCTGCGTGGCGCTTTGCCGCCACGATGTCAGCTCGTGCAGATGGACACCATTGCTGCGGCACCAAGCGCTGCGTGCATGCTCATCCATCGACGCTGTGATCAGCACTGCCTCAAACTTGGCTGAGGCCGTCCAGACCTGCTCTCGACCACTTTGGCTGAGCGCATCGCTGCGCCAGCGCTCCAAGGTCGACACGCTCACGCCAATCTCTCTGGAAACCTCATCGACTGAGGCACTCTCGGGCGGCAGCAGCCTGGCTACCGCTCTGTTCTTGAATTCCTGTCCGTATCGGGCCACTTCTGTCTCTCATGTTCTCGCCCCCTTGATTCTCGGTTCTATCGGAGCGACAACTATCCTGACACAGGGGGACTACTCCAGCCCTGCGCATCGCTCAGGCGTGTTCAATCATCGAAACTTGAGCAAGGGACAACTTCAGGAGGCCTTTCGACAAACTGCAGAATGGATCTCAACGAACGACTGGCGTGGCGCTTGGGCAGTCTGCTCGGCGCTGTCGACTTTAACGGTTGACTTACTGCCCAACTTGCCATTAGCAGACAGCAAAGCCGATGCATGGATCGCATGCATCGATGTCGAAGCAGGTGTCATCAAACTGGATGTTGGCTTCCTTGCGGAGGATAGCGCCGCAGCGCCTGTCAATGCCACCGCCGTGGCGGCAAGTCTGATCAACACAAAGCCTCTGCCGGCCGCGTTGGTCTATCAGCTACGTGAGCGCTTGAAAGCAACTCCTGATGCAAAAACCCTGGGTGAGTTGTATCCAGAGGCTCCCCCTCTGAGCGGCGATCAAGCGATGATTTGCCTTCCTTGCGAGATCACTCCATCGTGGTCGAGATGGATAAACAGCGTCGGCATCTACGCAAGATCAATTGGCATAGACAATTTACTTGCAGCCCTTATAACAGGCGACTTTGGCCATATCCCACGGTCAAAGATTCACTACGCTGTTGCCGGCAAAGACGAGATTTGGTCCGCATGTGATCGACTCTTTCAACAGATCGGGTGGGGTAATGCTGCGCGAGACAGTGGACAGATTGTGGGGTTCGGATCTCGCATTGTTTCTAAAGCCGATGCATTGCAACGCGCCGTTGCATTCCTGTATTCAAAATCTGAATCAGTTAGGCCAGCTCGCAGGGACCGTGATCTGGCGAGGCTGCTTGAATTCCACAATCGATACACCAAATACGTTGCATGCGAGCTCGCGCTTCTGTTAGCGCTGCGGCAAACCAAGGCTTATCCACTGTTCGCGGACATCGACGAATGCGCTGATCTTTGGGTAGACGTTGAGGACAAGAAAATCCCTGGTCCACCAGGATCACTGCCTGTCGCACTGTGTACAAGAGCAAAAAAGCTGATCGGCTGCTTTCGAATCCACTGTTTTGCCGTTGCCGGTCGCATCGAAAACCTAGGCGGGACTGGAACAGTTTTTCATGAATGGCTACTCGCCGTTGTCAACGGCGAGCCAGTTGGTTTGCTGTGCACTGCCAGTTCGCTGGCTCGTATTCAACGCGTCGGTAGTCATGCAGTGTTTGGCTCATTGGATCCGGACATAGCCATTGCTCACGACGCAGGTCGGAAATGGTTAGAAAACACACTTCGTTATCAAGGCCTTCGAACCGGCGACATCGATGCGATGCTGAGGCACCACATCGTAGGACAGTCACGGTCGTGCTCCACCAGTGACTTCATTTTGGTGGAATGGTGTCAACGCGTTTCAAAAGCCATTGACGCCGTTGCCAATCAGCTTTTCGGCAAAGTGAATTCTGGTTTGGCTCGGAGGCACTGATGCAACAACGGGCGCATAACTTTGCCGAGGCAGGCTTTCGAATCACTAAGGATGAGGTTGGGGTATATCAACTTCGATTAAGCGGAGGCATTCCCGCCAGAATACGACGCTTCAATCGATTTGCAAAATATGTCCTTCTTGAGACATCTTGCAATGCTGGTCTGGCCGCATCATGCCTAGTCGTATGCGACGGCATTCTTCCTAGCGAGCTGGGGCAGATCGATTCAGCGCTGGCGAACATCTACAAGTGGCGGGACCAACTTTGTCTGGAGTGGCGTGGCGATGGGCCGCCTCGGCTGGAGCGCCGCGCAATCAGCGATCGAACCGTATCAGTTCTGACCTCCCTCGATTGCACACCTTGCGGTCTTTTGGAAGGACTCGAGGCCTCACTTTCTGAGTCCCCTCAATACAAGCCATTCAAACCTAAAGAACGACTCATTGAGCTGGAGCGAGACGCTCTTTGTTGGTGGTACCAGAACTTGCCATTGCCATTGTTCTTTCACGTCAGCGGTGTACAGCCAATGACCGCTTTGTCCCGTGCATGCCTGGCCTCTGAAGCGACGAATCTTGTTCCATCACTCCCTGTTAAAGAGTCCAACGAGTCAAATCCGTGGACCACAGAAGACAGTTGTTCCGAGTTGATCGACGCGATGGCCATTGCAACCGGATCCGACTCAAGTTCCATCCTGATTAGGCAAGCTTTGGAGCACATCTCTCTCGTAGAAAAAGAAACAGATTCAATGGCCAAGGATCGATGGATAGATGCCCTGCTAAAACTAAGAATGACGGCAGCCAGCACCGGCCCGATCACGTCCTTGCTCTTAGCATGGTCCATTGACATCATTGAAAGTGGAACCATTCAACAACCAAATCCCCCGAAGAGAACACCCCACGCATACCTACACAAAGCCCTAGAGCCGCTCTTCTATTCTCTGAAAAAAATGTCCATTGATATTGACAGATGGGACACAGAGACCCTCTGCGACATGTATCAAGGACTGGTGCAGGCGCAAGCACCCGGTAGCCAAAAAACGATGGCGAGTGCACTGACAAATTTCCATCACTTTTTGATAACTTGGTTTGATGCGCCTCCCCTTACCCGATCCATTCGGGCAGATGTGCCTCTCGGCGAGGTCAAGGCGCATGTTGTTTGGCCCCACCAACTCGAGCGAGCATTGACATGGATAGATCGGAGTATTACGGATGGACGGCTAGCTGAATCAATACATGTAGCGCTACATATCGCCAAGGCAGCGGCCTCGCGGGTGTCTGAGGTTATCTTTACTCGTGTCGCTAACGTGACCAACTGGGGTGATTGGTTGGAAATTGAGATTGCGCCAACTGCACGATTTGGCCGGCTCAAATCACCAGCGGCTCAGAGACGGCTTGTCA
>JAGWLR010000052.1 GCA_028864885.1 Burkholderiales bacterium | reverse complement strand
CAATACAACTTTTTGAACGCCTTCTTTCGTCGGCAGCTCAAACATCGTATCCAGCAGCGACTGCTCCACGATGGAACGCAGTCCACGTGCCCCCGTCTTGCGGGCCAACGCCTTGCGGGCAATGGCTGCCAAGGCGGCCGGGCGAATTTCGAGTTCGACGCCATCCATGGACAGCAGCTGTTGATACTGCTTGACCAGGGCGTTCTTAGGCTCGGTCAGGATCTGAACCAGTGCCTCTTCGGTCAGCTCACCCAGGGTGGCCACCACCGGCATCCGACCGATCAACTCGGGGATGATCCCGAACTTGATCAGATCCTCAGGCTCGACCTCACGGAACACTTCAGACACCTTGCGCTCATCCTTGCTCTGGACTTCTGCAGCAAAACCAATGCCGGACTTGACCGAGCGGCTCTGGATGATCTTTTCAAGACCATCGAAAGCGCCGCCACAGATGAACAGGATGTTGGTGGTATCGATCTGCAGAAAATCTTGATTCGGATGCTTGCGGCCACCTTGAGGCGGCACAGAAGCCATCGTCCCTTCGATCAGCTTCAACAAGGCTTGCTGCACGCCCTCACCCGACACATCACGCGTGATGGAGGGGTTGTCAGACTTGCGCGAGATCTTGTCGATTTCGTCGATGTAGACGATGCCGCGCTGGGCCTTTTCGACTTCGTAGTTGCAGTTTTGCAGCAGCTTTTGAATGATGTTTTCGACGTCTTCCCCCACATAACCGGCTTCGGTCAGGGTGGTGGCGTCAGCAATCACAAAAGGCACGTTCAGCAGGCGGGCCAAGGTCTGAGCCAGCAAAGTCTTGCCGGAGCCGGTGGGCCCGATCAGCAAGATGTTGCTCTTGGCCAGCTCGATGTCTGGCTTTTTGCCCTCGCCATGCCCCATGTGTTTGAGGCGCTTGTAGTGGTTGTACACGGCCACCGACAGCGTGCGCTTGGCCGTGTCCTGGCCAATCACGTACTGATCAAGGCTTTCCTTGATCTCAAGCGGGGTGGGCAGGTCACTCTTCGCTGGACGAGTCTGCTCGGCTTCTGCTGCCACTTCATCACGGATGATGTCGTTGCACAGCTCGATGCACTCGTCGCAAATGAAGACCGACGGGCCGGCGATGAGCTTTTTGACCTCGTGCTGACTCTTTCCGCAGAAGGAGCAGTACAAGATTTTTTCGCTGGAGGAGCCTTTTTTCTCGGGCATGGTGCGGCCTGTCAAAGAGTCGGCAAGGTATGGTTCTGATAATAAGTCAAATAGGACCGGGAGCAAGTCACGGAAGAGGCACGGCCCTACCCGGTTTATTGACGCTTTTCCAACACCTTGTCGATGAGTCCATACGTGGCGGCTTCTGCCGCCGACATGAAGTAATCGCGTTCTGTGTCCGCCTGGATCTTCTCCAGAGACTGGCCACTGCGCTCGGCCAGGATGCGGTTCAGTTGTTCGCGGGTTTTGAGAATTTCGCGGGCATGGATTTCAATGTCGGTTGCCTGACCTTGAGCCCCGCCCAGCGGCTGGTGGATCATGATTTTGGAGTTGGGCAAGGCAAATCGCTTGCCCTTGGTTCCCGCTGCCAGCAGGAATGCGCCCATCGATGCGGCCATGCCCATGCACAAGGTCGACACGTCGGGTTTGATGAACTGCATGGTGTCGAAAATCGACATGCCAGCACTCACACTGCCCCCCGGCGAGTTGATGTACAGGGAAATGTCCTTATCCGGGTTTTCGCTTTCCAGGAACAGCAATTGAGCCACGACCAGGTTGGCAGTGGCGTCATTGACGGGGCCGACCAGGAAAATCACCCGCTCGCGCAGCAGGCGGCTGTAGATGTCGTAGGCGCGCTCGCCACGACCAGATTGTTCGATCACCATGGGCACCAAGCCCAGGTTTTGCGTATCCAGTGCGCTCATGTGCATCCTTCTAGAGAAGCGCCCTGCCCAGACAAGGCGCCGATTTTTGTGTGTGAAATGATTATGACGTCGAGATCGGGCATGTCGAACGCCGGAAAAAGCGCCTGACTGCCTTGATCGTCTTTCCGTTGTTTGCACGCACAAATGAGGGTGCACGAAAACAAAAAGCACCTGCCAACGCAAGGGTTTGCAGGTGCTGGAGGCTGAAAAAATCAGCCAGATGACTCAAAACGCCGATCAGGCGCCTTGCTGACCCATCAACTCTTCAAAGCTCAGGGCCTTGTCGGTCACTTTGGCCTTCGACAGGATGAAGTCGGCCACATTGGACTCGATTACGACGGCTTCGACTTCAGCCATGCGCTGACGGTCGCTCATGTACCAAGCCACCACTTGTGCGGGCTGCTCGTAGCTCTGCGACAGCTCTTCGATGTGAGCTTGCAATTGCTCAGGCTTGGCCTGCAGGTTGTTGGCCTTGACCAATTCGGCCACGGTCAGACCCAGGCGTACACGACGCTCGGCCTGGGGCTTGAACATTTCGGCCGGGATCGGAGCCTTGTCGGCGTCTTTGATGCCGCGAGCCTTCAAGTCGGCGCGAGCACCTTCCAGCAGACGCTCGGTTTCAGAGTCGATCAAAGCCTTGGGCAGGTCGAAATTGACCACGGTCAGCAGGCCTTCCAAAGCCGCAGCCTTGTTGCGAGCCGCGACACGGAACTTGACTTCGCGAGCCAGGTTCTTCTTGATGTCAGCACGCAACGCGTCCAGCGAACCGTCGGCCAGGCCCAAACCCTTGATGAAATCTTCGTTCACTTCGGGCAGTTGCTGGGCTTCGATCTTCTTGACGGTAACCAGGAAGTCGGCTTCTTTGCCGGCAACATCCTTGCCGTGGTAGTCGTCAGGGAACTTCAGGGGGAAAGTCTTGGACTCGCCGGCCTTCATGCCGCGAACGGCTTTCTCGAAAGCTTCGAGCATCTGACCTTCGCCAACCAGGAACTGGAAGCCTTCGGCCTTGCCGCCTTCAAACGGCACGCCATCGATCTTGCCTTCGAAGTCGATCGTCACGCGGTCGCCATCAGCAGCGCCTTCGGCGGCAGGACGTTGCGCAAATGTACGACGCTGCTTGCGCAGGATTTCAATGGTGCGGTCGATGGCCTCTTCGTTGACTTCGGCAGAGACGCGCTCGACTTCGACACCTGAGAGGTCACCGATCGAAACTTCGGGATACACCTCGAAAGTGGCTTCGAACTGCACTTGGCCTTCGGCCGATTCGCCTTGCTTTTCAGCGATCGAAGGAGCGCCAGCGACACGCAGCTGGGCCTCGGCCGCAGCTTGCGCGAAGGCTTCGCCCAGCTTGTCGTTCAGCACTTCGTACTGGACGGAATAACCGTAGCGCTGTGCCACCACATTCATGGGGACTTTGCCAGGGCGGAAGCCGTCGGCCTTGGCGGTGCGGGCCAGCTTTTTCAGGCGCGCATCGACTTCATTCTTGAGGACGTCAGCGGGCAGCGACAGGGTGATGCGTCGCTCCAGCTTGTCGAGGGTCTCCACGGTGACAGCCATGATGTGAACTCTCAGTCTTGATTGATAAGAAATGGTCTGGTGCGCGGGGGGGGACTCGAACCCCCACACCATTGCTGGCGTCAGGACCTAAACCTGGTGCGTCTACCAATTTCGCCACCCGCGCTTGGACCAGAAAAAGGGTTCGGGCGCTTTCACGCCCGAACTGACAATTCGGTCGAATCCGCGATTCTAGCGCGGCATTCGACTACTTTGAACCGATCAGGCGTCTCGGCGCACCCGGAACCACGCCGCGTACATGGCCGGCAAGGCCAGCAAGGTCAGCGCGGTAGCCACAATCAGCCCGCCCATGATGGCCACCGCCATCGGCCCCCAGAACACGCTGCGAGACAGCGGGATCATGGCCAGGACTGCCGCAGCAGCCGTCAGCGCGATCGGTCTGAAGCGGCGAACGGCCGCATCAACGATCGCCGTCCAGGCCGGCACGCCCTTGGCACGATCCTGTTCGATCTGGTCGATCAGGATCACGGAGTTGCGCATGATCATGCCCATCAAGGCGATCACCCCCAGCAAAGCCACGAAGCCGAACGGACGCCCCGAGACCAGCAAGGCCAGGGCCACCCCGGCAATGCCCATCGGCCCCGTCAGGAATACCAGCAAGGCCCGAGAGAAGCTCTGGAGCTGCAGCATCAGCAAGGTGAAGGTGATGAATAGCATCACGGGCACGTTTGCAAAGATCGACCCCTGCCCCTTGCTGGATTCTTCAGCCGTGCCGGCCAATTCGATGCGATAGCCCTGTGGCATCTTGGCTTGCAGGGCCTGCATCTGGGGCCACAAGGCCTTGCTCACAGTCGGCCCCTGAACGCCATCGCGGACATCACCTTGAACCGTGACCGAGAAGCGACGCCCCTCACGCCAAAGCACACCGGGCTCCCAGGTCATCACCGGACGCGCAACCTGCAGGATAGGGACCATGCGACCGCTGGCGGTCGGCACGTAGGCGTTGGCCAGCGAGGCCAGCGTTTCTCGCTCGGATTGCGGCGACTTCAACACGATGTCGATGGTGCGATCGCCATCTCGGAACTGGCCGATCGTTGAACCCGAGGTCAGCACCCGGGTGGCCTGCGCAATCGACTGCGAGGTCACACCCAGGGCTCGCGCCTTGGCCTGGTCCACCGTGAGGGTGACCGACTTGATGTACTCGTTCCAGTTGTCATTGACGCCTTGCATGTCGGGATTGGCCCGCATCAGGTTCTTGGCTTCCTCGGCCCAGTGGCGCAAGGAGGGCACGTCATCACCGACGATGCGGAACTGCACGGGGTAGGGAACGGGTGGCCCGTTGGGCAGCAACTTGACCCGAGTGCGCACCTCAGGAAACTCGGCAGCCAGCAGTTCAGGCAGCTTACGGCGCAAGGTTTCACGCGCGGCAGAATCGACCGGCAACACCACCGCCTGGCTGACGTTGCTCTGCGGGAAGATCTGGTCCATCGGCAGGTAAAAGCGCGGCAAGCCCGAGCCGATCCAAGTGGTCACGCTCTTGACCCCAGGCTCTTTCATCAGCCGCGCTTCGAAGCGCTTGGCCACTGCCTCGGTGGCCTCAAAGCTGGTGCCTTCAGGCGTCCACAAATCCACCAGAATTTCAGGCCGGCTCGAATCCGGGAAAAACTGCTGCTGCACCTTGGACATGCCGAGCATCCCGAGGACCAGCGCGCCAATGGTCAAGCCGATGGTGATCCAGCGGTGTGCCACGCACCAGTTCACCAGGGCCTTGAAGCGCGTGTAGAACGGGGTGTCATACAGATCCTGGTCGGCCGTGACCTTGGGCTTGGTCTTGAGCAGCCACTGCCCCAGGTAGGGCACGAAATAGACCGACACCAACCACGAGATCAGCAACGCCGCGGCCGTGACCGCGAAAATTGCAAAGGTGTACTCACCCACCCCGGATTTGGCCATCCCGATGGGCAGAAAACCCACAGCGGTGATCAACGTGCCGGTCAGCATTGGCATGGCCGTCAGATCGTACGCGGCCGTCGCGGCACTCATTTTGTCGTAGCCGTCTTCCAGCTTGTGGACCATCATCTCGACGGCAATGATGGCGTCGTCGACCAGCAAGCCCAGCGCAATGATCAAGGCCCCCAGAGAAATCTTGTGCAGGCCGACGCCCCAGTAGTACATCACCAGGAAGGTCACGGCCAGCACCAACGGGATGGTGATGGCCACCACCATGCCCGGGCGCACATCCAGCCGCAGGGGCTTGGTGTGCAGCCCCAAGCTGACAAAGCTCACGGCCAGCACGACCACCACGGCCTCGATCAGCACATGCACGAACTCACCGACGGACTTGGCCACCGCCTTGGGTTGGTTCTGCACCTGATCCAACTCGATCCCGGCCGGAAGCTCTTGGCGGATGCGCTCGATTTGCGTCTGCAGGTTCTTGCCCAAAGCGATGATGTCACCGCCCCTGGCCATCGAGATGCCAATGGCAATGACTTCTTTGCCTTCGTGGCGCACCTTGGTGGTAGGCGGCGTTTCGTAGCCGCGTCGAACCTCACCGATGTCGCCCAGCTTGAACGTACGCCCCTGCCCGGTCTGCGGATTGACCAAGCGGATCGGCATGGCCTTGACCTGCTGGACCGACGTGAACTCACCCTGCACATTCATCTGAATGTTGCTGGCGTGTCCAGCGTACACACCGGCATTTTCGACACCGTTTTGCGCATTGAGCTGGGCAATCAACTGGTTCATGTCCAGCCCCAGTTGCGCCAGCCGTTGCTGCGGGATTTCAACGAAGATTTTTTCGGCCTGAACACCCCACAGCTCTACCTTGGCCACCGACGGCACCCGAAGCAGATCGGACCGGATGCGCTCGGCATGCTGACGCAGCTCTTCATACGAAAAGCCATCGGCGGACAAGGCATAGATCGAGCCGTACACATCGCCAAATTCGTCGTTAAAGAAGGGGCCGTACACGCCTTGCGGCAAGGTTTGCCGCATGTCGCCAATCTTCTTGCGGACCTGGTACCAGAGGTTGGGGATCTCTTTGGGCGGCGAAGAATCCTTCACCTGGAAGATCGTCAGTGACTCGCCCGGTTTGGTGTACGAACGGATCCGATCTGCATAAGGCACCTCTTGCAAGGTCCGCTCGATCTTGTCGGTGACCTGTTCGGCCATCTCCGTGGCCGTCGCACCGGGCCAGTAGGCGCGAACCACCATCATCCGAAACGCAAAGGGAGGATCTTCATCCTGCCCCAGCTGGAAATACGACACGAGACCCAAAATCATCAGCACCACCATCAGGTAGCGCGTCAGCGAGGGGTGTTCGAGTGCCCAACGCGAGACGTTGAAGCGTTGCCGGCCCGAGGTCGGCGTCTTTTGATCAGCAGTGCTCACTTGCCAGTTCCTTCAACGCTCAAGACTTGCTATCCGGTGTGACAGGTTCCTGGTAGCGTCGGACTTTCTGACCGGGACTCAAGACGTGAGCACCCGCGGTCACGATTTCCTGCCCGGGCTTGAGTCCTTGCACGATCAACACCACGTCACCGGTGATGTCACCCGTCGCAACGGGCTGTGGCTGCACCGTCATACTCTTGCCATCCAGCACCCAGACCACCGATTTGCCATCTCGCTCAGCCACGGCCGGCAAAGGAACGCGGATGCCATCTTTGGCATGCACTGGCCCCACCAGCTTCACGCTGGCGGTTTGCCCCAATTCAAACCCCTGACGGCCGACATCGGCCTTGACCAAGAATGTGCGGCTGATCGGATCGGCCGCAGCGGCCATCTCGCGGATGGTGGCTTTCACCCACTCGTCAGATCCCCAAGGCTTGACTTGGATGGCATCCTTGCGCCCCACCAAGCTACGCACCGAGCGGGCCAGGGTTTCTGGTACCGCGAAAACAGCGTCCCGTGGACCATCTTCGGCCAGTTGGAACACTGGCAAACCTGGGCTGACCACCTGCCCTGGCTCCACATCAACCGCGGTGATGACACCGGAGGCCGGCGCGGTCAAATCAGCATAGGCGGTTTGGTTGCCTTGCACACCCGCCTGCGCCCGAGCCTGTCGCAGCGAGGATTCTGCTGCTTTGGCCTGGGTCACGTGACGATCCAACTCAGCAGCGCTGATGAAACCTTGCGCCCGCAGTTCAGTGAACCGCTTCAGATCTGCCTGGGCTTGCGCGGCATTGGCCTCTGCGGCGACCACGCCTGCGCGAGCGGCATCCTGCCCCAGACGAAGATCCTGGGGATCGAGTTCAGCCAGCACCTGGCCAGCACGAACGCTCTGCCCCAGCTCAACGAGCCGCCGCATCACCTTCCCGCCCACCCGGAAGCCGAGTTTCGACTCCGTTCGAGCACGGATGTCAGCGGCAAAATCGCGCTCCAGGGTGCCGCCGGTTCCCGCCAACACCTGCGTTCTGACGGCGCGTACCGGGGCCTCGACCACGGGTTCTTTCCCGCACCCGGCCATCACCAGAATGACAGCAGAAACAAGTGCCCAACTTGCGGCTTTGTGCCAGCGTGACTTCGTCATGTCCAAACTCTTTTCGTTGATGTGCGCGAAGCGCGATCGTAACTGACTCGCGGGTCAGTAATGTATGCACGGATACCCAACCTGTCAATTCAACTATTGAGACAATATAGGCAGTTGTTACACCCTGCCCCATGACCGATACCCGTTCTTTGCCTCCCGCCCCAGGCCCCGCCCGCTTGGCCATGCCTACTGTTGGCAGCTCGATTTACTACGCTTTGCAGTCGGTCCCCTGGGCCCGACGAGCCGCATTGCGAAATTGGTGGCAATGGTGGCACGACATCAGCTCCATCCCCTACAACATCCAGGATCCTGGGGTCGCGGAAGCAAAATTGGCATGGTGGCGACAAGAAGTCATTGATGCGAGCCAGGGGAAAGGCACGCACCCCTTGACTCGGGCGCTGTTCGCGCAGGCCAGCCCCACCACCGCTCCGTTGCCTATCGCCATCTGGATGGATCAGATCGAAGGGCAGATTCAGTTGGTGCACCAGACTCGCTGGTTGGACACCGGCGTGTGGCTGCATCATTGTGACCACACCACCGGCGCGGCGGCTGAAGGCTGTGCCGTGCTCCTCGGCGCGAATCGACCGGAATCGCTTCAGATCGCCCGCCAACTGGGCGTGGGCTGGAGGCGTGCGCATCAATTGGCACGATTGGGACAGGACGCTCGCGCAGGCTGGGTACATGTTCCGATCGACATGCTGCAGGCCCATCAGGTTCGAGCTCACGAACTGACCAAACCAGCCCCTCAGGCCAATCCGACTTTTCACGAACTGCTGGACACCTTGGTGACGCAGGCCGCCGAGCCAATGACCACGGGCCTGGCCGCGATTCGCAAGTTGGATCGCAGTGAGCGGCGGGCGATGAAGCCCTTGGTGGTGTTGACGCACCTGCAGCTGGCTCTGTTGCAGGAAATCCAACTCCAACAGGACAGGATCTTGCACGAGCGGTTGTTGCTGACCCCTTTGAAAAAATCCTGGATCAGCACCAAGGTTCGACTGGGATGGCTGCGCTGAATCAGTTGCGAGCGAAGGGGGCCGCCAGCGGCTCGCCAACGAACAAACCCTGTTGCGGCCACCTCACGCTCTTCCAATACGCTTCAATTGCCGTTGCGCCGGACAGGTAGAACAACAGCAAGGCCTGGGGATGCGGAAACTTCTGCAGGTGCGCGCACGGCTCGCTAGTCGTGCCGTACGTCGCTGTGACTCCGGCATCAATCCAAGACAAGACGGACATTTGACCGTGCGCGTCGTCCAGCATGCCGCCAAACGAGGTCAAATGGTCCGCGAGAGCACCCGGCACAAAATGCACTGAGTCCAAAGCCTTGACCCGCTCCTTACCTGTCAGGTAAATCACGACCCGGTCAGCATCCCGCAAGGCATCAGTGTGGTCCAAATGCACATCCACCCCAAAGGAGGGCACCAAACCTGGCGGCGGGAAAAGAATCTGCCGACGGCTGCGCACCGCATCAGACGTGGTCACGAAATGCACATTCACCGGCGGCGCGCCTTTGCGCCCCAAAGTGTCATCTGAACGAACCCCTCGGTCGATGAGCGACTCCGCCTCGTCCACATCACGCGCGGCCAACAGCATGGTCAATCGCATGCCGTAGTCGCTGAACGGCTTCACCGAAGCCGAGCCGAAGTAAGGCGACGACCGGCTGACCGCACAGGTTTTGACGCACAGTTGTGGATCGAAACCCAGCGTCAGCGCACCGGTAATCGAGTTGCATTCGACCGCATACGGAAATCGCCAAGCCAGCGCCAGTGCTTGCACCTCAGGCCCAAACGCCCCTTGAATGCGCTTGTAAAGCGGCCCAAACTCACTGCGTGTGAGTGCAGGTTTGACAGGGAAACTCAGGCGCAGCACATGTGCCGGCTGGATTTGGCGGGCCTTGATGTAGTACTCACCTACCTGAACCGAATAGGGGTCGTCGGTGTTGATCACCACCCCGATATCCGATGCCTTGAGGCGGCCGAATACGCGAGGGATCGCCGCCCAGCGATGCTCCACCTCAACCGGCGACGAAGCTGGCAGAGAGGCGGGTTGAGTCGTGGGGGGCGAAGTGGTTGGTGCACTGGCCAAAGCCGCGCCACTGGTGGGAGCCGAAGCGCCGGATTCAGCAGTGCCCGGCTGGGCCATCGACGCCACGCCCCCCCCCCACATGAGCCAGATCACCAGCCATGCCTTCCGACTTGCGGCAATAAGTTTCATAAACGTAACGAAATCCCGAAAAGACTGATCCCGGCGTCGGAATGACACTCAAGCCATGGATTATTTCGCCGATTGAGCGGGGATCCCATCTTCCAAAATGGGTTCTCACTGAGGAAAACCCCGATGACCGACTCGACTGCAGCATCCACTTCGATTCAGGTTCTTAGCCGAATGTTCTCATTGTTGGACACACTGGCCCACGAGGGCGACGCCATCTCCCTCAAATCCATCAGCGAGCAAACGGGCCTTCACCCGTCTACAGCGCACCGAATCCTCAATGATCTGGCCGTTGGGCGTCTGGTTGAGCGATCTGGCCCGGGCAGCTATCGCCTCGGGCTGCGTTTGCTGGAACTGGGCAACTTGGTGAAGTCCAGGCTCGATGTGCGAGAACTGGCGGTGAAGCCGATGCAGGAACTGCATAAATTGACCGGACACTCTGTTTCACTGTTTGTTCGCGTTGACGACGATGCCTTGTGCATCGAAAGAACCGTGGCCGAACGAAACAGTGTCCAGGTGACTCGTGTGATGGGATTGCGCATTCCCCTGACCTCCTGCGCGGCAGGTAAAACCTTGCTGAGCAATGAATCCGGCAGTGGCCTCAGCGCCTTGGCTCACGCTCAAAGCATGAAAGCCGAGACACTCCAATCTGAGGTCAATGCGATTCGCCAAAGTGGGCTGGCCCAAGACCATGACGGCCACGAAGCAGCATCTCAGATGATTGCTGCGCCGATCTTCAACGACCTGGGCGAAGTGGTCGCCAGCATGACATTGAACATGCCAACAGCCCGAGCCACACCTGAATGGATTGATGCACTCAAGGCGACCGCACACAAGGTGTCGAACGCCCTGGGCTGGAAAGGCCAGTAATGGGCCAGTAAAGCGCCAGAAACGCAAGTGCAGCAAAAAACAAAGGCCTCCCAAGGGAGGCCTTTTTACTGCCCGAACGGGCAAGATCAAGAGGTGATCTTGGGGCCGTACAGACTGCTCAGCACATTGTGCTTGGACGCCATTTCGATCCAGCGACGCACACGTTCAGCATCGGCCTGTCGAGAGTACTTGCCCGTCGAATCGAGGAACACCATGATGAACTTGCGTCCGGCCATCTTCGCCTGCATCACCAGGCAACGACCCGCCTCGATGATGTAGCCGGTTTTCTGCAAACCGATTTCCCAGGAGGGGCTGCGCACCAGGCTGTTGGTGTTGTGGAACTGAATCTGACGAGACCCCACCTTGGCGGTGTACTCATGCGAAGTCGAAAGCTCACGAATCATGGGCTGCTGGTAGGCCGAATTGATCAACAAGGCCAGGTCCCTGGCGCTGGATTGATTGCGACTGTTCAACCCAGTCGGATCCACATAGCGGGTATCGGCCATACCCAAGGCCTTCGCCTTGGCGTTCATCGCGTTCACAAAGGCATCGAGCCCACCGGGATACGTCCGCCCGAGGGCGTGCGCGGCGCGGTTTTCAGAAGCCATCAAGGCCAGATGAAGCAGTTCGCCTCGGGTCAACCGTGTCCCCACGGCCAAACGAGAACTGCTGTTTTTGAGAGTGTCGACGTCGTCAGAGGTGACCGTCAGCTCTTCCTCCATTGGCAGCTTGGCATCCAGAATCACCGTGGCGGTCATCAGCTTGGTCAAGGAAGCGATGGGCAAAACCGCTTCTGAATTCTTGGCAAACAGAACTTGCTTGGTATCTTGATCCAGCACCAGCGCCGCACTCGATTGCAGCGCCAGAGGATCACTGGTGCGATGCAATCCGTACAGCTGACCGTAAGACGCCCCGGACGCCTTCGACTCGGCCGCCACTGCATTGGACGGCACTGTGGCGACTTTGCCTTCGGCCAAAGCCGGCGCGTTCACCTCGACGGGAACAAATTCAGGCAACTTGGCCGAGGCCAAGGGAACCGCATGACCGGAATGGGCTCGGGCCACCGTCCGGCGGACCGTAACCGCGCCGCTCTTTTTCTTGGACACCACAGCCACGCGAGCGCGCGCTTTGACATGCCCCTTGGATTTGGTCGAGCTCTTGGCAACGACCTTCGTGCGGGTCGCGGCATCAGCGGGTGTCACGGACAGACAAAGACTGGCCGACATCACCGAAGCAACCAAGACTGCCAACCAGTTATTTTTCAACTTCATGTGTGTCACAGATACAGCCCTTTCCTTGCCCAGCAAGTGTAACAAAATCACGCATAAGATCAAGGACTTACGCGTGTTTTGTAAAGTGGGCTCGCCGATTTCGCCTTCGTTACCAGGGTCAACCCTGAGCTGCCACTTTCTCGGACTTGCTGTAAAGCTTGTTCAACGCAGAAAGGTAGGCTTTGGCTGACGCAACAACGATGTCAGGATCGGCTCCGACCCCGTTGACCACCCGGCCGCCATGTTGCAGCCGAACGGTCACCTCCCCTTGTGATTCTGTGCTTCCTGAGGTGATGGCATTCACGGAGTAGAGGACGATTTCTGCGCCACTTTTCACGACAGCCTCAATTGCCTTGAGGCTGGCATCCACTGGCCCATTGCCTTCACTGGATGATTTGTGCTCGTGGTCGCCGGCAGCAAACACGATCGTGGCCTGAGGGCGCTCACCCGTTTCCGACTTCTGCGACAAGGCAATGAAGCGATAGTGCTCGGGCTCGCTGGCCGTGCCTTCGCTGTTGACCAAGGCGATGATGTCTTCGTCAAAAATCTCGCTCTTGCGGTCGGCCAACTCCTTGAACTTGGCAAAGGCCTGATTGACCTCGGCTTCAGAGTCCAGATCGATCCCCAACTCTTGAAGACGCTGCTTGAAGGCGTTGCGGCCAGACAGCTTGCCCAGCACGATCTTGTTGGCGGCCCAGCCCACGTCTTCGGCGCGCATGATTTCGTAGGTGTCGCGCGCTTTGAGCACGCCATCCTGGTGGATGCCAGAGGCGTGAGCGAAGGCATTGGCGCCCACCACTGCCTTATTGGGTTGCACCACGAAGCCGGTGGTTTGCGACACCAGGCGCGAAGCCGGCATGATCTGCTGGGTATCGATGCCCACATCCAGACCGAAATAGTCACGACGGGTCTTCACCGCCATCACGACCTCTTCGAGCGCACAGTTACCCGCACGCTCACCCAAGCCGTTGATCGTGCACTCGACCTGACGCGCACCACCGATCTTCACCCCCGCCAGGGAGTTGGCCACGGCCATGCCCAGATCGTTGTGGCAATGAACCGACCAGATCGCCTTGTCAGAGTTGGGTACCTTTTCGCGCAAGGTCTTGATGAAGTTGCCATACAGCTCCGGGATGGCATACCCCACGGTGTCGGGAATGTTGATCGTGGTCGCCCCTTCGGCGATCACGGCTTCACAAACACGGGCCAGGAAATCGATTTCCGAGCGATAGCCGTCTTCTGCCGAAAACTCGACGTCAGCAGTCAGGTTGCGTGCAAAACGCACCGATTGCCGGGCCTGCTCGAGGACTTGCTCAGGAGACATCCGCAGCTTCTTTTCCATGTGCAGCGGGCTGGTAGCAATGAAGGTATGGACCCGCCACGAGTTGGCCCCCTTGAGGGCTTCGGCCGCGCGGCTGATGTCCCGGTCATTGGCTCGCGCCAGCGAACACACCGTCGAATCCTTGATCGCGTCGGCAATCGCCTTGATGGCCTCAAAGTCGCCATTCGACGACGCTGCAAAACCGGCTTCGATCACGTCGACCTTCAGACGCTCAAGCTGGCGGGCAATGCGCAGCTTTTCTTCGCGCGTCATGGACGCGCCGGGCGACTGTTCGCCATCGCGCAAAGTGGTGTCGAAAATGATGAGCTTGTCGGTCATGATGGTCTTCCTGGAAACAAAACGGCCCGCGGGCTATGGTGCTAGCGGGCCGTGATGCGGTACGACGGGGTACAGACGTGTGCAATCAGCGCGCCCTGGGCACTCCTAGAAGTAGTAGGGAAAAGGGGCTGAACGTCGTCATGGAGAAAATATAACACGGTGGCGAAAGCCGAAAACCCGCAATTACGCTGGAAATAGCTATCACCGATGTAGGCCGGCTTCATCGGGCTCGTCGGTCGAGGTCGAGATCACGCTGACGGGTTTGCCCTTCATGCGCTTCCAGACGTACACGCCATATCCCGACAATCCGTACACCACAAACACGGCAAACAGCACGATGGGCGGATGGATGGTGATGACAGCAATGCCCAAAGCGATGGCCACGATCGAGATAAAGGGCACGGTCTTGCGGAAATTGACATCCTTGAAACTGTAAAACGGGATGTTCGTCACCATCGTCAAGCCGGCGTACAGGGTGAAGCCAAATGCCAGCCAGATCATCCACGGCAGGGTTTGAACGCTTTCACCGATGTCGGTCACCACCCAGATCAGGCCAATGACCAGGGCTGCCGCTGCGGGGCTGGGCAAGCCCTGGAAAAAGCGCTTGTCGACCACCGAAATGTTGGTATTGAAACGTGCCAAACGCAGTGCCGCGCCCGAGCAGTACACGAATGCTGCAATCCAGCCCAGCTTGCCCAGGCCTTTGAGAGCCCACTCGTACACGATGAGCGCAGGCGCGGCACCGAAGGACACCATGTCAGACAGGCTGTCCATTTGCTCACCAAATGCGCTCTGTGTGTTGGTCATGCGTGCCACACGGCCATCCAAGCTGTCGAGCACCATGGCACAAAAGATCCCGATGGCAGCTTGCTCGAATTGCCCATTCATCGCCATCACGATGGCATAAAAGCCACCAAACAACGCTGCCAAGGTAAACAGATTGGGCAGGATGTAGATGCCCTTGCGAGGGCGGCGTGGCACATCGTCCAGATCATCGTGCGCCAGGTCGGTACCGCTATGTGGATCACCCGAGGAAGAAGAATTCATATCGCTCACGCTTGAGGTAAGGTGGCCAAAATGGACGTGGTGGCCTCCACCTTGTCACCGGGCGCCACATTCACGATGGCGTCGGTCGGCACATAGACGTCGACACGAGAGCCAAACCGGATCCGGCCAAATCGCTGGCCGCGCATCACGGTGTCGCCCGGCTTGACATAACAGAGGATGCGATGGGCCACCAAGCCGGCCACTTGCGCCAAGGTCACGATTTGCCCGTGGGAATCGATCACCAGCGCATTGCGCTCGTTGCTGTCGGATGCCGTGTCCAGTTCGGCGCTGAACATCCGTCCGGGGAAGTAATGCACCTGGCGGATCACACCGTCAACGCAAGCGCGGTTGGCGTGGGCATCGAACCAGCTCATGAAGACGCTGATTTTCAAGGCTTCGCGATCGGCATAGGGATCACGGGCTCGCTCAATCTTGACCACGCGCCCATCCGCCGGGGACAACACGGCCCCTGGCGCCACGGGCACGGCTCGGGGCTCCTGCCCCAGGACCCTGGCAACCCAGACGAGGGACAGCCAGCTCATTACGGACAACACGCTGAAACCGGTCAAGACAGTTGCAGCCACTGCACACAACAAGGCCAGCAACACATAGGGCCGACTGACTCGGCGGACCAAGGTAGAAAGAACAATCATCGTGGCGCGGAGGATACCTCAATCGGGGGAATATGTCGGACCACTCTCTGCGGGAATGGAATATCGACGCCCAAGCGGTTCAGCGTCGACAAAATGGCCAGATTCACATCGGAGCGGGCCCCCATCTGGCCATTTTCCGGGTCGGCAATCCAAAAGGTGATCGTCAACTCCAAACCATCAGAGGCGAAGGCGGTGAGATGCACCGCCGGAACCGGATCTGGCAACACCCGTGCCACCTTCGCCACAGCTTCCTGCAAGGCGAGACGCACCGATTCGAGATCAGTGCCATAGCCCACCTGTACCACGGTGGTCAACAGCAACTTCGTATCGGCCAAAGACGCGTTTTCTACCCGCTGAGTGATCAAAACCTCGTTGGGAACGATGGACTCACGGCCGCCGGCGGAGCGCAGCACGGTGTACCGGGTATTGATGTCGGTGATGCGCCCTTCAAAGTTGTCCACCTTCACCAGATCGCCAATGCGAAGGCTGCGCTCGGCCAAGATGACAAAACCGCTGACGTAATTGGCGGCCAGCTTCTGCAGGCCAAAGCCCACCCCCACGCCCACTGCCCCGCCCAGCACCGACAGTGCAGTCAGGTCGATGCCAGCCATCGACAAGGCCACGATCAGGCCGATCGACAGCAGCATGGCTCGCAACGCATTGGCCGCAATTTTGCGAAGCGACAGGTTGTCGGTGGCGCCGCGTAGAAGACGTGATTCGATGGCCGATGACAATGACAACGACAGAATCAGCACGAAGACCGCGTTCAGTGAACCTTCAATCAAATTGCCCACTGAAATGCGAGTGGCCCCCACCTTGAAGGTGATGTCGTCCAGCTCATCCATGAGCATGGGCAAGGCCCCCGTGACCCACAGAACAGTCCCCAGCCAGACGAGCCAGGACACGGTTCTTTCAACAACCAACACGGTTCGGGACGCGGGAAAGGCCGCTTTCAGCACCTTCACGGTGAGACGGATCACCGCCAGCGAAAGCAGAACTGGAATCGCCACCCGGAACACCGCCATCGGCAGATCGGAAATCAACAGGCGGCGCAGCCCCAATGACAACACCAGGGCCAGGACCGGGAACAGGACGCCGTCAATGACATAGGAGCCAAACCAGATGGAGCCGTCGGTGTGCTGCCGCCCACGCCACAGACGAACAATCAGCCAGGCTAGGCCCAGACACACCGAGAGCAGGGCCGCCTCGACGAGCGCAGATCGCTCGTGCAGATGCGTCCAGATATAGGCCAGTTCATCAGCCGTCAGGGGCTGCGTTGCGTGGGTAGTGGCAGGGGTCATTCAGGTTGCGCGTGGGTCGAACACTTCAGCCTTCGATCAGGGTCCGCACGTGGGCGGCAACGCTGCGTGCGAGGGAATGGAGGTTGTATCCCCCTTCCAAGCATGAAACGATGCGCCCCCGGGCAAACCGATTGGCCAAATCCATCAATTTTGCCGTGATCCAGACGTAATCGTCTTCAACCAGACCAAGCCCCCCTTGTTCATCTTCACGATGGGCATCGAAACCCGCTGAAATGAACAGCATCTCGGGCTCGAAATGCTCGAGCCGATGCAGCCAATACGCGTTCACCAGATCCCGAATCACCTTGCCATCGCTGCGAGCCGGAACCGGCACGTTGACCATGTTGGCCGCGTGGCAGTCGGCACCTGAGTGCGGATAGAGCGGGTGCTGGAAAAAGCTCAGCATCAGCACCCGATCATCGCCAGCAAAAATGTCCTCGGTGCCGTTGCCGTGATGCACATCGAAATCGACGATGGCCACCCGTTTGAGCCCCCTGACATCGAGGGCATGGCGGGCGGCAACCGCCACATTGTTGACAAAGCAAAACCCCATGGTGTGGTTGCGGGGTGCGTGATGTCCGGGCGGGCGGATCGCACAGAAGGCGTTGTCCAAGCGTCCGTCAATCACCGCATCGGTGGCTGCCACCGCAGCGCCCGCAGCGCGCCAGACCGCCGACCGGGTTCCCGGACACGCCCAGGTATCGGGATCGAGCGCCCGGGTGTCTCCGGTTTCTTCGAGCTGCTGCAGGAAGTCGTCCAGGGTCAGGATGTAGTTGAGATCATGCGCCAAAGCCAAGTCAGCCTGCGCCACCATGGGCACATCCTGAGGCAGCAGCCTGGCGTCAAGCCCCTGCACCTTCAACTGATCTTCGATGGCCATGATGCGCTGCGGGCATTCCGGATGTCCCACCCCCATTTCATGAAACAAACAGTCGGGATGTGAGAAATAGCCTGTTGCCATGAGTCAGTTAGAGGCCGCACGCGGCATCGGTTTGGGTTAAGGTGGCGAAATGCTTCGCAACGACCTGCATCCCGTCATGGCGTCCAGTGCCACTCCATCGCACAAGGCATCACAAATCGCTCAGCTCATTGATCAGGTTAGCACGATCATTGTTGGCAAGCGCGATCAGGTCACGCTGAGCGTCATCTGCCTGCTCGCTGGCGGACACCTGTTGATCGAAGACGTACCGGGGGTCGGCAAGACCACCTTGTCTCAGGCGCTCGCCCACTCGCTGGGCCTCAGCTTTTCGCGCATCCAGTTTACGGCTGACCTGTTGCCCAGTGATCTGATCGGGGTCAGTGTTTATGAGCGCCAAAAGGAGGCGTTTGTTTTCCATCCGGGCCCAGTGTTTGCGCAGGTTTTATTAGCCGACGAGATCAACCGGGCCGGCCCGCGTACCCAAAGCGCGCTGCTTGAGGCGATGGAAGAGCGGCAGGTTTCAGTCGAAGGGGCAACCCGCCCGCTGCCCTCGCCCTTTTTTGTCATCGCCACCCAAAACCCGTCGGAGCAACTCGGGACACATCCACTGCCCGAGTCTCAGCTCGACCGTTTTGCCATGCGTCTGTCCCTCGGTTACCCAGACCCCGCCGCAGAGAAAGCGCTGCTCACAGGGGAAGACAAGCGCAGCTTGCTGCAGCACGTGCAGCCGGTAATGACATCGCTGGAATGGCAGCAATGGCAGGACCGCGTGAATCAGGTCCACGTCTCTGACAGTTTGCTGGATTATTTGCTGGCGCTGCTGACCGCCACGCGCGATGGCAGCTGGTTTGCCCAGGGGCTCAGCCCACGGGCCGGTTTGTCCCTGCTGAAACTGGCTCGGGCTCGAGCTCTCGTATTGGGCCGAGGCCACGTTTCACCCGAAGACATCCAATCCCTGTGGGTTCCCGCCGTGGCTCACCGGCTTGTTCCCTTGTCCCAAAGCGGTCGCAGTGCAGCAGCGCAAGCCCGGGTTTTGCTGGAAGCCACGCCGGTGCCATGAACACCTCGGGTCTGCTCAAACGCCGATCAGATCAACCAGGCTGGACGCAACCGTGGCACACCTGGTGGCGCAATTGGTGGGAGGCACGCCTGCCCCGCCAGGATCAGCTGACCCTGACCCAGAAGAACCTCTACATCTTGCCCAGTAAGGCTGGCTGGAGCTTCGGCTGCGTGTTTGCCGTGCTGCTATTGGCTTCCATCAACGAACAGATCAATCTGGGCTATGCACTGAGTTTCATGCTCGGGGGGGCGGCATTGGCTGCGCTCTATCAAACCCATGCGAATCTGCACGGCGTGTCCGTGCGACTGCTGCCGCTGCGCAGCGTTCACGCCGGAGAGGTCTTGACTGTGCCGGTCGTCTTGAGCAATCGGCACAAGAGACAAGGCCGATTTGGTTTGTTGATCACCGCAGGGCCTCGGGCACCTGAAGGCACCCGAGAAGGCCCTGGCTGCCCGCAGGATGTTGAACTGCCGCCAGGCAGCGAAAGCACGGTGGAGTTGGACGTGGCTGCTCCTCGCCGGGGCTGGTTGATGATCCCGCGGATCACGATTGAGACGCGCTACCCCCTGGGCCTGTTCCGCGCCTGGGGTTATTGGCGGCCCCACACCTCCGTCTTGATCTGGCCGGCACTGGACCCAAGCGCCCCGCCCTTGCCCACGCCGATGAGCCAGCAGCAGTCCGATCACCTGCAAGAAAAAGCCCGGCACTCGGAAGCCATGCCTGAGGGGCTGCGTGATTACCGTCGGGGTGACCCTCTGCGCTGGATCGCCTGGAAAAAGTCGAGTCACGCTCTGGCCTCAGGCACGGGTCTGATTACCCGCGAAGCCGTTTCAGGGCGATCCCCTGACTTGTGGCTGAACTGGGACGCCTCAGCTTTGCAAGGGCTGTCGACGGAAGCGCGGCTGAGCCGGCTGGCAACCTGGCTGCTCGCCGCCGAGCAGCAAGCTCAAGAACAGGGGCAGAAATATGGGCTGCAGCTTCCTGATCTGATCGTGCCTTGTGATGCAGGTGCACGACACCTCAAAGAATGCCTGGACAAGTTGGCCACCTGGGGCCGGCCATGAACCAGCGGGCCATCAAAACCACCTTGAGCCGAGAAGGCCGGGATACTTTGTGGCTTTTGGGTGTCCTGGCACTCAGCATCTACCCCCACGCAGGTCACATGCCCTGGTGGTGCATCGGTGGCGTGACCGTGGCACTGGTCTGGCGAGGCTACCTGGCCGCGCGCGATGGGGCCCTGCCGCCGCGTTGGATCTTGCTGGTGGCCATGTTGGCCAGCATGGCCTTGACGTTTCTGACCTTTCGGTCGATTTTCGGGCGTGAAGCTGGCATCACCTTGGTTTCGGTGCTGGCCGGATTGAAAACCCTCGAACTACGAGCAAGACGCGACGCCTTCGTCGTCACGTCACTGGGCTTTTTCCTGATCCTCACGCAGTTCCTCTACTCCCAAAGCATTTTCACGGCCCTGTTGATGTCGTGCGTCTTCTGGGGTCTGTTGACATCACTTGTGCTGGCGCAACGCCCGCTGTATCGGCCATCCATCTGGTCGGCCATGAAAGCCTCTGGCCGCACTGTCCTGATGGGCATTCCCACCATGCTGGTGCTGTATCTGTTGTTTCCACGCCTGGGGCCTTTGTGGGCTGTGCCGGCCGATGCTCAGTCCAGCATTGGTTTATCCGATCACTTGTCTCTGGGCCATGTGGCCGAACTGGCGCAAGACGACAGCATCGCCATGCGGATTCGCTTTGACGGCCCCGTACCGAAGCCTGCACAGCGGTACTTCCGGGGGCCGGTTCTAGAGCTGTTTGATGGACGACAGTGGCTGCCGCGACCTCAACTGCATCACGGCGCACCAGACGATGCCAGCCTGGACGAGGTCCAGCCGGTTGGCGAGCCCTTGTCCTACGAAATGACCCTGGAGGCCCCCAGACTGACGACCATCCCCGTGCTGGACGGCACCTTGGAACTCAAAGCCACCGCCCTCGACAACGTCGGTACACCGCAGCGCCAGGGTTTGCAATGGACGTTGCCCACGACCTTGAACGAGCGCACCCAATGGCAAGCACGTGCATGGCCGCAGTTCAGATCTGGTCCGCCGCTGCCTACGCCAGCGTTGACGCGACTGTTGCAACTGCCCCCAGGGCTCAACCCCCGAACCATCCATTGGGCACAAGAGCTTCAGCAAAGCGTTGAACACGGTCAAGCCAACTCGGCGCAACTGGTCGAGGCGGTGATGCATCACATTGCCACACAGGGTTACACCTACACCCTGTCACCGGGCGACACCGGTCTGCGCCCAGATGGTCAGCCGGATCCCAATCTGATCGACCATTTCTGGTTTGACAGCAAGGCAGGATTTTGCGAGCACTTCGCCACTGCATTTGTGGTGGTGATGCGCGCCATGAACATCCCGGCCAGAGTCGTCACGGGCTATCAGGGCACGGATCGCAACAACATCGACGGCCTGTATGTCGTTCGAAACAGCAACGCCCACGCATGGGCCGAATATTGGCGGGCGGGGGTCGGCTGGGTACGCGCTGATCCGACCGCCGCTGTGGCGCCTGATCGAATCGAGTTGAATCGACCGCTGCCACGCCCTCGCGAAGGACTGGCCGGTTCTTTGCCCCAACTCGACTCGCCCCTGTTGCGACAGGCCAGAGCCTTGATCGAGGCCAGCAACCACCGATGGAACATCTGGGTGCTGGAGTACTCACGCGGCCGTCAACTGGAGTTGCTGCAGAGTTGGGGCTGGCAATCTCCTGACTGGGTGGCCTTGATTCGCCTGTGCGCCACCTTGATGGCCTCGCTCAGCGCTGCAGGGATCGTCTGGTTGTGGCTCACTCGCCCACGACAAACACCCAGTCAATGGCATCGCCATTTGCAGCGCGTGGACCGAGCCCTGGTGTCCTTGGGCATCCCCCCGCCAGACAACAGCCCACGCCCCGCTCCAGCGATGTCGTGGCACCAACGGCTCACCCAACTTGACCTGCTGCAAGACGATGGTGCGGTTCGACAAGCCCTACAGGAGCGACTCAACGCCTTGGATGCCCTGCAATACGGCCCAGCAACAGAGTCGACCAGGTCGATTCAAAAGCAGGCTCGCCTCGTGGTTGCACAAATCGAACAAACAGCCCGTCAGTTCAGACGGGGAAAAGCCCGCCCCCCAAGCAAAGTCAGGCAAACTGATCTGCCATGATCATTTTCAGTGTCCACCCATCTTCAGAGAGGGCCAAGCGATGGCTGGTGTGGGCCTCAGTGGCCGCCATCACGGGCTGTACCGCCCCTCATGCACTACCCCCCAGTCTTCCTGCACCATCAGAACCCGCCGCGTCAGCCCCATTGACACCGCCAGACGAGGCCAAGTCAGTGGGTGATCCTCATTTGATCCTGAGTACATCGCTGACACCCAAACCAAGCCCTCGCAACGGTGACGATTACGCGCAACGTGCAGACGCGCGTCAACTCGCCAGTGACATCGCGCTGAACCAAGCGTTGCCATCCGATTGGGTATGGGCCCAAATGGCTCAAGCTCGCTACCGTGAAGCGGTGAGCAAGCTGATCATGCCGGCAGCCAGCAGTACCGCCAAAAACTGGTCGGCTTACCGTCGCCGATTCATTGAACCGATTCGAATCCGCGCGGGCCAGGCCTTTTGGAAGACCTATGCCAAACCGCTGCAGCGCGCCGAGCGTGTCTACGGTGTGCCTGCGTCCGTGGTTGCCGGGGTATTGGGGGTGGAGACGATTTATGGTCGGCAAACAGGCGGGTTCAAAGTCATTGACGTATTGACCACGCTCAGCCTGGACTTTCCTGATGGGCGATCCGACCGCAGCGCTTTTTTCCGCCGTGAACTGGGCGAATTCCTGAAACTCTGCGCTGAACAGAAATGGAATCCGCAATCGATTCAAGGATCGTACGCGGGAGCGATTGGCTGGCCTCAGTTCATGCCTAGCTCGATTCGACGCTATGCCGTCGATTTCGATGAAGACGGACGCATCGATTTGCAAAACAGCCCGGTTGATGCGATTGGCAGTGTTGCCAAATACCTTGCAGATCACGGCTGGCAATCCTCGTTGCCCAGCTACTACTCGGTCACGGCACCGAGCGATCTGGCGTCGCTGAATAAACTGCTGGAACCCGATATCGTTCCAAGCTTCACGGCAGATGAAATGAAATCCCTGGGGGCTCAATTACCCCCTGAAGCGCTGGAGCACCCAGGCAAGTTGGCCCTGGTGCAGTTACTCAACGGCAATGGAGCCCCCACGCTGATTGCAGGAACCCAGAACTTCTACGTCGTCACCCGCTACAACCAATCGAGCTATTACGCCCTGGCGGTGATTCAGTTAGGTCAAGCGGTATCTGCACCATAGCGCATTGTGGAATAAGGCGGAATTGATTTCGGCGCTTTATTCCGCAAGTGGGCAATTTTCTCAGTATTCGCAGTTGATCCACGGGTTTGCCGAGTATCTCGTTGCAAACCTTTTTTTTTTGTGTTTAGAATTCGCGGACCGGCAGCGCTAAACAAGTTCAGCAATAAATATTGACAAACCGTCATACTGCCGCAAGATCCCCATAAGTATCAGCGCCCTGCAGGGCAACAAAGGACTCTCTATGAGCAACT
>JAGWLR010000051.1 GCA_028864885.1 Burkholderiales bacterium | reverse complement strand
CATCGGTGGACTTGACGGTGAAGGTCTCGGTCAGAGTCTGACCGGCGCCTAGCTGTTGCACAGCGGTCTGGCTGTTGTCTGCCGAGTAAGTCCAGGTGCCATCGGTGCCAATGGTGAAGGTGCCGTAGGCGCCATTCACCGTGTTGGCTTGAAAGCCTGCCTCTCCAGCGTCGGGATCCGACACGCTCAGCGCTCCGCCTGTGGTCAGGTGGCCAGTTGAATCCACTCCGGTATCTTCAGCCACAGCACCGTGGGTGCCGGTCGATCCGATGACCGCTGCATCAGGTACTGGCGTCACGCCCACGTTGACAGTGGTCGTCGTCGTGTGGCCTTGACCATCCGACACCACCACGGTGAACGCGTCCGAGCCGTTGTAGTCCTGCGAAGGTGTGTAAGTCCAGGTGCCGTCGGGGTTGACGGTCACCTGTCCGTGAGCTGGATCCGATCCCTTGCCAAACGACAACGGGTCGCTGTCAGGATCTGTTGCTGTGACTTTGCCGTTGACCGCCTGATCTTCATGAGTCGTGACGTGGTACGTGCCCGATGCAGGGTCGTAGCTCGGGTCGCTGCTGTCGCCGATCACGGGTGCATGGTTGACCGGATTGACCTGGACGTTGACCGATGAGTTGGACGTCTGCCCGGTCTGATCGGCAATCGTGTACGAGAAGCTGATGTTGCCGGAGTACGAAGCATCAGGCGTCACCGTCAGGCTGCCGTCCGCGTTGAGCGTGACCGATCCATGCGCAACCTGAACCGAAGCACCAGAGGTGATCGACTGGCCATTGATCTCGGTGATAGCGATGGGGCCGTGGCTGCCAGGATCGTCGTTGCCCGTGGCAACAAAGGTCACAGCCTTGTCCTCTTGCGTGATCAGCAGATCGGGATTGGCCACAGGCACATCGCTGGGGGGAAGCACATTGACCTGGACGGTCGCCGTGGCGGTCTGACCACTGCTATCGGTCGTGGTGTACGTGAAGGCTTGGTTGCCAACGAAACCGCTGGCAGGCGAGAACGTCAGGGCCCCGGTGCTGGTCATTTGGACCAGGCCGTTATCCAGCACGATGGGCTGGCCCGGCAGGATGGGTTGCCCATTGATCTCGATGACATGCGTGCCAGGATTAGCCTCGATCCCGTCGTTAGCCAAAACGGGCAGGGCAACCATCACACCTTTGGTTGTGGTGAAGGTGTCATCCGTCGCATTCAGCTTGGCCACCGCATCGGTCACAGCCGCGTTCTGTACGACAGCCTGGGCCGAGGTGCCCTCGGCGTTCGGCGCGCGCTCGGTGTCACCGTAGACAAACTCTTGCCCGCTGACCACCTCGATCACGCGATCTACCCGCAACCCCGGGGTCATCGACCCACCACCACCCGAGAGCCCGGCCGCGGGCACTGCATCGCCTTCGCCTTTGTCTACGGCTTGAATGGCTCGGTCCAGGTCCTTGTCCAGGGCGTGATTCTTGTCGTCGGCCAGCAGCGCTTGGATCTTGGTGTGCAAGGCCTTGCCGTGATGATCTGCGTGCACAGCCGAAGAGGGCGCATGAGCCAGTGACGACATCACATCCCGAGGAACCCAAGGGTTGCCCTTGGCGTCTTGAATGATGAGTTTCGTTCCGATCGGGGTCAAAACCGCATCACCTTCGTGAATCACGTCGCCCACCTTGAGCACACGTGCAGCACCTGCACCGGCCGGGATCACCGTGGCGCGGCCCTGGATGCTGACAACGGTACCGCCAGGAACATGCGCGGGTTTGGACATGACACACCTTTCAAAACGTAACAAGGACGCCTTTTGAGGATAGCCAAGCAGCGGCCCTCAAGCGAGTCAGGCGTCATCGCATTTCGTGATCGATTTTGAGAAATGGGCGGGAAAATCAGCGCATTAGCGCAGATCGAATCCGCAGACTTCTCTTCCTGATCGGTATGTCGTCCAGAAACGGCGGAATTTGAGGGCTTGTTCACAAACCCTCTGCGTTTCCGGCAATTTAAGGATGGGGATCAGCGCTCGCGCAAGGCGTAGGCGTGCGCTTTCAGGACCGGCTTGAGCAAGTAAGACAGCACCGTCTTCTTGCCGGTGAGGATGTCTACCTCTGCGGTCATGCCGGGAATGATCGGCATCTTGTCGTTGAAATTGGGTTGCCGCGTCTTCACGCGCACCACATAGAACGTGTTGGTCCCACGTTCGTCGGTTTCCGTATCCGGGCTGATGTTTTCGACGACGGCATCCAAGCCGCCATAGATGGAAAAATCGTAGGCCGTGAACTTGACCGTGGCGGGCTGCCCTGGGTGGATGAAAGCGATGTCGCGCGGTTGGATCTTGGCTTCCAGCACCAGCGCGTCATCCAGCGGCACGATCTCGACAATGTCCTTACCCGGTTGCACGACCCCGCCCACGGTGTTGGCCAACAACCGCTGAACCCGACCGCGTACCGGGGATTTCACCTGCGACTTGTCTACCTTGTCTGCCAGGGCAACCGCCCCTTCCGTCATGGCGTTGAAGCGCGCCAGCGTATCCGACAGTTCCTTGCGGGCGTCATTGCGGAACGACAGCTCGGTTTCCTGAATCTTGCGGCGGGCTTCGGCAATCGCGGCCGACGCGCGTGCCGCTTGTGCGGTCGCTTGCTCTTTGTCGCCGCGGGTTCGGCTGACCTCGCGCTCCAGGCGCAGCACCTCCACCTCAGACACCGCGCCGGTGGCCAACAGAGGGCGTGTCTTGGCCAACTCCTGCTGCGCCAAATCCAGGCTGCGGGCAGCCGAATCGCGTTTCGCCTGGGCTTCACTCAATTCTTGCTGACGCTGTTCCAACTGCTGTTCGCTGATCCCCACCAAGGCATGAAACTCCTCGCGCTTTGAGTCATAGAGCTGACGCTCTTCGTTGATGACACGCTGGCCTTCCACATCGGTGGCGGCAACTGTGGGTGGTTTGAACTCGGTGCCCTCGGCCAGCGCCTTCAAGCGGGCCAGCTTGACTTGCAGTGAGAAGGTCTGCGCGGCACTCTCACGCACGCCCGAGGTGGCTCGCGTTTCATCGATCTTGAGCAAGAGCTGACCGGGCTCCACCTCCTGGCCTTCCTTGACCAGGATTTCAGAGACCACCCCGCCGTCTAGCGACTGGATCACCTGCAATTGTTTGGAGGGGATGACTTTGGCTTCCCCTTTGGTCACTTCATCGATCGGAGCCAGGGCCGCCCAGATCAGGAGCAGGGTGATCACCACCACAGCAGAACGGACCAAGGTTTGAGCCCGATGCGTTTGCGGCGTGGACATGACCGCATCCGCTTCCATTTCAAAGCTGCGCATGCCAGCAGCGCGTGTGGAGGCAGGGGTCACACGTGGTCCGGCAATCGCGTCCAGCAGCCGATCCGTCCACGGCGCAATGCGAACCCGGATCGATTCCAGCAGGTTCAGCACTTTCTTGCCTGAGTTCATCCACTTTGTCATCGTCGCGCCTCGCCTTCCATCACGATGCACGCGAGATGCGGCCAGCTGCCAGCGCCTGCATGATCCGTTCGCGCGGACCATCGGCCACCACCTTGCCTTGGTCGATCACGATCACGCGATCGACGAATGCCAGCATCGACGTGCGGTGCGTGACCAGCACCACCGTTTTGCCCTGGGCGAAGGCGCCGATTTTCTGAGTCACAAAGGCCTCGGTCGAGAAATCCATCGCGCTGGTGGGCTCGTCGAGTAGCAGCACTGGAGCGTTGTGCAGCACGGCACGGGCCACGCCCACGCCTTGGCGCTGTCCACCCGACAGCAGCTCTCCGCGTTCACCCACTTGCATGTCGAACCCTTGTGGATGACGCTGCACGAACTCGGCCAGGCCCGCCGCTTCGGTCGCCGCCACGATGGCGTCATCCTGCGCATGCGGGTTGCCAAACACGATGTTGTCGCGCAGCGTGCCGTAAAACAGCGTGACGTCTTGCGACACGTAGCCCACATTGCGCCGCACATCTGCGGGGTCGAGCTGTCGCATGTCGATGCCATCAAGCAGCACGGAGCCTTCTTTGGGCTGATACAGGCCCAGAATCAATTTTTGAATGGTCGATTTGCCCGATCCCACCTTGCCGATCAAAGCCACCTTCTCACCGGGGGCGATTTTGAAGCTCACATCGTTGAGGGCTGAGTCCTGTCGGCCCGGGTAGGCAAACGACACGTGGCGAAACTCGATCTCGCCTTTGAATTCACGTCGCTGGATGAACGCGCTTTGCTCTGGGCGCTCTACCGGTTGATCCATGATTTTGTTGAGCGACTCCAAGGCTGTCCGGGCACCTTGGTACTGCATCAGCAGCCCCACAATTTGCCCGGCCGGTGCCAAGGCTCGGCTGGCCAACATGCTCGATGCAATCAAGCCGCCCATCGTCAGGGATTTGTCGGTGATCAAGTAGACACCGATCAGAATGATCGATACCGATACCATCTGCTGCAACGTGGCTGTCATGTACATCGCCGACGACGATAGGCCACGCATGCGCACATTCAAGGTCGACAAGAACTGGTTGGTTCGTTCCCAACGCGACTGGATTTGTCCCTCGGCCCCTTGTGATTTAATGGTTTCGATCCCGGTCAGGCTTTCAACCAAAGTTGCATTGCGTTGGGCCGCGGCCTGGTAGGTGCTTTGCGACAACTCATGCAGCCGGTGTTGCAGCACATAGGCCGCCACCACGATCAGGCAGAACACCGTGATGACGGGTAGCACCAGCCACGGGCAGATCCACGCGATCACCACCACGAACAACAAAGAGAAGGGCAGGTCAATCAGCGCCGTGACGGTGCTGGAAGCGATGAAATCGCGAACCTGCTCGAACCCACGCAAGTTGGATGCGAATGAGCCGACAGACAAGGGCCGGTTCTCCAGCTTCATGCCCAGCACGCGCTCCATCAGCGTGCCTGAGATCTGCACGTCGATGCGGGCGCTGGCCTCGTCCACAAAGTGGCTGCGCATCAAACGCATGAACAGATCGCTGCCCAGTACCAGGGTCACACCAATGGCCAGCACCCACAGGGTCTCGACGGCGTGATTGGGCACCACCCGGTCATACACGTTCATCGAAAAAATCGGGAACGCCATGGCGAACAGGTTGATCATCAGCGCGGCCCACAGCACGTCTCGGTAGACCAGCTTTTGCGCCAGCACCGGGCCCCAGAACCAATGGCTCTGCACCGTGGCTTTGACTTCGGGCGTGCGCTCGTCGAACTTGAAATGAGGGCGGGCGAACAGCACCACGCCGCTGAAGCGCGATTGCAGGTCTGCCAAGGGCAAGGTGATTGAGCCTTGGCCCGTTTCCGGCAGCAAAACGCGAGCTTGCGCCGTATCGCCATCGCCATCTCGGCCCAACAAAACGCAGGCCTGATTGTTGTGCAGGATGAGGATCGCGGGCAGGGTAATGGGGTCGATGTCCTGAATGCGGGTGCGCTGTAATTTGGCGGCCAACCCCACACGGCGGGCGGCTCGTTCGGCCAGCGAAAGCGGCAAGGGGCCTTGCTCGATCGGCAGCCCCGCAGACAAAGAGGCTCGGGAAGCAGGCAGCCCATGCAGGCGTGCGACCTCGATCAGACAGTCCAACAAAGGATCCGGCGCGATCAGGTCTTCACGCACATTCAGCGTGGTCGGATTTGGGGGCGCGATGGGTTCCTGCGGAGCGTTCATGTCTAGCGAAAGGGAAAATCGGTCCCGCTCGCCAAATCATGCACGGTCGGAATCCTCAGCGGATATCGGCACAGTACAGGCTGAATTGACCCTGTTCACGATCCGAAAAGTAGCGGTCCAGTGCCATTTTCACTGTACGGAAGGCCAATTCGGACCATGGAATCTCATGCTGATGGAATAAACGTGCCTCAATCGTCTCCGGACCCGGGTTGAATGTGGTGTCCAGCAGACGGGCACGGTAGAACAGATGCACCTGCCCGGCGGTGACCACGTTGAGCACACAGTACAGGCCTTGCATCTCGATTTGGGCGCCTGCCTCTTCGTCGGTTTCGCGCGCGGCGCCCTCCTCGGTGGTCTCGCCCAGTTCCATGAAACCAGCCGGCAAGGTCCAGTAACCCTTGCGAGGTTCAATGTTGCGGCGACACAGCAGCACCTGATCGCCCCAAACGGGCAAGGTGCCCACCACGTTCAACGGGTTGACGTAGTGGATGTGGTGGCATGCCGGGCACACCGCGCGCTCGCGGTTGTCTTCCGCGGGGATCTGGTAGACCACCGCTGTGCCAC
This sequence comes from Burkholderiales bacterium, assembly GCA_028864885.1. Classification (GTDB taxonomy): domain Bacteria; phylum Pseudomonadota; class Gammaproteobacteria; order Burkholderiales; family Burkholderiaceae_C; genus Aquabacterium. The sequence continues at coordinate 17,578 of JAGWLR010000051.1, read as the reverse complement.
AGACCTGACAGTGCTCAATGCGACGTGAAAACAGCATGACGCCCAGTGTAGGGCATCGCGGCGTCAGCGGTGGCGCGGCGACAGACGCAGCACCCAGGGCGAGAAGCACTCCATTACCTGAAGCGCCTGGCCTTTGTGCCAGAACACCGAGCGGCGAGCCCAAGCCGGTGTCCGTTCAGGTTCATGGGCACGGGTGGCAAAGGCACGCCACTGCCGCCGCACATGGCTCGCTTGCCGGCTGTGGTCGGGAAATCGATCCGACCAGAGCGGATCGCGCCGAACCCCCCGGTGTTCGAACAGCAATTCCGCCAGCGGACGCGTTCCCAGCCCTTTGAGCGCACGCCAGGGGCCTTTCAATCCTTTGGCGCTGGTCACGCTGCGAGCCCATACAGCCGGGCGTCCGTCGATGGTCAGCACCACCTCGCGAACATGACCGGTGCGAGCGCGAACCGCCCCTTGTTCCTGAGGCCACAAAGATTGATGACCCTGCCGCATCACTCGAACGCTCACCTGGCCATGCAACCTCAGCCGGGCGGTCAACGATCCCGGTGCCGTCAACCACTGACGCGTCAAGCGGTCGACCGACGTGCGATGGGCCGCCCGTGTGTGACGGCGCGGTGTGGCACGAAGCAAGGCTGAATGAGGCAAACGAGGTAGCATCGGGCGGCGATCATAGCCTGAGGCCACCCATGTCATCTTCTTCGCGACCCTCTGCCACCCCAGGCCCATGGCCTGCTGATTGGCTGCGCGTGGATCTGGGCGAGCAGGTGGGAGCCTGTATGACGGCTCGGTCACTGGGGGCGCCGGGGGTACAAAGTCACGGCAGCTATGAGGGATTCAACCTGGGAACCCATGTGGGCGACGCGCCTGACGCGGTTGCGGCTCACCGTCAGTATCTTGAGTCCCTGGCTGGCAGTCCGGCCTTGTGGATGAACCAGATTCATGGCAACACGGTTGTGCGGGCCACGCCACAAGCGGCCGTTCAGGACCTGACCGTTGATGCGGATGGTTGCATCGCCACCGAGCCGGGCGTGGTTTGTACCGTGATGGTGGCCGACTGTTTGCCGATCCTGTTGGCTGCTCCCGATGGATGTGGCGTGGGCGCCTTGCATGCAGGTTGGCGCGGTTTGGCCGGGGCTGGCGCCATGGCGGGGCGGGGCATTGTCGAATCCGGCATCTCGGGGTTGTGTGAGGCGACCGGCTCTGATCCACAAGACCTGCAGGCCTGGTTGGGGCCTTGCATTGGCCCTCAGCACTTTGAAGTGGGCGCCGATGTCTTGCGTGGCTTTGGGGTGGATCCCGCACACAGCCCTGGCGCCTTGGCGGGTGAGTCAGCGGCGCGCTTTCGTTTCCATCGCATGGGGGCAGACGGGCTACCCCGATGGCTGGCCGATTTGCCTGGACTCGCCCAGGATCGGCTCAAAGCGCTGGGCGTTCAGCGCATTTCTGGCGGGCAGTGGTGCACAGTCAGTGACCCTTCACGGTTCTATTCTTTCCGGCGGGACCGGGTGACCGGTCGGCAGGCTGCCTGCATCTGGTTGCGCTGATCCTGGGTCTTGCGACATGGGGGGAGCGGCTTGCATGGCGGCCCGCGCTCGTCGGCGCGCCGGTGTACTGATCAGGTACATCACCAATGCGGCTGGCAGCACCCCATAGAACACGAAGGTGATGCAGGCACCCAGCACCGTTCCGTTGGGCGCGGTGGCTTCGGCCACCGACATCATCACGGCCACGTACATCCAGGCAATGGCAACTATCCACATCTTGTTTTCCGATTAGGGCAAGTCCTGCAGACAAGTCAGCTGGCTCCGACCACGATCTGAGGTTCTTACCTGCAAATTTGTTTCGGGATGTATCTGCTGGGCCAAGGTGGCCCAGCCATTGCTTTTGTCTGGATCGTGATCTGCCTTGAAGGCGACTGTTGCGCCGAAAGGAATTGCTTGCAATTCTGTGATCACAGGTCAAAGAGAAAGAATGATGTCCCGTCAGAATATGTCACATGACTGCGTCATCATGGCGTAAAAGACAAATTTCAGACGTTCACTGAGGAGTTTTATGGCTGGTTCTCAACCGTCGCGCGGCAAGGCTGCGGCGACCAAGCGCAATGCGGATTCGCAACTTTCCCTGACCCCGGAACAGGCAGCGTCCGCCGCAGGAACCTCGGGTAAAAAGGTCGCGCGCAAAGCTGCTCCGGCCAAGAAGACGGCGGCCGCTCAATCGGCGCCCCAAAAGAGTGCGGCGCCAGAGCAGGCTGCTACGACCGATCACAACGAGGCGGCCAATTCGTCTCTGTTTGGCTTCACCCTGCCATTTGCCTCGGGCATGCCCGCGTCACTTCAGGATTGGTTGTCCTCGGCGCAAAAACAACTGGGTCAACTGGGCCAGGTCGGTCAACTCGCACCGATGGCGCCGATCACCGAGGCCAGCCAGCAGGTTCTGAATCACCCCATTAAGCAGGCCGTCGAAGCCATGGGCCAAAGCCTTGGGGCGACCCTGAAGTCGATGGCGGCGTTGTCGATTGATTCCGCCGCATTGAAAGAAATCCAGGATGAGTATCTGAAGCAAGCCACCTCTTTGTGGAACAGCGCGCTCGAAAAGCCCGAGCAGTTGGCCCCCAAAGATCGACGCTTTGCTGCCCCTGAGTGGGTGAGCAACCCCGGCAGCGCGTTTCTGGCCTCGATGTATCTGCTCAATGCACGCACCTTGCAGCGCATGGCCGACTCGCTCAAGGGCGACGACAAGGCCCGTGAGCGAGTGCGCTTTGCCGTGCAGCAATGGGTGGATGCGGCTTCTCCTGCCAACTTCCTGGCCCTCAACCCCGAGGTGCAAAAGAAGGCGGTTGAAACCCGTGGCGAGAGCCTGACCCAGGGGATGCAGCTGCTGCTCAATGACCTCAAGCAAGGTCACATGTCGCTGACCGACGAGAGCGTGTTCGAAGTGGGCCGCAACGTGGCCACCTCCGAAGGTTCAGTGGTTTTTGAAAACCCGTACTTGCAGCTGATTGAGTACAAGCCGCTGACGGACAAGGTGCACGAGGTGCCCTTCTTGTTCGTGCCGCCTGCCATCAACAAGTTCTACATCCTTGATCTGCAACCCGACAACTCGCTGGTGCGCTATCTGCTGTCGCAAGGGCATCGTGTGTTCATGGTCAGCTGGGTCAATGCCGACGATTCACTGGCCCAATCCACGTGGGACGACTACATCGAAGATGGCGTCATCAAGGCCATCAATGTCACGCGTGAGATTGCCGGGTCCGAGCAGGTCAACGCCTTGGGCTTCTGTGTGGGCGGCACCTTGCTGGCCACAGCGCTGGCCGTGCTGGCGGGGCGCGGCGAAAAGCCGGCCGCCAGCATGACCTTGCTGACCACCTTCCTGGATTTCACCGAAACCGGCACGCTCGACATCTTCATCGACGAAGCGATGGTGCAGATGCGTGAGATGACGATTGGCACCCTCAGCCCTCAGCAGGGCGGCTTGATGAAGGGCAACGAGCTGGCTGCCACCTTCTCGTTCCTGCGCGCCAACGATCTGGTGTGGAACTATGTGGTGGGCAACTACCTCAAAGGTGAAACGCCGCCTGCGTTTGACCTGCTGTACTGGAACAGCGACAGCACCAATCTGCCTGGCCCCATGTACACCTGGTATCTGCGCAACACGTATCTGGAAAACAAGCTGTGCAAGCCCGGCGCCGTGACCGTGTGCGAGCAACCGCTGGACATGCGCCTGCTCGACATGCCCACGTTCATCTACGCCTCGCGCGAGGACCACATCGTTCCATGGGAAAGCGCCTATGGCTCGACCAAGGTCTTGCAAGGGCCGATGACGTTCGTGCTCGGGGCTTCCGGCCACATTGCCGGGGTTATCAACCCACCCAGCAAGAACAAGCGCAGTTACTGGACTGGGAGCACCTTGCCCGCCACCTCGAAGGACTGGTTTGCTCAAGCCACCGAAAACCCCGGTAGCTGGTGGCCCACTTGGGCCAAATGGCTGCAAGGGCAAGCCGGTGGCATGGTTTCTGCCCCCAAGACGCAAGGCAGCCGTCAGTACCCAGTGATCGAAGCTGCGCCTGGGCGCTACGTCCAGCGCAAGGCCTGAACCTCAAGGAGAACATCATGACCGACATCGTTATCGTTGCAGCCGCTCGCACAGCCGTTGGCAAGTTCGGGGGCAGCCTTGCCAAAACCCCGGCATCCGAGTTGGGTGCGGTCGTGATCAAAGACCTGTTGCGCCGCACCGGTCTGCCAGGGGATCAAATCAGTGAGGTGATCCTGGGGCAGGTCTTGCAGGCCGGTTGTGGTCAGAACCCAGCGCGCCAGGCAGTGATCAAGTCGGGGCTGCCACAGGCGGTGCCGGGCATGACCATCAACAAGGTGTGCGGATCGGGCTTGAAGGCCGTGATGCTGGCCACGCAGGCGATTCGCGATGGCGATGCCGAGATCGTGATTGCCGGCGGGCAAGAAAACATGAGCCTGTCGCCCCACGTGGTGCCTAACTCGCGTGAGGGTCAGCGTATGGGCAATTGGTCCATGGTGGATTCCATGATCAACGATGGCTTGTGGGACGTCTACAACCAGTACCACATGGGCATCACGGCTGAGAACGTGGCCAAGCAGTACGGCATCAGCCGCGAAGAGCAGGATGCACTGGCTCTGGCCTCGCAACAGAAGGCGGCCGCTGCGCAAGACGCTGGCAAGTTCAAAGACGAGATCGTGCCTGTCTTGCTGCCCCAGAAGAAGGGTGACCCGCTCACCTTTGACGCTGACGAGTTCATCAATCGCAAAACCAACGCCGATGTGTTGTCCGGATTGCGACCTGCTTTTGACAAGGCCGGCAGCGTGACCGCAGGCAATGCCTCCGGCATCAATGACGGGGCGGCCGCCGTGATGGTCATGACGGCCAAGAAAGCCGATCAGTTGGGGCTCAAGGTGCTGGGGCGGATCGCCTCATACGCCAGCGCGGCTCTGGACCCTGCGTACATGGGCATGGGCCCGGTTCCCGCATCGCGACGGGCGCTGGAGCGTGCGGGCTGGAAGGCTGCCGATCTGGACCTGCTCGAAATCAACGAAGCCTTTGCAGCGCAGGCCTGTGCGGTGCACAAGGAAATGGGCTGGGATACCAGCAAGGTCAACGTCAACGGCGGGGCCATTGCAATCGGCCACCCCATCGGGGCATCGGGATGCCGAATCCTGGTGACACTGTTGCATGAAATGGAACGACGTCAAGCCAAGAAAGGCATTGCGTCTTTGTGTATCGGCGGTGGCATGGGTGTGGCCCTGACCATCGAGCGCTGAACTTTTTATAACCAAAAGTCATCTGACTTTCACTACGAGAGGAGCACACCATGAGTCAAAAGGTAGCCTACGTCACCGGCGGTATGGGCGGCATTGGCACCGCCATCTGCCAACGTCTGCACAAGGATGGTTTCAAAGTCATTGCGGGGTGCGGCCCCAGCCGTGACTTCGACAAATGGCTGAATGAACAAAAGGCCCTGGGCTACACCTTCTATGCGTCGGTAGGCAACGTGGCAGAGTGGGACTCAACCGTGGAAGCCTTCAAGAAGGTCAAGGCTGAACACGGCCCTGTGGATGTGCTGGTCAACAACGCCGGCATCACGCGCGACGGCATGTTTCGCAAGATGACCAAGGCCGATTGGGATGCCGTGATGGACACCAACCTGAACAGCCTGTTCAACGTGACCAAGCAAGTGATTGACGACATGGTCGAACGCGGTTGGGGCCGCATCGTCAACATCAGTTCGGTCAACGGCGAAAAGGGCCAGTTCGGTCAGACCAACTATTCGGCAGCCAAGGCTGGCATGCATGGCTTCACGATGGCCTTGGCCCAGGAAGTGGCCAACAAGGGTGTGACGGTCAATACCGTGTCGCCCGGCTATATCGGAACCGAAATGGTGCGAGCCATCCGTCAGGATGTGCTCGACAAAATCGTGGCCACAATTCCAGTGAAGCGCCTTGGCCAGCCAGAAGAAATCGCGTCGATGGTGTCGTGGGTGTCCAGTGACGAAGCTGGGTTCGCAACCGGTGCCGATTTCTCGGTCAACGGTGGTTTGCACATGGGGTAATCAGCGAATCGACTGATCGACGCTCCCAAAAGAAAAGGGCCCTTGTCAGGGGCCCTTTTTTCATGGGTATCAGATCCACACAATCAGCAAGACTTAGAACGGGATCAGATTGCCATCATCCAACTGCTCGAGCACTTTGTTCCACTCGGTATCCCACGCCTCCATTTCGAAGGTGAGGATGTCATTGGAAGAAAAAAGAGGAATCACTTTCGCCATCACAGACTCCACATGGAATGGATTAAACGGAGCCCCCATTTAAGCACTCAGGGTGCGTTTGAGGGGGCCGTTTCAGAATTGGGTGTGCGAGCTGCATGAACAAAGTCACGCATCAGGCCTGCTCATTGGGTGGGGCAAGTTCAGGCTGTTGCCTCTTGTTCACGCACCATTTGATCCAGGGCAGCACAAACCTCGGCAAAACGACCGGCGATCACGGTGCGACGGGCATCAGTGGGGTCACTGCAGATCCGCAGGTGGTGCATGGGCATGCGGCTGACTTGGCGAGTAGCCGCTGGCCGCACGATGGACCTTGCGTTGACCACGCCCGACGAGCTCATGCCTACATGGGGCGAGTGCGGGGGACGAGGCGCCACTTTGGCGGGTTGGGTGCGAAAGAAGAAGGCGCGTGCAAGGTGGTGAATCATGATGAACTCCAAAAAACTGATGAAGGAATTCGGCAGGATTCAAAAAGGGACTGACGCACGGGATCGCAACAAGCGGTGTTCAAACCGCTTGCAGCAAATGCCCGCCACCCGTGCGTCAGTGAGGAATCAGTGCAAAGGCTGGTTGCGAATCAAGCCAACGGCCAACCCTTCGATTTCGAAGTCGTCGTCTGGCCCGACCTGAATCGGCTGAAAGTCAGCGTTTTCAGGTAACAGTTCAATGCCTGTTTTGGTTCGTTGAAAACGCTTGACGGTGACTTCGTCACCCAGTCGTGCGACGACGATCTGGCCGTTGCGTGCGTCGCGTGTCTTGGCCACGGCGAGCAAATCGCCATCCAGGATGCCGATGTCTTTCATACTCATGCCTTTGACTCGCAACAAAAAGTCAGGTTGCTTGGCGAAGAGGCTGGGCTCGACCGTGTAGGTTTGCTCAATGTGCTCTTGGGCCAGGATGGGATTGCCGGCAGCCACACGGCCAATCAAGGGCAACACCAATTGCTCCAGACCGGGCAGGGTGCGATTGAGCGCCGGCAACAGACCAGAGGCTGAGGGGCCGTCAGTCTTCTTGCGGGTTTCGTTGACGGTGCGCAGCGTGCCCGCTTTGAGGCGAATGCCGCGCGAGGTGCCCCCTACCAGTTCGATGACGCCTTTGCGGGCCAAGGCTTGCAGATGCTCTTCTGCCGCATTGGCTGACTTGAAGCCCAATTCCGAAGCAATTTCAGCCCGGGTAGGCGGTGCGCCTGTGCGAGCGATGGCACGCTGAATCAGCTCAAAGATTTGCTGCTGGCGCGGCGTCAGTTTGGGTTTATCGTTCGTCATCGCAGATGGCCGTGAGGTTTGCAGTCGAGAACCGACAATGGCTGTCATTTTATACAGGACTGTTTGTTTGTCCAGTACTTTTTTCTGGGCGTCTTGAAAGGACTCATTTGTGGTGAAGGCGCGTCAAGTCGTGGTGTTGGGAACTGGCGGCACCATTGCGGGTACGGGCACCGATCCGCAACAGGCCTGGCGCTACCAGGCCGCTCAGCTGTCGGTCGAGCAGTTGGTGCAGGCCGTTCCTGAGTTGGCGGGCGTGTCCTTGCGCTGTGAGCAGGTGGCTCAGGTCGACAGCAAGGACATGGCCTGGCCGGTCTGGCGCAACCTGGCTCAGGCCTTGGCCCTTGAGTTGGCGCGCGACGAGGTGGCCGGCGTGGTGATCACGCATGGCACTGACACACTTGAAGAAACAGCGTATCTATTGCACCTGCTGAGCGATGGCGCCAAGCCCATTGTGTTGACGGCAGCGATGCGGCCGGCGACAGCACCGGATGCCGACGGGCCACGCAATTTGCGGGATGCGGTCAAGGTGGCTTTGTGGGCGTCAGAGCAAGGGCGTGGCGGTGTGGTGGCTGTGATGGCCAGCCATGTTTGGTCGGGTGCACATGTACGCAAGATGCACAGCCACGTGATTGACGCATTTGACGGTGGCGGGGCCTTGCCGTTGGCGACCCTGCTACCTGATGGCGACGTGTTGGCCTTGGTGGAAGCGTGGCCTGATTCCGGACGGTTGGGGTGGGGCTGTGTGCAAGTGCCGGTGCCGCCTCGCGTGGAGGTGGTGACCAGCCATGCCGACGCTGATGGTGTGATGGTCAGAGCCTTGTGGGCTGCGGCGCCTGATCTCAAAGGAGTCGTGGTGGCTTGTACCGGACACGGCACCATCAATGCCCCCTTGGAACGCGCGCTGCAAGAAATGCAGCAGGCGGGGGTGACGGTGTGGCGCAGTTCGCGGGTGGCACGTGGCGGCGTTCAGCCCCGCGAAGGGGATGAGTTTCCGGCCGTGGAGGGGGTGACTGCAGCCCAGGCGCGTGTGGCCCTGGTGCTGCATGAATTGGGTGCCCGATTGTGTTGAGATGGAAGTCTTGGCAGGTATGGACTCAGTCGGTGGTGTCCAGCTCGCATCAGGTTTGACCTGCTGACCTCCCTGAGTTTGCGGCTGACGCCGCCCTCGGGCTTGGCTGAACTATGCCTGCCGACTGTGAAAGCTGTATGACAGCAGATCTGAGCGAATTCAGTTTCTCAGTTGAAGCGTCACCGGGCCGTTGCCCACGGTGGCGCGAAACTCTTGCCCTGGGTTGGTTTCGGTCATGCTGGGATGCCAGATCCTGACGCGGTGGTCGCCTGAAGGCAGATCCAACTCCAGGAGGCCCTGTTCATTCGTGATGCCAAAGTAAGGCGTGTCGACGACATGGATGTAACCCACCATGCTGTCGTGGATGTTGCATCCCAAGGTGGCTGTGCCTGGTTTATCAAACACCACGGGGGCGGCAGGGCGTCCGCTGTAGAGCTTGATCTCAAACGGCTTGATGGGGGAGAACGAATAGACGTGGTGTCGCACGGTGTCGAAGTTGGGAAAATTCACCGCCGTGCCGGTCTGGATCACGATCAGAGGGGGAACGAATTTCTTGTTCCGCTGCCCCATGTCTACTGTTTTGCCGGTGGTGGTGGCTGACACGCCTTTGACAAAGACCGCCACGGCCGCGTTGCTCAAGGGCTGACCGGCAGCATTGAGGATTTGCAGGCGCTGCACGGCAGCCCACGATGACAAGGTCGCGGCACACAGCAGCAGCCCAGTCACGATTTGCCGTAGGCACTGTCTTTTGGTGGTGGTCGATGCGCGCATGTCAAGGGGCTTTCACGATGTCACGTCGGGTGGGCGCCAGTCGGCGCAACAGTTCATTTTTGGCCCCTTCTGACACGCCGGCTCGATCCAGTTCTTCGCGCAAGGCGCTCACCATGAGGTCGTACTCCGACGCAGTGATATCAGACTGCGCATGGGCGTGGGCCATGGTTTCCCCTTCATAGTTGCAGGGCCCATCGGCTATCTGGCAGACATAAGCCGCCACGCTCTTTTTCAGGTAGGGCATCTTGATACCCTTGAACGATCGCTTGGTTCGTGGATCGCTGGTCATGCGGTCCAGGGTCCGATCCACCACCACTTCGATGCCACTGGGGCCACCCAGTTGCTCGTACAGTTTGGGCTGTCCGTTTGTGGGGGGGCTCGAGCAGGCCAGCAAAGCCGCCAATGTCCAGCTGATGGTCAAACCCATCAAGGCCCACTTGAGGTGTTGCATTCGTTCGGGCGTGAAGGGTGTGGGCATGCGGATCATGGTTGGAAACCTCGGGCTGAAGGGGCGCTATTCCACCTTTCATGGTGCACGGATAGGCCTGACACTGCAGGCCGAAAAGCGGATTTTTCCAACCGCTTCCTGACGGATGGAGGTGCCTGGCATGAAGCTGGTGAAACTGTTGTGGCCCCTGTTGTGGGTGGGTTTGGTCCACGCGGCCTGGGCGGGGGACCGGCTTTTGGGCACCGGCGGCGTCAGCACCATCGAGGGCGCCGGCGGAGGCGGGCTGGTGCCATGGGCGACCATCACCGGCACGGGCAGCGCCAATCAGATCGGCGGGGTGGCTTTTGCCACGCGGGTGCAGATGCCGAGCCGGTATCGCCTGGATGTGGTCGGCGCAGCGGTAGGTATGTATGACCGGGTGGAGCTGAGCGCCGCCACCTGGACTTTTGACTTGGCCGACACGGTGCCGGGCAAATCGGTTGAGATGAAAGTATTGGGCGGCAAGGTCAAGCTGATCGGTGATGCGGTTTACGACCAGGACCGCTGGTGGCCGCAGGTCAGCGTGGGCGCCCAGTACAAGCAAAACGAAGATGGCAAGCTGGTGCGTTCATTGGGCGCACGTTCAAGCCACGGATGGGACCTGTACGCCACCGCCACCAAGGTCTGGCTGGGCGGGGTGTTCGGGCGCAATGTGCTGGCCACGGTGGCAACGCGCTATACCAATGCCAATCAGTTTGGCCTGGTCGGCTTTGGTGGGCCAGATCATGCGGCACATGGGCTGAAGTTGGAAGCCAGCCTAGGGCTGATGCTGCGCGATGACCTCGTTTTGGGCACCGAGTATCGGGATCGCCCCAATCTGCTGGTGACCCAGGATGCCGCGACTGCGGGCTTGCGCGAAACCTCGGCACAAGATGTTTTCCTGGCCTGGTTTCCCTGTACAGGGGGCAGCATCACCGCCGCGTGGGTTGACCTCGGCAATGTTTTGACCAAGGCGTCTCAGCGCGGTTGGTATCTGTCTGGTCAATGGAATTTCTGATCCATTGACACCGCGCGGCCCATGGGCAGCGTGGGCCCCAAGCGTGCTACCCGGTCGGGTTCGCCACCAGTGGCATGGATGCCGGTGTCGGTGATGCCGGGGCGCACCGCGCTGCTGGAGACATTGACGATGACACCACCCGGGCGCCCATGGCGGGTGGACATGCGCTTCATGGGCCAGATCGGCCTGAACCGTCGGGGCCGAGGCCGCCCCCAGCGCCATGCATTCTTGCGCCACCGCAAGCGCTGAGGCGGCGTCGTGTGCGTAGTGGATGAGGACATGGTGCCCGCGTGCCGCAAGCAGTCGGGCGGTGGCCGCGCCAATCCCTTTGCTGGCGCCGGTGATCAAGGTTGAAGGTAGCATGTGACAACTTTACATTCCGTTTACCCTTCCCGCATACGACCTCAACGAGGTGGGCAGACAGTGTCAGCATGAGCAAAAGCAATCCGATGTCGTGGATCAGGAAATGGCGCTGGCTGATCGTGGCGCTGGTGGTGGTGGGCGCTGCTTGGGGCGTCAAGCGTGTGTACTTCACCAAGCCTGCCGTGCCTCAGGTGATCACGGCCAAGGCCAAAGTTGAGGACATTGAAGATACCGTGCTGGCCAGTGGCACCATTCAGGCTGCCAAAGAGGTCAGTGTGGGGGCGCAGGTGTCTGGGCAGATCAAGCATCTGTTCGTGGATTTGGGCGACCACGTGAAGAAGGGGCAACTGGTGGCCGAGATTGACTCGACCACGCAAACCAATAACCTGCGCAATGCCGAGGCCCAAGTGGCCCTGCTGAAGGCTCAACGTCAGGCCAAGGTGGCGTTGTTGAAGCAGGCCGAGCTGACCTACCGCCGCAAGCAGGAGTTGGTTCAGCAAGATGCCGGCTCGAAGGCTGACCTCGAGGCGGCTGAGGCCACATTGCAGACCACCAAATCAGACATCGCAGTGCTCGACGCCCAACTGCGTCAGGCCAATATCGCGGTTGACACGGCTCGGGTGAACCTGGGCTACACCCGCATCACCGCGCCGATGGACGGCGTGGTCGTGGCCGTGATCGCAGAAGAGGGGCGCACGGTGAACGCGATTCAAACGGCGCCGTCCATCATCAAGTTGGCCAAGCTCGATCAGGTGCAGATCAAGGCGCAGATCTCGGAAGCGGACGTGGTCCGAGTCAAACCCGGCATGCCAGCTTATTTCACGATCCTGGGCGAGCCGCTGCATCGCTATGAAACGACGCTGCGCGCGATCGAACCAGTGCCGGAAGCCGATCAAACCGACACCAAAGTAACGGCTTCAACCTCGACGACCACGGCCATCTATTACAACGGCCTGTTCACCGTGCCGAACCCAGATGGCAAGCTGCGGGCCTTGATGACGGCCCAGGTGTTCATCGTGCTCAACAAAGTGCCCAACGCCTTGGTCATTCCGGCTTCGGCTTTGGGGAAGCGCGATCGCCTGACCAAAACCTATGAGGTAAGCGTGCTCGAAGGGGGCCCTGAGCAACCCAAGATCGTCACACGGCAGGTCAAGATCGGGTTGAATAATCGGGTGCAGGCTCAGGTGCTGAGCGGCTTGAAAGAGGGTGATCAGGTTGTGGTGGGCGAGGCCGGCGGATCGGACTCTTCAGGCATGCGCCGCACGCCACGCATGTTCTGACGCCATGACCGAACGTTCACATTCTCGGCAAGCTTTGCTGGAGGTGCAAGACCTCTGGCGTGAGTACCCGTCGGGCGAGGGCTCGGTGGCCGTGCTCAAAGGCATCAACCTGCGCATTGACGCGGGTGAGATGGTGGCCATCATCGGCGCATCGGGCTCAGGTAAATCCACCTTGATGAACATCCTGGGGTGCCTTGACCGGCCTACTCGTGGGGCCTACAAAGTAGCGGGACAAGCCACCGCCGATCTGGAGCCGGACGAACTGGCCCGGCTACGTCGCGAACACTTCGGTTTCATTTTTCAGCGCTACCACCTGCTGGGGGATTTGAGCGCCTCGGGCAACGTCGAAATCCCGGCGATTTATGCGGGCCACAGCAAGGCCGACCGCCGGGTACGTGCTGCCGCCTTGTTGGGACGACTGGGGTTGGACGAGCGCGTTCATCACCGACCGGGGCAGTTGTCGGGCGGGCAGCAGCAGCGCGTGAGCATCGCGCGGGCGTTGATGAACGGCGGAGACGTCATCCTGGCCGACGAGCCCACCGGGGCGCTGGATAGCGTCAGCGGCGAAGAGGTCATGCGCATCTTGCAGGAGTTGCATGCTGACGGTCACACCGTCATCATCGTGACCCATGATCCCAAGGTGGCGCAGCACGCGCAGCGCATCATCGAAGTCGCCGATGGCACCATCATTTCCGATCGTTATCGCGAGGGCGTGCAGCGGCCCGACGCGATCAAGAAGGAGGAAGGCACGCCTCCCCCTCATCCCTGGCGGGCCAACTGGGATCGCCTGACCGAAGCCTTCACCATGGCCTTGCGCGCCATGGCGGGACATCGACTGCGCACCTTGCTGACCATGCTGGGCATCATCATCGGCATCGCTTCCGTGGTGTCGATGGTGGCGTTGGGCGAAGGGTCGCGGCAGCGCGTGCTCAAGGACATTGCGGCGATGGGGACCAACACGATCGACATCTTCCCGGGCAAGAATTTCGGGGACCGGCAGGCAGGGCGGATCCACACCCTGGTACCCGCTGACGCTCAAGCACTGGCTCAACTCAGCTATGTCGACAGCGTCACCCCCTCGGTGAGCACCAGTGTGACCTTGCGGCGTGGCAATGTGGAGGCCACGGCCAACGTCGGCGGCGTTGGCGAGGCCTTCTTCCGCGTCAAGGGCTACACGATGGCACAGGGCCAGGCCTTCGATGCTGACAGCGTGAGGCGCCAGACCCAGGAGGCCGTGATCGATCCCAACACCCTGAAAGCGCTGTTCACCGAAGGCGAAAACCCGATCGGGCAGGTGATCTTTCTGGGCTCGGTTCCGGTGCGGATCGTAGGCGTGACGTCTCCGCAGGAAAGCGGCTTCATGATCACAGACAACCTCAACGTCTGGGTGCCGTACACCACGGCGATGAGACGCCTGATGGGCATTGGGTGGTTGCGCAACATCACCGTTCGAGTGAGCGATGACGCGCCATCGGCTGCGGCAGAGCAGGGGATCGTGAAGCTGCTCAGCCAACGTCACGGCACGCAGGATTTCTTTGTGCGCAACAGCGACAGCATCCGGCAGACGATTGAAAGCACCACGCAGACGCTCACCCTGCTGATTTCGTCGATTGCCGTGATTTCCTTGATCGTGGGGGGCATCGGGGTGATGAACATCATGCTGGTGTCGGTGACGGAACGCACCCAGGAAATCGGTGTGCGCATGGCCGTGGGCGCTCGGCAAAGCGACATCCTGCGGCAGTTCCTCATCGAGGCCGTGTTGGTGTGTCTGCTGGGCGGCGTGCTGGGCATCGGGCTGGCCCTGGGCATCGGCGTGGCCTTCGACAAGTTGGGCGGAGGCTCGTTCAAGATGATCTATTCGGTCACGTCCATCGTGACGGCGTTTGGTGTGTCGTCCTTGATCGGTGTGGTGTTCGGATTTTTGCCAGCGCGCAATGCGGCCCGACTCGATCCCGTCGATGCGTTGGCGCGTCAATGACCGAGAAAAAACAGGCATGAGCATGATTCGGATTCCTCTTCCCACTTGGCCGCAGACCTGCCATCGGGTCACCCCGTTGGCTCTGGCGGTGTTGCTGAGTGCGTGTGCCACCCATCGCGCTGAGCCTGATGCTGCGCTGGTGATCCCAGCTGGGTGGAGTCAGGCGGCGCCTGCCGCTGCAGCAGCCTCGACCCCATCGCCCTGGTGGGAATCCTTGGAGGATACGAAGCTCAATCACCTGATCGAGCAAGCTCAGGCGCGCAACCCCAACCTGGCCTTGGCGGCCCTGAAGGTGCGACGTGCTCAATTGGTGGCCGGGCTGGCCGCGAGCGATCAATTGCCCACGGTATCGGTCAAAGGCAGCAGCACCGCGTCCAGGCCGCTGGATGGTGGCCCGACAACGCGCGTTCAATCCGTGACCGCCGGTGTGAGCTGGGAGGCAGACCTGTGGGGTCGCCTGGCTTCCTTGAAGGACGCGGCCGAGTGGGAGGCGCAGGCCACAGAGGAAGATCGGCAGGCTGCGGCGCTGTCGCTGTCGGCGACCGTGGCCAATCTGTATTGGCAGATCGCCTACCTGAACCAGCGGGTCGAGGTCAGTCAGCAAAGCATCGACTATGCAGCTCGCACCCTGACCTTGGTGCAAGCGCAATACAAGGCAGGCGATGTGTCAGGGCTTGAGCTGGCACAGGCGCAGCAAGCCTTGGCAGCCCAGCAAGCCGCCCATGTGCAGTGGTTGCAGCAGCGAGTGCAGGCGCGCAACGCGCTGGCCATTCTGTTCGACGCCCCCCCCTCACAAGTTCAGCCCGAAGACACGCGACTGAAAGACGGGCCTCTGCCTGCTGTTGAACCCGGCCTGCCTGCCTCCTTGTTGATCCGCCGACCGGACTTGCGCGCAGCCCAGTTGCGCTTGCGCAAGGCGCTGGCCAATGTGGATGCGACCCGCGCCAGCTTCTACCCGACCTTGACGCTGACCGGGAGCGTGGGCGGCACCAGCACCGACCTGTCGAAGGTACTCAGTGACCCGGTGGGCACCTTGGGGGCTGGGCTGGTGCTGCCGTTCGTGCAGTGGCGCGACATGCAGCGCAACGTGGCGGTGTCGCAGACCGATTACGAAATCGCTGTGGTGGGCTATCGCCAGGCCTGGTATCAAGCCCTGTCCGATGTCGAGAACGCCTTGGCGGCGCGTCAGCTTGACGAACAGCAGGGGCAGCAACTCGAAGTGGCCTATCAGAGCGCGGTTCAGGCCGAGAAGCTCAGCGAGGTCCGATACCGAGCCGGCGCGGCGCCCCTCAAGACCTGGCTGGATGCTCAGGAAAGCCGTCGCCAGGCGGAGATCAACCTGGCGCAAAACCGGCTCAATCGGCTCAATGCCCTGGCCACGCTGCACCAGGCACTGGGCGGCTGAGCGTGACGCAGTTCACGCTTCATTTGTAAATAGAGGCAGGGCAAGCTGCTTATTTCGGGGCTTGGGGCAGGGCGGCGGATGCGACGATTTGGGCTGCATCGGGAGCGCATTTCCCGCACCAGAGGCCCACATGACCCAGCTGCTTCGCCAAATTTCCGTCGGAACCAAGTTTGCCGCCCAGATTGGCGGTGTGCTCTCGCTGTCGGCCATTTCGGCGGCGGCATTGAGTCTGACCGGCAGCGTCAAGGTTGAGTGGACCCATCCCCAACTGGCCGCAGCCTGTCTGGCCGCCACCGGTTTGGCCGCTGGGGTCTGGACCTGGTGGGTGGGGCGATCTGCCGCGCGGCCTTTGAAAGAGGCGGTGCAATTGGCGCAAAGCCTGTCGCAGACGGCTGGTCCATCGCCCTTTGCTGTGGATCGGGGGGATGAGGCCTCGCGCCTGATGCGCCACCTCAGCCATGTGCAAGAACAGCAGGGCCGCTTGACGCAGGCTTATTACGCCTTGCAGGATCAACAAGAAGACCAGCAAGAAGAAATGGCCCATTGGATGGCCGACACCTTGCGCATGCGCGCAGCCCTGGATGCCGCGGGGCTGGATGCCTTGATCACCGACGAAGCTGGCACCATCCTTTTTGTGACCAAATCGCTGGCCAAGATGCTCAAAGCGCATCAAGCAGCCATCAAAGCGGTGCTGCCACAGGTCGATCTGGATCGGTTGGTGGGGCAAAAGATGGAGGCGTTTGCGCAAGCGGCGGACGGCGCAGACTTGAAAATCCTGCCGACATCCGACATCGAAACCGAGTTGCGGTTTGCAGGGCTGACTTTCTCATTGAAGGCCCAAGCCATTCGCGACCGCAAGGGGCAAATGGCAGGCCATGTGGTGTGCTGGCTAGATCTGAGCAGTCAACTCACGGCGTCCTCGCAAGCCGGTGAGCCGCAAAAGAATCTGCTCCCCTTGCAGCAGATGATCGACGTCAGCGTCATCCCGACCTGTTTGGTGGACACCAATGGGCAGATTTTGTTGGCGAACCAAGCCTTGCTGCAGACCCTGCAAAGACATGCCGGGGCGTTCAAGGCAGCCAACCCTGGCTTCAACGCCGATCAGGTGCTGGGTGCATCGGTGGGCATGTTCTATGGCGACCCCGACGCTGCGCTGGCATCGCTGGCCAGCTTGACGGACAAGCGCAGCCAACGCCTGGTGCTGGGGGGCCGTACATATGACGTGACCGAAACGCCCTTGTTTGATGAATCCGGCGTACGGGTCGGGGTGGTGGCGCAATGGGTGGACTGCACCGATGCCTGGCTGGCGCAGCGCGCGTTCCAGTCCCTGGCTCAGCGGGTGGCTGAAGGCGATTACGCCAAGCCTGCGAATCTGGACGGGATCGAGGGCCTGCATCGGCAAATCGGCCTGCAACTCAACGCGGTGGTGTCGGCCATGCATGACACCTTGGTGCCCGTGCGGGTGGCAACCGAACAACTGGGCAATGCCTTGGCGCATGTGTCTCAATCCACCCTGAGCTTGCAGCAGGTGATGGACACGTTGGCGCGCAAGGTGGAGGCCGAATCCCTGCCCAAGCCCAGTGCTGTGCTGGCCGAGAAGGCTGGCGCCTTGCTGGCGCAAATGGTCCCGGCCATCAATCACACCACCGAAATCCTGCAAGATCCGATGAA
>JAGWLR010000144.1 GCA_028864885.1 Burkholderiales bacterium | reverse complement strand
GAGATGGACGGCTACGAAGCCACCCGCCAGATCCGACAGCGCGAGGCAGAACTGGGCACTGGGCGCCGCCTGCCCATCATCGCCCTGACCGCCAACGCCATGGAAGGCAATGCCGAGCGCTGCTTTGCAGCCGGCATGGACGATTACTTGAGCAAACCGATCCGGCCCGAATCCTTGCTTGATAAATTGAGCCAGCGCCTGCCGCACCGGATGGAGTTGTCCGCACCGACGCCGCGTGCCCAGCCCCAGCAGGCGGCGGCTCCAGCCTCGGTCAGCCACGCCGGCTTCGATGAAACCCAGGCCATGCTGGGGGATGACTTCGCATCACTGGCCCAGTTGTACCTGACGGATCTTCCGCCCAGGGTTCAACAACTGACGCAACACATTGCGGACGGCAACCTCAGTGCTGCCCATGCACTGGCGCACATGCTCAAAGGCACCTCCCTGTCGATCGGCGCGCAGGAGCTGGGCGCCGCCTTTCATGACATCGAAACCGCCTGCAAGGCGCAAGATCTCGCCCGCACGCAAGAGGCGGCCAGGGAACTCAAGGCGACAAGCGATGTGACGCAAATCACACTGCGTCGTTACCTGGAGGACGCCTTGGCCGCAGATGTCCGCTAAGCCCTCAGCACTTACCCCTGACAACCCCTTCTTTAGGGGTTTTCATGCCTTGTGACTGTCCCGCGTTTGACGAGACGATGCACCACCCGATCAATGGGGTGCATTCAATTCATAACGAGACAACGGACAGGCTCCATGAAGAAATTTTTGATCTCTGCCGCGTTCGCCATCCTTGGCGTGCTGTCCGGCGCACAATCCGCTCTGGCTGCGGGCTACACCCAAACCAAATACCCCATCGTTCTGGTGCACGGCCTGTTCGGCTTCGACAGCATCCTGGGCATCGACTACTGGTATCGCATCCCGGAAGCCCTGCGTGCCGACGGCGCCCAGGTCTTCGTCACCCAGGTCTCAGCCGCCAACTCGACCGAAGTGCGTGGCGAACAATTGCTCACCCAGGTTCAACAGATCCTGGCGATCACTGGGGCCAGCAAGGTCAACCTGATCGGCCACAGCCATGGCGGCCCCACTGCCCGTTATGTCGCTGGCGTGGCGCCTGAACTGGTGGCGTCGGTGACCAGCGTCGGTGGTGTGAACCGCGGGTCGGACTTCGCCGACGCCGTGCGCGGCGTGCTGCCTGATGGCTCGCCCCTGTCCAGTTTCGTCGCCGGCACCGTCGATGCCACCCTGACCACTTTGATCGAAGCGCTGTCTGGCCAACCAGACCTGCCCAAGGACGCCAACGCCGCGCTGACTTCGCTGACCACTGCTGGGTCGGCTGCCTTCAACGCCAAGTTCCCGGCAGGTGTGCCCACCAGCGGTTGCGGCAACGGTGCCACGGTGGTCAACGGTGTGCGTTACTACTCCTGGGGTGGTTCGACGCCTTACACCAACGTGTTTGACCCGATCGACGGCCCCTTGCTGCTGACCAGCGCCTTCTTCAATGGCAAGGCCAACGACGGTTTGGTGTCGACCTGCTCGATGAACCTGGGTCAGGTCATCCGCACCAACTACATCATGAACCACCTGGATGAAGTGAACCAAACGGTCGGTCTGGTCAGCATCTGGGAAACCAACCCGGTCGAGCTGTTCCGCCAGCACGCCAATCGCCTGCAACAGGCTGGCCTCTGATCACCTTCCAGCCCTGCCCCTGAAAAGACCGCTTCGGCGGTCTTTTTTTGGAGTGTCCGATGTCCAACAAGATCCTTCTTCACCGTTCCTCATCCAAGACCAAGATGGCCTGGGCCATTGCAGGGTGCCTCGGCGCCCTGATTGTTTTGGGCCTGCCTCGCCTGAGTTCACACTCCGACTCGGCCGTGCGCCTGGTGCCGGCCAATCCCCCGGCGCAGGGACAGGATGCCGTGCGCAGCTACATGGGCACCACGCCCGATGGCCAACTGGCGGACCAGGGGCAAGACCTGGTGCTCAGCCCGGCCTTGATCCGTCGCTTTGAGTACTACATGACTGCCGTGGGCGAACGCACGCAGGAGCAAATTCGCGCCGCCATCCTCAAAGACATTTCCACCGAGCTGAATGCCCGTGGCCAGAAAGAGGCCCAACGCATCCTCGACGCCTATCTGAAGTTCAAGACCGCCTTGGGTTCGGTGAGCCAGCCCAAGATGGGTGAGGTCAGCTCGGCTTCGCTGGCTTTGCATTTCAAGGCCATCCGGGATCTGCGTGCTCAGTATTTTTCGCCCGATGAGGTCAAAGCCCTGTTTGGCATGGGCGACGAATACGAGGACTACACCGTTCGCAAAGTGGCCATCATGCAGAATCAGGCCTTGAGCCCAGCTGAGCGCGACGCGCAACTGGAACAACTCAAAAGCACCTTGAGCCCCGAAGGTCAGGCCAATGTCGAGCAGCCTGTGATTCAGTTGACCTTGGCTGCCAAGGAGCAGGAAGCCCGAGCCCACGGTGCCACGGCTGCCGACATCCAACAACTTCGCACCGACATGGTGGGGGCCGATGCCGCCAAGCGTCTGGCGGCATTGGACAAGGAACAAGCCGCCTGGAATGAGCGCATTCGTCAATACAAGGAGGCCCGCGCGCAAGACCCGGCTCGGGCCGAGCAACTCAAGAGCACCTTGTTCACTCCACGTGAGCAGTTGCGCCTGGCCGCCTACGAATGACGGCGGCTGAGCCGCCCGGGCTGAGCCCCGCCATGTCGCTTACGCCAAGCCCAGGCGGCAGACACCACGGTGATCACAAACAGCGCCAAGGCGGCGGCATTCAAGCCGCTGCCTAGGGCCTTCCACTTCGGATCGAATGCCCCCAGCCCCAAGCGAACGAGCAGCGACAGGTGCAAGGCCGCCAAGGGGACGTAAAAGCGGGCATCAAAATGCAGTTTGACCCGGGCCACCGCTGGCAGGATGACTGGAGCATGCCCCATGACCATGCTCATGACAAAGCCCAGCCCTAAGGCGTGCAAGGCCGCATCGCGCACCTGCACCCCTTGAGCCTGCGCGATCCAGCTCAGCCCGGACACCGCCAACCACCCATACCCGCTGAGCAAACAAACGGCCATGTAGCGACTCAGGCCGTGGCTGTGCACCGTTCGGCGAGCCACGTCAAACACGCCCAGCCATGCCGCCAGCATGACCAGGGCTGCGCCATAGATGAGCCCCCCGACCGGTGCGTGACTGGGTGTCAGGACGATACCGAGCGCCAAGGTGCCCAAGATCAGCAGCAGCCCCGTTTGCGCCAGTGGACTCAAGCGGGTCATGCGCGCCATCTCCAGCCGCTCAGCGGCAATCGTCAGCACCAGAATGGCAAACCAGGCCTCAAATATGGTTTCGCTCAGCCCCATGAACATGAAGCGCAGATTGGCCAGCAACCAGACCAGCGCCGACACCCACAACACCCCGGTGTGCAAGGCCCGCTGACGCCACACGATGCGCGTGTTCACAGCCAGGAACACCGCCGCGGCGAGCACAAAGGCATCAGCTGCCCCGGCGTACTGCTGATTCAATAGCAAGACGCCCCCCAGGGCCGACGCCAGCGGCGCGCCAAAGGCCCAAGGGTGTTTGACCGCCACGGCACGCTCGACTCCGATCACCGTGCCGAAGAAGCCGCACAGCATCAAGGCCGAATGCAAGCCTGCTGCGACGGGTGCCCAGTGAGGCGCATACAAGGCGGGCCACATCACGCCCGCGCGCATCAAGCCCCCCCACACCGCGCTGATCAGGCAGATCCCCACCAATGCCACAAAGATGGGGCGCATCACCCAGGCGAGACGGCTCATCCTTGCATCATCCGACGGGCGCTTGGACTCATACGGTCGGGGGACCATGCAGGCTCCCAGCACAACTCGGTTTCGATCCTCATGTGACGCGGCACCACCTGATCCAACTGGCTTTCCACATCATCCAGGATCATGTCGGTGACCGGGCACGCCGCCGACGTCATGGTCATCAACACATGCACCTTGTCGGCCGACACCGTCACGGCATAGATCAGGCCCACATCCACAATCGACAAGGCCACCTCCGGATCCACCACCCTGTACAGCGCCTGGGCAATGGGTTCGCGCAGGCTGGGATCACCTTGATAGTCAAAGCTCAAATCGGTCATCATGCTGCCCATGGTAGCGAGGGCCTGGCACGAAGTCGGCCATGCCCTTGATGGGACCGTTGCTTTGTCTCAGGTCAAGGATTGAACAAAAGACTGTTCGTCGGCCCCCAGCCCCTCTTGATGCTGCCTTTGGGCGTTCAGTACGGTGTCATTGGCCTCTGACGCGTCCAGGCCAAGCTGACGCCGTGACTGGATGCGCTCGCGCAGGATGGCATCGGGGGCTTCGCAATGCAAGATGCCGAAATCCACCCCCAAGCGCTGAGCCAATGTCCGAAACTGATCGCGGTTGGCCCGATGCAGAAAGGTGGCATCGATCACCGTGCTCCAACCTGACTTCAAAGCCAGATCGGCCAGATCCCACAGACGCTGGTAGGTGTGCTGGGTTTGAATCGGCGTGTAGGCACCGGTGCCAAACAAGCGTTGGCGCTCGACATCCGATCGGAACC
>JAGWLR010000050.1 GCA_028864885.1 Burkholderiales bacterium | reverse complement strand
CGCAAGCTACATATGGACGCCATGGTGCCTTGCGAATGGGTGGAGTCCACGCACCCTAGCTACATCCTCTACACCAGCGGCACCACGGGCAAGCCCAAAGGCGTGCAGCGCGACACCGGGGGATATGCGGTGGCACTGGCCGCTTCCATGGAGCACATCTACCAGGGGCGGGCCGGTGAAACCTTCTTTTGCGCCAGCGACATTGGCTGGGTGGTGGGGCACAGCTACATCGTCTACGGGCCTTTGCTGGCCGGCATGAGCACCATCCTTTACGAAGGCCTACCCACTCGGCCCGATGCGGCCATCTGGTGGTCGCTGGTCGAGAGGTACAAAGTCAGCGTGATGTTCTCGGCGCCCACGGCGATCCGGGTGCTCAAGAAGCAGGATCCCGATTGCCTCAAGCGGCATGACCTCTCCAGCCTCAAGCATCTGTTCCTGGCCGGTGAGCCGCTGGATGAGCCGACTGCCCAATGGATTGGGGACGCCATTGGCAAACCGATTGTCGACAACTACTGGCAAACCGAAACGGGCTGGCCGATCCTGAGCCTGGCTCGCGGCATCCAGTCGGATCTGAAGACCAAGCTGGGCTCGCCCGGGATGCCGATGCTGGGCTACGACGTGAAGTTGTTGAGCGATCAAACTGGTGAAGAGTTGACCGAACCGAATCAAAAAGGTGTGCTCACTCTGGAGGGCCCCCTGCCGCCAGGATGCATGCAAACCGTGTGGGGCAACGACCAACGCTTCGTCAACACCTATTGGAAGAGCTTTGGCCATCGCCTGATCTACAACACCTTCGACTGGGCCATTCGGGATGCCGATGGCTACTACTTCATCCTGGGTCGCACCGACGACGTCATCAATGTGGCCGGACACCGGCTTGGCACCCGTGAGATCGAAGAGGCCATCAGCCGCCACCCGGCGGTGACTGAAGTGGCGGTGGTGGGCGTGGCCGACAGCCTGAAGGGGCAAGTGGCCAAGGCCTTCGTGATCTCGAATCAGCAGCAGGCGCTGCAAGATGAGGAGGTGCGCCAACGGCTGGAGAGCGAAATCTTGCAAACGGTGGATCAGCAGTTGGGTGCGGTCGCCCGCCCAGCTCGCGTCCTGTTTGTCAGCGCCTTGCCGAAAACGCGCTCGGGCAAATTGCTGCGCCGGGTGGTGCAAGCCATCTGCGAAGGCCGGGATGCCGGCGACCTGAGCACCATTGAAGACCCTCTTGCGATTCAGCAACTGAAAGACGCCGTCAGCGCCGCCCACTGTTGACGCCCCTGCTTAGTCCGGCACAATGGGGCCTTTGATCCGTCCTGCCTTCGCCAATGAAAACCCCTGCTCCGCTGACCGACGCCGACATCAACGAAATCGACATGCTTCTGGGCGCTGTGCCCGAGCCCTATGAAACCGTTGATGCCGTGATTCTGGACGGCTACCTGGCGGGGGTTCTGGTGCAACCCGTGTTGCTCACGCCCGAGCAATACCTGCCGCCCATCTTCGGCACCGAAGGCATGCCCGAGCCTGGCATCCCCGGCTGGACCGAAGAGCAACACAACCGCCTGATCAGCCTGATCGAGCGCCGCAAGGACGAAATGCTGCGCGGCATCCTCGAACAAGGCTGGTTCGATCCGATCATTCCGATGATCGAAGAAGACGATGGCAAGCCGGCCGAAGGTCAAGCCGCCATGGAAGGCCTGGGTTACTGGGCTGCAGGTTTTGAATGGGCGCTGGCCAACTTCCCGCAACTGGAAGAAGCCGGCTTGCCCGGCGTGCCCGACTTGCTGGATTCGATCTGGCGCCACCTGCCCGAGCAGGATGACACCCAGAAGGAAATGACCAAGGCATTGGATCAAGAGCATCCTTTGCGCAACCTCGACGAAGGCATCGAACAATTGGTGTTCGATGTGGTCGATCTGGCTGAGATCGGCATTGCCGAGCGCCACAAGGTAGAAACTGTGGTGCGCGACCAGCCCAAGGTGGGCCGCAACGACCCCTGCCCCTGCGGCAGCGGTCGCAAGTACAAACAGTGTCACGGCGCGAACTGATCTCCTTCTGGTTTGAAGCTTCAGATCCTGTCTGACCTGCACCTCGAAACCGAGGAGTTCACGCCACAGGCTGCGCCCGACGCGGACCTGCTGGTGCTGGCTGGCGACATCGACACCACCTGGACCAGTTTGAGCCTGTTTGCCAACTGGCCAGTGCCGGTGTTGTTCGTGCCGGGCAACCATGAATTCGATGGCCGCGATGTGGATGAAGCCCTGGCTGGGCTGCGTGATCAGTGCCGCCACCTGGGCATCCGCCTGCTAGAAAAAGAAACCTGGATCACGCAAGCCCCCGATGGCCGGCGCATTCGCTTCGTGGGCACCACGCGCTGGTGTGATTTCGATCTGTTCGGGGCTGACAAGCGCGCCAAGTCGATGCGCGCAGCCAGCTACTTCGTGAAAGTGATGCGTGCCACCCGTGGCGGAACAATATTCGACCCAGAAGCCGTGCGGCAAGAAGCATTGCTGAGTCGCGACTGGCTGCGCGCCACCCTGCTGCAGCGACCCGACGTCAACACCGCCTGGGATACCACCGTGGTCATCACCCACTATGGCCCTAGCTTGCGCAGCGCCGATCCCCGCTATGGCAATCAGCCCGGCACAGCCAGCTTCTGCAATGCGGATGACGACCTGATGCCCGGCGTGGCCTGCTGGATCCACGGCCACCTGCATTGCCGCCACGACTATGTGGTCGAGCATGACCAAGGTCAAACCCATGTGGTCAGCAATGCGCGAGGCCACGGCTACAAACATGAGGCAGCGCACTATGATGGGCTGCGATGCATCTCAGTGTGAAACTGGAAGGAGACCCCCATGAAAATCCTGCTGGCTGTTGATGGCAGCTCGTACACCAAACGCATGCTCGCCTGGCTGACCACCCACGAAGAGTGGCTGACCTCGCCCCACGAGTACACCGTGCTCACCGTGGTGCCACCGATCCCGCCGCATGCTGCCTCGATGTTCACGGCCGATCAACTGAAGTCGTATTACGAAGACACGGCAGAAGGCGTCTTCAAGCCGATCCGCAAGTTCACGGCCAAACACGATCTGGCCACCAACTACGTCAGCAAGGTCGGTCACGCCCCTGAGGTGATCGCCAAGCTGGCTGAAAAAGGCAAGCACGACCTGATCATCATGGGCTCGCACGGCCACGGCAACCTGCTGAATCTGATCACCGGCTCGGTGGCCACGCAGGTGTTGGCTCGCTCGAAGCTGCCCGTGCTGCTGGTGCGTTAAGTCGCGAGCAATTGCCTCACGACATCGGTCTCGAGGGGTTTGGTCAGATAGCCCGTCACACCAGGTGTCCGGGCTGCTCGCTCCCGATCCTCAGGACTGCTGGACGAGGTCAGCATATAGATGCGCAAATCAGGCCAATGAGCCAAGTCTGGCTTCAAGGCTGCCAACACAGCCCAGCCATCTGTGGCCGGCATGTTGATGTCCAAAAAAACCAGATCAACCGGACCATCGGGTTGCGCCCGCAGATAGGCCACCCCCTCGAGGGGCGACTCGAACGCCATGACGTCCCCCGCAAAGTCTGCTGCGACCAGCACCATTTCGTGGAACACATTATCTGGCTCGCTGTCATCAATGAAGACGATACGAGCAACGTCCCTTCTCGCCTCAGGCATGGCTGCCCTCCCCTATCGGCAACTCCAACCAGAAGGTGCTACCTTTGCCTGGCTCAGATTCAACGCCAATCGAGCCACCGTGCATGTCAATGATTCGCCGGCAGGTAGCCAGCCCCATCCCTACACCTTCATAGTCCTTGCGATGGTGCAGTCGCTTGAAAAGCTGAAACAACTCTGCCTGGTGTTCTGGTGCGATCCCTATCCCATTGTCTTGAACGGTCAGACGCACGGATGATGGCAGCGATCGCGCCATCACCTTGATTCGAGGCAGCGAACCTGGCGACACGAATTTGATGCCATTGGCGATCAGGTTCTGAATCACGACACGCAAAAGATGCGGGTCACACTGCAACTCCAAATGGGCATCACACTCGATTTGAGCGCCTGTTCTCTCAATGGCATCGCCCAAGTCGGAAACCACCCCCTCAACCAGCTCACACAGTTTCACCGACTCGCGACGTACTGCCTGATGTTCAAGACGCACGTACTCCAGAAGGTCGTCGAGCAAAGCCTTCAAGCGGGTGCCCCCGCCGTGGACAAACTCGGCAAACCGAAGCAATTCAGCTTGCGTTCCGGTTGATAACCTTTGACGCAAGACACCCGAAAAATTAACAATGGTGTTAACGGGCTCACGCAAATCGTGCGAAAGCATGTAGATGAATTTTTGTTGGGAGAGGGTTTTCTTCTCCAGCGCAGTGATGGTATCCCTCAATTTTTGAGCCGCATCAGCAAGATCCTGAATGTCGTGCTCATCAATCACAACACCCAGCACGGCTCCATCAGCGGTTCGCACGGGAGCGAATCTGACCTGCATGCGACGCATCCCTTTACCGGGATACAGCGAATCAGCCTCAAATGATGAAGCTTCGCCAGACAAGGCTAGATCAATGTGCCGCTTCAATCGTGAGTGGAAATGATCTCGCCCTCGTACCTCTTCAACTGTCCGGCCAACAATTTGTTCAACGTCGCGCTTCCAGTAACGCTGATAAGCGGCATTCACAGCCAAGTAGCGGTAATCATGGTTAACAAAAGCCTTGAGGTCGAGGTCCATGACGGTAAACGCCATCAGCCGCTCAGCCTCTTGCTCACGCGCGCGCAATGCCGATTCGGCTTGCGCCAAATGATCGATAGCCGCTCGCCTGAAAGCGAACAAGCGCGAAACCTGTCGAGAAAGCGCCTGCAAAGCTCGCAGTTGGTGCGGAGCCAATGCCTTGGGTTGCCGATCGATCGCGCAAACCGTTCCCACCGGTAGACCTTCCGCCGTCACGATAGGGGCTCCGGCGTAAAAGCGGATGTTCGGGTTATTCAGAACAAGCGGATTGGTGGCGAAGCGCTCATCTTCCAATGCATTGTTGACCACCAGAACATCATCTGCCTGCAAGATGGCATGAGCACAAAACGCCATTTCGCGCGGAGTCTCTTGCGCATCGACACCCACCTTAGCCTTGAACCACTGCCGATCAGCATCAACCAGCGAGATGAGGGCAATCGGCGTTCCGCAGATCTGTGCAGCCAACTCGGCAATGTCGTCGAACATCGGCTCAGCCAGCGTATCGAGAATCTGAAGTCCCTTCAGTGCCTCTAGACGCTCAGTTTCCTGGGGATGAGGTGCTGCTGGACAGGAACCGGACGGTGTTTTTTGAGCCACAAAGTTCTCCGCAGAGACAGCCGATCAGGATACCGACACTAATGCCAATTCACCTTCCCATGTTTTGCAGACCCACCCTTTTTTTGACAACTTTTGAATCCAGCCGGCACGCTCACCGCTGGAGTAGCTCCAGTGCAGGGCCAGGTAAAAATAGCCCGCGAGCAAAGCGATCAAGAGCAGCAGGGGCAGGACAAAGCGCTTAAAGATCATGGCAAAGTTCGAATCGGATTGAAAGACCGTTCATGTTGACATGTTTTCAACGTGCACGACATCTCTTCCCCTGCCCTGACGCTTGGCCTGATACAAGGCTTGGTCGGCCCGTTGCAAAACGCTTTCCAGCTGATCGCCGGCACGCAGGTCTGTCACCCCGCTCGAAAAGCAGACCCGCAACGCTGGCGTCTCGGCCGAGATCTGATGAAACTTCAGCCGCTCGCGCAACCTTGCCATAGCATGGCGCGCCCCTTCGGTATCAGTGCGCGGCAGCAGAACCAGAAACTCTTCTCCACCCCAACGCGCGATCAGCTCCGAGCCCCTGAGTGTTTCTTGCGCCTCTGCGGTAAACGCTTTCAGGGCCTCGTCCCCGACGTGGTGACCGTGGTCGTCATTGATTTGTTTGAACAGATCCAGATCGATCATAGCCAGCGAGCACACGGCTGCGTGCTGTTCGGCGTTGCGGATCCATTGCTCCATAACACTCACCGCTTGCCGCCGGTTGTACAGGCCTGTCAGTTCGTCGCGGCTGGCGAGCTCACGGATGGTTTGCAGCGCATCTTGCAACTCGGCACGGTGGCGTTTCAGACTGGTTCGCATGGCGCCGAATTGGTTGCCCAGCACCACAGCAATCGGCTGCAAACCGACAAACATCACAAAATACACCCATTCGATCGATGCGGGATACCGAGCCGGGTACTGGTGATTCGACCACCACATGATGCTGCCCATGCACAGCACGACGAATACCGAGAAACGCCACAAGTGGTAGCGAGACAGATTGAATGTGCCGAACATCACAATACCCAACTGCAACGCAATCAGGGATCCGCGAACCTGATCAAAGTAGGGGTAACACCAGGTTGCGAGCAGCGAGCCAAACCCCATTTGCCACAGAGTCAAACCTGGGTCATGGAATCGTTTAGACCAGCCCGAGCGCACCAAGGCGTAACTGAGCAAGCTAGCCAAGACAGCCAGCGCCTCAAACATCCGGACAGGAAAGGTCTCGACCAAGCCGTCGGCCACAGCGATTTCACCCACGGTTCCCACGATGCCGTAAGTCACCACTGCCAGGCCAGTGCGGACGACATAGCGCTGCTGTTTGGGATCATGCCCCAACAGCAGATTCACCCATTTCGCTCGACTTTGATCGCCTTCCAAACTCGCCTCAGACATGATTTCGGACGTTGCCACATTCTGAATGACGTTGCACGCCTCATGGTTGGCGATCAAGCCGCATTTCCGGCCCCAGTTCCGCCCCTAGAATGTTTGCGCCCCGCAATTTGGCATCCTCCTGTGGCGGGCGCTAGCTTCAAGGTGTCTCATGTCTGTGATCCGCATTCGCGGTGCCCGCCAGCACAACCTCAAGAACCTGGACCTCGATATCCAGACCGGCGAGTTGACCGTCGTGACCGGCCCCAGTGGCTCGGGCAAGTCGTCGCTGGTGTTCGACACCCTCTACGCCGAAGGCCAGCGCCGCTATGTGGAGACTTTCAGCGCCTACGCACGCCAGTTCCTGGACCGCATGGACCGCCCGGCGGTCGACCGAGTGGACGGCGTGCCCCCCGCCATTGCGATTGACCAGACCAACCCGGTTCGCACCTCGCGCTCCACCGTGGGCACGATGACCGAGCTGAACGACCATCTGAAACTGCTCTACGCCCGCGCTGCCCAGTTGTTCGACCAGGACACTGGCCGCCTGGTGCGCGAAGACTCACCTCAATCGGTGTTTGACGACCTGCTGGCCCGCTGTGCCGCCACGCCCGGTGGCCGCCGCGTGGTCATCACCTTCGGGGCTGAGTTGCCAGCCAACACCACGCCCGAGCAGATGGAAGAGTGGCTGTCAGCCAGCGGCTTTTCACGCATCCAGGCACAGCGGGTGGTCAAGGCCAGTGAGTTGCCCTCCGCCGCGTTGACGTCCAACCAAACCGCCTCGGCTTTAGATGCCCCAGACGCCAAGGGCGCGAAACCTGCCAAGAAAAAACCTGCCGCCAAGAAGACCAGCAAAGCCGCCGGGAAGAAGGGCCAAGACGAAGCCGCCGTGGCTGCAGACGAACGCCTGGTGCTGGATGTGGTGGCCGACCGCTTCCGCATGGGCGCAGACCCCACCGGCGCTGATCTGGACCGCCCCCGCGTGATGGAGGCCCTGGAAGTGGCCTTCAAACGTGGCAGCGGCCACATCACCGTGTACGCCCTGCCGGAAGGGGATGGTGAACCCGATCTGTGGCGCTTCTCTGCCGGCCTGCATTGCCCCGAAAGCCACCGCCGCTACAGCACGCCCACGCCGGGCATGTTCTCGTTCAACTCGGCGGCGGGTGCCTGCCCCACCTGCCGAGGCTTTGGCCGCGTCATTGGCGTGGACTGGGGCCTGGTCATCCCCGATGGGAAGAAGACCCTGCGGGGCGGCGCAGTGAAGCCGTTGCAAACCCCCGCTTGGGAAGACTGTCAGAAAGACCTCATCAAATACGCCGGTGATGCCGGTGTGCCACGCGATACCGCCTGGTCGCAACTCAGCCCCGAGCACAAGCAATGGGTGATCGATGGCGACCCCGCTTGGAAAGGCAACTGGACGACACAGTGGTACGGCCTGAAGCGCTTCTTCGAATACCTGGAGAGCAAGGCCTACAAGATGCACATCCGGGTGCTACTGTCCAAATACCGAAGCTACACACCCTGCCCTACGTGTGAAGGTGCCCGCCTGCAACTGGAAAGTCTGTTGTGGCGTCTGGGTAGCCGCGAAGACGCCGATGCCGTCTTACCGGCCGCCAAGCGCTTCAAGCCCGTAGGAGCGGCCCTGAGCCGCGAGGTGCTGGAAACGCTGCCCGGCTTGAATCTGCACGACCTCATGCTGCTGCCCATCAAGGACATGCAGCGCTTCTTCAGCTTCGTCACGCTGGCCAATCGGGGTGACAACGAAGCCCTGTCTTTGCTGCTCGACGAAATCCGCACCCGCCTGAAATACCTGGTGGACGTGGGCCTGGGCTACCTGACACTGGACCGTCAAAGCCGCACCCTGTCGGGCGGCGAAGTGCAACGCATCAACCTGACCACAGCCCTGGGCACGTCGCTGGTCAACACCTTGTTTGTGCTGGATGAGCCTAGCATCGGCCTGCACCCGCGCGACATGGATCGCATCAACGTGGCCATGCAACGCTTGGTGGACGCAGGCAACACCCTGGTGGTGGTCGAGCACGACCCCGCCGTGATGCTGGCCGCCGACCGCATCATCGACCTGGGCCCCGGCCCCGGCCACCAAGGCGGCCGCATCGTGTTTGATGGCACCCCCGAAGACCTGAAGCACGCCGAGACATTGACGGGTGCGTACCTGGGCGCCCGCCGCACCATTGGTTTGGGCCTGCGCCGCCCGGTGGAAGACAACACGCCGAAACTGATCCTGCAAGGCGCGCGTCAACACAACCTGAAGAACCTCAACATCGAGTTTCCGCTGCAACGCCTGGTGGGTGTGACTGGCGTGAGCGGCTCGGGCAAGTCCACCCTGATCCAAGACATCCTGCACCCCGCTCTGTTGCGCCACTTTGGCCAAGCCACCGAAAGCCCCGGCGAGCACGACGACCTGCTGGGCGCAGATTGGCTGTCCAGCGTCAACTTTGTAGACCAGTCGCCCATTGGCAAGACGGCACGATCCAACCCTGCCAGTTATGTCGGGGCTTTCGATGCCGTGCGCACCTTGTTTGCTGTGACCCCACTAGCGCGCGAACGCAAGTACACGGCCGGCACCTTCAGCTTCAACGCGGGCACCGGCCGTTGTGCCACCTGCGGCGGCTCGGGCTTCGAGCATGTCGAGATGCAGTTCTTGAGCGACGTTTACCTGCGTTGCCCCGACTGCGATGGCACACGTTTCCGTGCCGAAGTGCGGGAAGTGAAGATCGAACGTGGCAACCGCCAGCTCAGCATCTCTGATGTCTTGGAGCTGACCGTGGCCGAAGCCGTGCGCCTGTTCCAGCACGATGTGGACGTGGTGCGTGCCCTGCAGCCTCTGGCTGATGTGGGCCTGGACTACGTGAAGCTGGGCCAACCCGTGCCCACCTTGTCGGGCGGTGAAGCGCAGCGTTTGAAGCTGGCCGGGCACTTGGTGGAAGCCGCGCAGCAAGCCAGCAAGACGGGCCAGCGCGTGGCACGCAAAGGCACGCTCTTCATGTTTGACGAGCCCACCACGGGCCTGCACTTTGACGACATTGCCAAGCTGATGCGGGCCTTTGGCAAGCTGCTGGACGCAGGCAATTCGATCATCCTGATCGAACACAACCTGGACGTGATCCGGGCGTGCGATTGGTTGATCGAACTGGGCCCCGAAGGCGGCGATGCCGGCGGCACCCTGGTGGCCTATGGCCCGCCCGAACAGGTGCGGCTGGGCCAGACTCACACGGCGGTGGCCCTGCGCGAATACGAAGAGGCCCTGGGCTTGGACGTGCCTGCTTTGCAAGCGGCCGAGCGGGTCACAGCGTATCAGGTGCAAGCCCCCCATCCGCATATCGGCCCCGACCACAGCGCCGAAGAAGGCGCATCTCTGCAAGCGCTGATCAAAGCTCGCCGAGACAAGCGCCGCGAGCTGGCCGCCAAGGCGCCTGGCCACAGCGCCATCGAAGTCGTCAATGCCCACGAGAACAACCTCAAGGGCATGAGCGTGAACATCCCGCGCGGCAAATTCAACGTCATCACCGGGGTGTCGGGCTCAGGCAAGTCGACCCTGGCGTTTGACATCTTGTTCAACGAAGGCCAGCGCCGCTATCTGGAATCGCTCAACGCCTACGCCCGCTCGCTGGTGCAGCCCGCAGGCCGCCCCGAAGTCGATGCGGTGTACGGCATTCCCCCCACCGTGGCCATTGAGCAGCGCTTGTCGCGTGGCGGCCGCAAGAGCACGGTGGGCACCACCACCGAGGTGCACCACTTCCTGCGCCTGCTGTACGTGAAGCTGGGCGTGCAGCATTGCACCCAGTGTGTGGACGATGAAGGCCAACCACTGCCCGTGCTGCCCCAAACGCCTGAAGCCATTGCGGCCCAATGGGTGCGCGAGTACCGAGGCCAGCACATTGGCCTGCTGGCCCCCCTGGTCGTGAACCGCAAGGGCATCTACACAGAGCTGGCCAAGTGGGCCTCCAGCAAGGGCTATCCGTACCTGCGGGTCGACGGCGAATTCATTCCGTCCGCCGGCTGGGGCACCGCCAAAGGCCCGAAGATCGATCGCTACCGCGAGCACACCATCGAGCTGCCTGTGGGCGATGTCCTGGTCACCCCTGAAAACGAAGGCCACTTGCGCGAGTTGTTGGCTCAGGCCTTGGAACATGGCAAGGGCGTGGTGCACCTGCTCTCGCCACTCGACAAACTGGCCGAGGCTTTGGAAAAGGGCCAATCGACCTTGCACATGGGCCGTGTCAAGGTGTTCTCGACCGAACGCTCTTGCCCCGCCTGTGGCACCAGTTACCCCGAACTCGATCCACGCCTGTTCTCGTACAACAGCAAGCATGGTTGGTGTGAAGACTGCGTGGGCACGGGCTTGGCCTTGACCCGCGACCAACGCAAGGTGCTGGACGACTCCGACCCCGAAGACAACCGAGGCCGCGAGCAAACCTTTGCCGAACCTGATGTGGAAGACGTCAGCGACGACGCCTGCCCGAGTTGCCACGGTGCCCGCCTCAACGCGATCGCCCGCGCCGTGAAGCTGGGCGGCACCGGCCCTGGGCGCAACCTGTCGATTGCCGAACTGTCTGCCTATTCGGTGAAGGAATCGAAGCGTTGGGCTGAACAACTCAAACTTGATGGCCGCGAAGCCACCATTGCCCGCGACATCGTCACCGAAATCAAAGGCCGGCTGAGCTTCATGGAACAGGTCGGCCTGGGCTACCTCAGTCTGGACCGCGCCGCGCCCACCTTGTCCGGTGGCGAAGCTCAGCGCATTCGCCTGGCGGCCCAATTGGGCTCGAACCTGCAAGGCGTGTGCTATGTGCTGGACGAGCCCACGATTGGCCTGCACCCACGTGACAACCAACTGCTGCTCAACGCGCTGCACACGTTGGGCCAGGAGGGCAACACCCTGGTGGTGGTGGAGCACGATGAAGACACCATCCGTCGCGCCGAACACGTCATCGACATCGGCCCCGGCGCGGGCCAACGCGGTGGCACGGTGGTGGCCGAAGGTACGGTGCAAGACATCATGGCTTCGCCCGACTCGGTCACCGGCCGCTGCCTGCGTGAGCCCATGCAGCACCCGCTGGGCCAACGCCGCGAAGTCACGCCTGGGTTAGAGCATTTGACCCTGCACGGCGCCAAGCTGCACAACCTGCAGAACGTGACCGTGAAGGTGCCGCTCAAACGCCTGGTGGCCGTCACCGGCGTGAGTGGCTCGGGCAAATCCACCCTGGCGCGCGATGTGCTGCTGGCCAATGTGCAGCACGCCTTCGGCATCCCCCCCAAAGAACGTGACACCACACGCCCCCAATGGCATGGCTGCACCCAACTGGAAGGCTGGGGCGCGGTCGACCGCGTGCTGGAAGTGGACCAAACCCCGATTGGTAAGACACCGCGCTCCTGCCCGGCCACCTACATTGGCTTCTGGGACACCATTCGCAAACTGTTTGCCGACACCCTGGAAGCCCGCGCACGCGGCTGGGCCGCCGGCCGCTTCAGCTTCAACACCGGTGAAGGACGTTGCCACGCATGTGAAGGACAAGGCATCCGTACCATCGAGATGGCTTTCCTGCCCGATGTGAAGGTGCATTGCGACGCCTGCAACGGCCTGCGCTTCAACCCCGAAACGCTGGCCGCCACTTGGCGCGGCAAGTCGATTGGCGATGTGCTGAAAATGGAAGTGGACGAAGCCGTGGAGTTCTTCGCCTCCATGCCCGCCATTTCGCACCCCCTCAAGCTGTTGCAAGACGTCGGGCTGGGCTACCTGACGCTGGGTCAGCCCTCGCCCACCTTGTCCGGCGGCGAAGCCCAGCGCATCAAACTCGTCACCGAACTCAGCAAGGTACGCGACGATGTCACCAAGCGAGGCAACAGGGCACCGCACACCCTGTATGTGCTCGATGAACCCACCGTGGGCCTGCACCTCGCCGATGTGGCGCGATTGATCAAAGTGCTGCACCGCCTGGTTGATGGTGGCCACAGCGTGGTGGTCATTGAGCACGACCTGGACGTGATCGCCGAGGCCGACTGGATCATCGACATGGGGCCAGAGGGTGGTACCGGTGGCGGCAAAGTGGCGGCCCAGGGGACCCCCGAAGCGGTGGTGAAGGCCAAAACCCACACAGGGATAGCCCTTGCGCGCTTGTTTTCGAATTGACGCGCGAAGTCAAGAAACGGACACAAACGAATCCTAGGATGCGCACCATAACTCACCAGGGAGGTGAGTCAACTTGGAGCAGTCAGCCATGGATCGTCGTCAATTTCTGAAGTTCGGTAGCCTCGTCACCACCACCGCCCTGGCGTCGGGTCTGACCACCACCCTGTCGGGTTGCGTGGCTGACCTGCCCCCCTTGGCCACAGGCAAAAACTGGAAATTCCCGCAATCCATCGCCTCGGCTGATCCTCGCCCCGATGGCATCGTCTTGTGGACTCGTGTGGTGAACTCGGGCCTGAGCGATGTGGCCGTGGTCCCCGAGGGCACGGATGTCACCATCATCCTGACCATCAGTTCATCCAGCGCAAACGATGGCCTGCTCGGCAGCAACGCGCCACTGCGCGGTCGCGTGGCCGAATTGCCCGTCCCCGCCTATTCTGACTTCGACGGCACCGCTCGTCACAAGGTGACCGGGCTGGAGCCAGGCAAGACCTACTACTACCAGTTCCAGGCCGGCAGCGTTCGTTCGAACGTCGGGCGCTTCAAGACGGCCCCCGCCAAGCGCAGCAGCGTCAGCCAGATGAAGTTTGCCTACGTCACCTGCCAGGACTGGAGCATCAACCACTGGGGTGGCTACGCCGAACTGGCCAAGAACGACGACTTGGACTTCTTCATCCACCTGGGCGACTACATCTACGAAACCGTAGGCGAAGCCTTCCAGACGGGACTGGTGGAGTCACGCCACACAGCGCTGAGCCTGCCCGACGGCACCTACAAGAACGGCACCTCGGGCGCCAAATACGCCACCACGCTGGCCGACTACCGTTACCTGTACAAGCAGTACCGCACCGACTCGCGCCTGCAAGCCATGCACGAGCGTTTCGCCATGATCGCCATCTGGGACGACCATGAGTTCTCTGACGACTGCTGGCAGGACGCCGAGACCTATGACAACGGCACCTTCAATGGCACCGTGGGCGACAACACCCACCAAAAAACCCGCCGCTTGAATGCCAACCAGGCCTGGTATGAGTTCATGCCGGCCGATGTCATCTACGACGACAAGGCGACCGACATCAACGGCATCCAAATTTATCGCGACTTCCAGTTCGGTAACCTGGCTCACTTGGTGATGACCGACGAGCGTCTGTACCGCTCGGATCACATCATCCCCGAAGCCGCCCCCAATCCTTTGACCGGACAGCAACTGGGCAGCATCGGCGCCCGCTACATGGTGCCCCAAAACACCCTGAGCACCGTCGAGGCCGCCAAGATCGCTGCAGCCGGCGGCAACCTGACACTCGTGTCCATGTTGGGCGACACCCAACGCGCCTGGTGGAAAGACACCATGAGCAGCGCCACGGCCACCTGGAAGCTGTGGGGCAATGAAGTCTCCTTGCTGCGCATGGGACTGAGTGGTACCGACGCCATCGCCACCCTGGTGGCCTTGAGCTCAATCAGCACGCTGGCCACCAACATCGGCAACGTGATCCCTAGCGCGGGTGGCAATGTGCCCGTGGCCGCTGCCATCGTCGCCGCCGTCACCGCGGGCGCCGATCAAGCCACCGCTGGCGCAGCGGGCGTGGCCATCGCCACCGCCGATGCCATGTCCACCGACCCCCTGGCCGCCGCCGTCGGTGCCGGCTTGAGCCCCACCCAGGCCGGCATTGCCCTTGCCTGCTACAACGCCGCCAAATCGGCTGCCGCGGCCGGCACCACAGCCCAAGTCACTGCTGCTGCCCAGACACTGGCGTTTGGCTACATCAAGCCTGACATCCAGGCCAATCAAGCCAACTCGCCGTTTATCATCGCCTCGGGCAAGCAGGCTGCGCTGGCTCCCTATTTCGCCAAGTTCCTGCTCAACTGCGACCAATGGGATGGCTACAACGCCGAGCGCAAGAACCTGATGCAGCACCTGCGCAGCAACAACATCCAGAACGTGGTGGCCCTGACCGGCGACATTCACTCTTTCTTTGCCGGCACAGTCAACGACGACTTCGATGCGACCAACGGCGGCACCCCGGCCATGGTCGATCTGGTCACTGCGGGCATGAGCTCCGACTCGTTCTTCTCGTACCTGCGCGATGCGGTTGGCAGCTTGTCGGCCGACCTGGCCACCCTGGTCTACTACCCGATCAGCATCCCCACCGGCACCCCCTTGGGCACCTTGAACATCACGTTCAATCTGCTTGACTACACCATGGGCCAGACCGCTCCGGATCTGAACGCACTGGCCGAGCAGGCCCGTGTGCAAGTGCGTGGCGCCCTCGCGCAAGCCGGTGCCCCTGAAGCCCAACTCGATGCCCTGACCGAGCAACTGCTGGCTGGCTTGAAGACCGATCCAAGCTTCAACACCTCACTGCTGGGCCTGGCTCAGGTGTTGTCGGGCTTGCAGTCGAACCCCTGGCTGAAATTCGCTCGCACCGACGCCCAAGGCTTCGCGGTCGTCACGCTCACGCAAGACAAGCTGACCTGTCAGTTCAACCAGGTCAACCGTCTGGTCGGCAACGCGGCGCCCAGCACCTCGGTGATCGCCCGCACGACCACGGCCACCGTGCTCAAGGGCGTGACCGCCGTCACCGTCAGCTGAGTCAACGCAGGCCCAGCGTATGGGCCCACAGGCTGATCGTCAGCAACGCCGCCGCGGTGGTCCACAAAATGATGCGGGCCACCAAGGCGGTGTTGGCTTGCTCTCGCTCGGCCAGCATCGACACGTTGCTGGCACTGGGCAGGGCGGCCGCCAGCATCAAGGTGATCAAGCCTTCTGTCGGCACCTGAACGCCAACCCAGGCCAGGCCCTGGGCAAACAGCCACACCGCTGCAGGATGGGCTGCCAGCTTCAAGCCAGCCCACAAAGCAATACGGCCTGATGGCAACTCGGCGTGCCCGGCCTGCGCCATCTGTGCTCGCGCCAGCATCGCCCCCAAGGTGAACAAGGCCGCGGGTGAGGCCGACAGGCTCTGCAATCGCAGGGTTTCATCCGCCGGGTGAGGCAAACGCCAGCCCGCCACAGAAACGGCCAGCCCAGCGGCCATGGACCACAACAAAGGGTTGCGTGAGGCCCCTTTCAAGGACGCCCCCACAGCCTGCCAGACGTCATCGTGCTGGCCGTGTTCCGGCTTGGAATGGGCCCAAGCCAGACACAAAGAGCTGAGGATCAGCACATCGATGATCAGGGTGGCCGCCACCGGCCCGGCCGCCTTGGCCCCCAGCAGGCTGGTCAGCAGTGGCAAGCCCAGAAAGCCCGTGTTCGGAAACGCTGTGACCAGGGCCACCAGCCCTCCATCCCGCCGAGACAGATCGGCGTCCATGGCCCACACCAGAGCCAACACCATCATCAAGCCGCCTGCCAGCCCATACGCCAGCAGCAGCCCCAACACGCCAGGTTGCTGCAGCGCCCCGCTGGCACTGAGCCGAAACACCATCGCGGGCAGCCCAAAGAACAGCACAAAGGTGTTCATGGCGCCGATGCCTTCCAACGGCAGCAGCCCGCCGCGCGCGGCCCCCCACCCCATCAGCACGAGGGCAAAGAAGGGCACAAACAACAACAGCAGGTCAATCATGCAGCCCCCGTCGATCAGGGCTTAGCGAACTTGCCACAACGCCTTGAAGCCGCCCTTGCGCATCGCTCGCCAGCCGAGCAAC
The DNA here is from genome assembly GCA_028864885.1 of Burkholderiales bacterium. Taxonomy (GTDB): domain Bacteria; phylum Pseudomonadota; class Gammaproteobacteria; order Burkholderiales; family Burkholderiaceae_C; genus Aquabacterium. The sequence goes on along the minus strand of JAGWLR010000050.1, from coordinate 7,559 downwards.
ACGGCCAGAATCACCGCGTAGACCATGACTTCACCGGTGTCGTTTTTGGCCGCCCTCTTCCAGTAAAAGTGGAGCAAGCCGAGCAAGGCCACCAGGTACACCAGCTTGTGCAGTTGCTGCCAGTTGCGCCCCCCCATGGCCCGGATGGCGGCATTGAACGAGGTCAGCGCCAGGGGCGTCATGAACAGCAGCGCCGCCATGCCCACGAAGATGAAGTTGCGCTTGAGCACATCCTTGATGATGTCGTCGATCACCAAGCCCTTGTCCAAAAAGGCATAGCAAACGAAATGCAGCAAGGCATAGATGAAGGTCGTTACCCCCAATGAACGACGGAAGCGCAACAAGGCCGGCAGCGACGCCAGCTCCCGCAAGGGCGAAATCGCAAGCGTGAGCCACAACCAACGCAAGGTCCACTCGCCTGTTTCAAGGATCAGCTTTTGTGCCGGATTGGCCCCCAGACGGTCAGCGAAGGCGGCATAGACCAAGTGCATCACCGGCAGCGCGCACAACAACCACAACACAGGCTTGCCCCAAGGACGGAGCAGCCATTGATTCACTCGAGACAATTGCATGGATCAATAGTATTTCTTCAGATCCATCCCAGCATACAGCTGTCCGACCTGGGCCTCGTAGCCGTTGAACATCAAAGTGGCACGTCGAGGCGCAAACAAGCCGCCGTCGCCCAGACGACGCTCGGTGGCCTGACTCCAGCGGGGATGGTCGACGTGCGGGTTCACGTTTGAATAGAAGCCGTATTCGCGCGCGTTGGCCTTGGTCCACGATGACACCGGCTGCTGCTCGACCAGGCGGATGTGCACCAGTGACTTGGCGCTCTTGAACCCGTACTTCCACGGCACCACCACGCGCACCGGGGCCCCGTTCTGATTGGGCAGCACCTCGCCGTACAAACCAAACGTCAGCAAGGTCAGCGGGTGCATGGCTTCGTCCATGCGGAGCCCCTCGACATATGGCCAGTCGAGGATGCGGGTCGTCACCTTGGGCATCTGCTGCGGATCAGCCAAGGTCGTGAACTCGACATACTTGGCACGGCTATTGGGCTCGACCTTCTTCAGCAGGGTCGACAAGGAAAATCCCACCCAGGGGATCACCATCGACCAGCCTTCGACGCAGCGCAGGCGGTAGATGCGTTCTTCCAGAGCCCCCAGTTTCATCAGGGAGTCGATGTCGAAGCGCTGCGGCTTGCCGACCTCGCCATCAACCATCACCGACCAGGGGCGAGGGCGCAGCGTGTGTGCCCGCTCGGCGGGCTCATCCTTGTCGGTGCCGAATTCGTAGAAATTGTTGTAGGTGGTGACGTCCTCATACGGAGTGAGCTTGTCGCTCACCACTGCCCCAGGCACCGCGCTGCGAACGGTCTTCAAAGCGGCCAGCTTGCCGGGGCGCTCTACAGGCGGCACGCCCGGCCCCTGCACCGCCGCCCAAGCGGGCAGGCCGGTCGCCCCCAAGCCCAGCCCGGCCCCCAGCCACCCCGCCTCTTTCAAGAGGCGGCGGCGATCTTCGTAAACAGACTGAGGGGTGATCTCACTGGCATGAGGATGAATCATCCCGCTGTCAGGGTGCAGAAAATGACGACTCGTGCGGATCCAGGCCATGGCAACATTCCCTCCTTAGGGCGCTCATGCCACCTTTTTAGCAGCTTTTTTGGCAACCGCTTTTTTGGCAGGGGCTTTGGCCGCTCTCGGCTCGAATTCAAAGCCCACCTTGCCAGCCTTGGCGTCCCAGCTCAGGAAGGCCTTGAACTTGCGGCGCGTCTTGTTGGACACGAAGTTCTCCAGCAGGTCCGTCTTGCCGGTCGCCAGCAACTTGCCCATTTGCTCGGGGGCAATCGGCTGCTGCAGGATAATCTTGCCGCTCTTGAAATCGCAGGTAGCCGGCCCTACGGCGTGCTCGCACACGTAGTTGGCGCCATGCTCGTAGACATGGCCCTGGCACTTCGGGCAGGTACCCAGGCTGGTCTGCCCACTGAAGTCGACCGCCTCGCCGGCCTCTTCGTCCTTCTTGGCGTCTTCGCCGAAGTCGAACTCCATCTTCCAGTTGTTCAGCTCATCATCCCGCACCAGCTTGAGCTCGGCGGTGAAGGGCCAACCCGCCTTGGATCGGAAGCCTTCCAGCGGCCCCAGTTTGTGCTCGCGCAGCAATTGCTCCACCTCAACCAACTCGAAGCTCCGCCCAGCGGGAATCTTGGTCATGCTGAAGCCGCAGCCGGTGGCGCCTTCGTTGTCGCCGCCTTGCTTACCGGTGCAGGTGAAGCGGCGATAGTTCTCCTTGACCACGCCGCCGCAGTTCGGGCAAGGGGTCTTCAAGGTGGCGTAATCACCCGGGATGGTGTCGCGGTCGTATTCCTTGGCCTTTTGCACCACCCGCTCGGTCATCGCCGCAATCTCGGCCATGAAGGCATCGCGGCTCAAACGGCCCTTTTCCATCTCCGAGAGCTTGAACTCCCAGTTGCCCGTCAGCTCGGGCTTGGTCAAGTCCTCCACGCCCAGCCCACGCAGCAGGGTCATGAGCTGGAAGGCCTTGGCGGTCGGAATCAGCTCGCGTCCCTCACGCAGCATGTACTTCTCGGTGATCAGACCTTCGATGATGGCCGCGCGCGTGGCTGGCGTGCCCAAGCCCTTCTCGGTCATGGCGGCCTTCAGCTCTTCGTCGTCGATGAGCTTGCCAGCCCCTTCCATCGCACTCAGCAGGGTGGCTTCGGTGTAGCGGGCAGGCGGCTTGGTCTTGAGCGCATTGACCGCCACATCGTCCGTTGACACGGATTCATTGGGCTGCACGGCCACCAGGTTGGCCCCCGAATCCTCATCCTGGGCTTCCTTGCCATACACGGCCATCCAGCCGGGCTTGACCAGCACCTTGCCATTGGTCTGGAAATGATGCTCCGCGCCCGGCACGGCCACCTTCGTGATCCGCGTGGTGACCATGAACTCAGCGGGCGGGAAGAACACGGCCAGGAAGCGCTTGACCACCATGTCATACAACTTGGCTTCGGCCTCACTCAAACTTCGGGGGGCCTGTAGCGTGGGGATGATGGCAAAGTGATCCGAGATCTTGCTGTTGTCGAACACGCGCTTGTTCGGCTTCACATAGCCTTCATTCAAAGCCACGCGGGCATGCTGCGCCAATTCACGCAGCGGGCCCGGCATGTCCTCGTCAGCGATCATGCCCATGGTCTGTTTGACCACACTGAGGTAGTCCTCAGGCAGGGCACGCGAGTCAGTACGCGGATAAGTCAGCACCTTGTGCTTTTCATACAAGGCCTGTGCCAGCGACAAGGTGGTCTTGGCACTGAAACCAAAACGCGAGTTGGCCTCACGCTGCAGCGTGGTCAGGTCATACAGCAAGGGACTCGACTGCGTGCTGGGCTTGGATTCTTCCGTGACCGTACCGGGGCGGCCGTCTACGGCCTTGGCAATGTCATCGGCGTCGGCCTGCGACCAGATCCGATCGGCCTTGGCTTCGGGATCTTGCTCGTTCTTTTTCCAGTTGGGGTTGAACCACTTGCCTTCGTAGGCACCCTGGGCGGCGCCAAAGCTGGCGCGAATCTCCCAGTAATCACGGTAGACGTGCTTGCGAATCCTCTCTTCCCGCTCTACCACGATGGACAAGGTAGGCGTTTGCACCCTGCCCACTGTGGTCAGGAAGAAACCGCCATCGCGTGAGTTGAATGCCGTCATGGCACGCGTGCCATTGATGCCCACCAGCCAATCGGCCTCGGAACGGCATCGTGCGGCATCGGCCAGCGGTTGCATCTGAGCATCGGTGCGCAATTTATCAAAGCCGTCGCGAATGGCTTGCGGCGTCATGCTTTGCAGCCACAGGCGCTGGACATTCTTGCCCAGGCCCTTGGCTTTGGTCGTGGCCGTGCTGTCCTGCGCGTATTGCACGATCAGGCGAAAGATCAACTCCCCTTCGCGCCCCGCGTCACACGCGTTGACCAAGGTGTCGACATCCTTGCGCTTGATCAGCTTGACCAGGGCATTGAGGCGCCCCTTGCTTTTATCGATCGGGTTCAGATCGAAGTGAGGCGGAATGACCGGCAAGTGGGCAAAACTCCATTTGCCGCGCTTCACATCGAATTCTTCCGGCGCCTTGATTTCCACCAGATGGCCGACGGCGGAGCTGACCACATAGTGCTCGCTCTCAAAATATTCGTCGTGTTTTTCGAACTTGCCATCAACCGGCGTCAAGGCCCGCACGATGTCTTGTGCAACAGAGGGCTTCTCAGCGATGACCAGGGCTTTGCTCATGGGTTCAGTGTTTTTGTTGACTAGAATCGGGCCTCGCGCGCACGTACGCATGCGCACACACGCACACGCGCGCGCCCACTCATTTCAATGTACATAAAGTTGTCGATGACGCAAGCACCCTCTTCTTCATCCGGTCAAGGTCGTCGTGTTCAGGTGCGCCAATCCGGCATCCACGGCAAGGGCGTGTACGCCATCCAGCCTATCCCAGCGGGCGACACCGTCATCGAGTACAAGGGCGAGATCATCTCCTGGCAGGAAGCACTGGATCGCCACCCCCACGATCCTGAACAACCCAATCACACCTTTTACTTCCATCTGGACGACGGGCATGTGATTGACGGAAAGTATCAGGGCAATTCGGCCAAATGGATCAACCACTCCTGCGCCCCCAATCTCGAAGCCGAGCAGGATGGCAACCGAGTTTTCCTGAAGGCCCTGCGCGACATCCACCCTGGCGAAGAGCTGTTTTTCGACTACGGCCTGGTGATCGACGCCCGCATGACCGCCAAGCTCAAGAAGGAATACGCCTGCTGGTGTGGCGCCGACAACTGCCGGGGCACGATGCTGGCCCCCAAACGCCGTCGCTGAGAGCATGGCTGCGCTGACCGACGACCAGGCTCTGGCAGATTTGAATGCCGCCGCCGAAGTCATCTGGGAAAACACCGTGGCGCATTGCCCTGGCTTGTCGGTCGATGTGGTGCCCAGCCTGGCCTCCACCAACACCGCCTTGATGGAGCAGGCTCGGCAAGGGCTCACCACGCCCACGCTGTTGACCGCTGTCCACCAAACAGCAGGCCGAGGGCGCCAGGGACGTCAATGGTCGGCCCAGCCCGGTCAGAGCCTCACGTTTTCGTTGGGCTTGCCCCTGAAGCTCGACACCATCCCTGGGGGCGGCAGCGCCCTGTCGCTGGCCGTTGGGTTGGCCCTGGCTCGGGCCCTGGATGTGGCTTTCAGCCAACTCGGCTACCCCGCCCCTGTGACCCAGCTGAAATGGCCCAACGACCTATGGTGGCATCAGCGCAAACTGGGCGGCATCCTGATCGAAGCCACAGGGGTGCCGAGTTTGCCGCAGCAGCAGCGCTGGGTGGTCATCGGCGTGGGACTGAACGTGGGGCCTGTGCCGGATCAGGCTCAAGCTGCCAGCTTGCAAGAACACTGGTCAACCGACGCCCCGCGCCTCACCCCCGGCCAAGTCTGGAGCTGGCTGGCCCCCGAACTGGTACGCGCGGTATTGCGATTCGAACAACAGGGCTTTGCCCCGTTGGCAGCGGCTTACCGCGATCGGGACGCACTCTTTGGCCACACCGTGCAACTGTGGTCCCGTGCCGGCACCACCGACCTCGGCGCCCTGGCCCCCGACCAACAAGGCCAGGCCCTGGGCGTGAACGAACAGGGTGCCTTACTCGTGCATACTGACAAAGAAATCCAAACGTGGACGACAGGCGACGTCAGCGTCCGCCTGCAAACCCCTTAATCGACGAATCCCCCATGCTGCGTTCCCTGGTGCTTGTTTTGCTGCTTGTCAATGCCACGTTTTATGCGTGGACCCACGGCTGGCTCAACAGCTTCATCGGTGTCCTGCCTGAGGCCCAGCACGAACCCCAGCGGCTCAGCCAACAAATCCACCCAGACAAGCTGATTTTGGTGCCAAGCGAACCCGATGCGGGCAGCGCCCCGAGCCCGGTACCGTCTGAAGCCAGCGCCCCACCCGAGCAAGCGGTCTGCCTGGAAGCCGGCCCCTTCGATTCCAACGAGTCCGCTCAGGTCAACGAGGCCATGCGCGCCCAAATGCCCGCCGGTAGCTGGACCAGTGAACAGGTGTCGGTGCCCGGTGAATACCTGGTGTACATGGGCCCCTACCCTGACGCCACGCTGTACGCCCGCAAGGTTCAGGAGCTCAAACGCATGCGCAACATGAACCTGGAAGAAATCCAGACGCCTGCGGCCCTGGCGCATGGCTTGTCCTTGGGGCGGTTCAATCGCCAGGACGAGGCGGTAGCAGCTCTGGAGGCCTGGCGGGCCCGAGGCATCCGCACCGCGCGGGTCGTGACATCTCGGCCGCCGATGGAGCTGCAAGTGGTTCGCGTGCCCCTGGCCACACCGAAGACGCAAGTGACATTGGGCGGCATCAAACTGCCCGCTGGCAAGGCTTTCAGCGCCTGCCACCCCCAATGAGCGTGAGCCCCAGACACAAGGCCAGAACCGCCAGGCTGGCGCTATCCAAGGCACCGCCCCCACCACCACCGGTCTGACTGACCGTGGGATCCGTGACCGAGCTCGCCTGCATTCGCCCCGGTTCAAAATAATCCACGCTGCCGCCTGATTGCCAGGCCGTCGTGCCATGGGGATGCGCTGCCAGTTGAGCCTGCGCATATTGAATGGCGCCCTCGGCATCCAGCCGCCCTGCGCCGCAAGTGGAGGTCGTGCAATAACAGCGCTGCATGGCCACGCCTGCCACACAGGTCGGCAAATCGGGCATCCCCCAAGCTGCCGCATCGGCCGCGCTGATATGAGGCAAGGCCGTGCTCAACAAGCCATTCACCAGCTCATCGACCGACAGGTAGGGGTCCACCGCCAGCATCAGGGCGGCCACGCCTGCCACAGTCGGGGCCGAAAAACTCGTCCCGGCCACATAGGCCATGTTGTACTGCGCTGGGTCGGCCTGTTGAGGGCTGCCGTTCGATGTGGTGTAGATGCCCGTGGTCTCCCAGGGCGTTTGGGGCACATCGCCACCATCGACCGCCAGCCCCTGGTAGCGCGATGAATCAATCAAATTAGCATAGCTGGCTTTGAATCCTTGCTCGTGCAGCGCGGTCACGGCCAGCACACCCGGGCAACTCGCAGGCCGAGTCGGCGTCGCCAGCGCCCCTTGATCGTTGCCATTGCCGGCCGAGGCGACGACCAGGGTACCATGTGCCTTCAGCGCCGCAATGGTCTGCCGGTACAACCAGGCCACATCGCGGATCCCGGTATCGTCACAGCCCCCATCTCCGCCAAAACTGAGGTTGATGATGCGGGCTGGATGGGGGTTCACGGCCGGGCTTCCCTGATAGGCAATTCCCGCCGACCACAGCATGCCTTCGATGATGTCGCTGACTTCGGCCCCACAGTTGCCCGCCACCCGCACGGGCAGGATCACCGGTCCATTCAACGGGGCCAGGATGCCCCCACCGTACTCCCGAGTTCGACACCTCGCCCCTTGTTTTTGCCATTTTCAGGGGGCTGTTGTTATATGAATCAATGGTTTAGCGGCGTTTTTTCGGATTTGCTTGTAGTGTAAACATGTTGCAG
>JAGWLR010000049.1 GCA_028864885.1 Burkholderiales bacterium | reverse complement strand
CAGGGCGTCAACTCGCATGTGGAAATGGCCTATGCGTTCACCGAAGCCGGGTTTGAGGCCTACGACGTGCACATGACCGACCTGCAAACCGGCCGCGCGCAGCTCAAGGACTTTGCAGGCCTGGTGGCCTGCGGCGGATTCAGCTACGGCGACACCCTGGGGGCTGGGATCGGCTGGGCGCGCAGCATCACCTTCAATCCCGCGCTGTCAGACCAGTTTCAGGGCTTTTTTGCCCGTGGCAACACCTTTGGGCTGGGGGTGTGCAATGGCTGCCAGATGTTTGCCGAACTGGCCGACATCATCCCTGGCGCTGCCGCCTGGCCGCGTTTCACCACCAACCAGAGCGAGCGTTTCGAAGCCCGGCTGAGCATGGTGGAAGTGCTGGAATCTCCCAGCCTGTTTTTTGCAGGCATGGCGGGCAGCCGATTGCCGATTGCCGTGGCGCATGGAGAAGGGTTTGCCAACTTTGCCCATCGCGGCGACCCAGCGCAGCTTCAGGCGCAGGCCCTGGCCGCGATGCGCTTTGTGGACCACCACGGCGCACCCACCGAGGCCTACCCGTTCAACCCCAACGGCAGCCCCGGCGGGCTCACCGCCGTCACCACCGCCGATGGCCGCTTCACCGCCATGATGCCGCACCCCGAGCGCGTGTTCCGCAACATCCAGATGAGCTGGACCAGCGGCAACAAGAGCGATGCCAGCCCCTGGCTACGCATGTTCCGCAATGCCCGCAAGTGGGTGGGGTGATACAGGGTGGGTGACTCAGCGAGGCCGAGTCACTTGACCCAGGCCTGGCCCCAGTAGTGGTAAGACACGAAACGGGGGCCCGGCAGGTAGCGGGATTCGACAGCCACTTCGAACCCGGCGTCCTTCAGCAGGTAGGGGATGTCGCGATCCAGTTGGCAGCCTCCGGCCAGCTTGGACCACCAGGGTTGGAGCCTTTGCTGCCAACGCAAGACGGATGCATCCGGTGATCGCCCATGTTCGGAAAACAGCAGTTTGCCGCCCGGCTTCAGCACCCGTTTCATTTCCGCCAGCGCGGTGGCAGGGTCTGGGATGGTGCACAGGGTATAGGTGCACACCACGGTGTCAAATGACTGGCTCTCGGCCGGTAGCTTTTCGGCCGACAGGCCAATCAGATCGACACTCAACCCTGCTCGGCTGATGCGTTTGTCGGCCAGACGATGCATGCGCAATGCGGGATCCACGCCGACCACCTGACTCACTTGAGACCGGTCATAAAACGGGACGTTCAGCCCCGTGCCCAGCCCCACTTCCAGCACGCGGCCTTTGGCCTGGGGCACAACCTTCTGCCGTTGTTTGGCCACGGGCGGTACGCCGCAAGCCAGATCGATCAGGTAGGGCAGGATGTGCCGGTCGTACCAGGATTCGCTCATGGTGGTTCAGGCGGCTTGCTTGACAACCGTCAGACTCAGGCCTTCATCTCGAATGTGGATCAGTCGGTCAATATTGGGATGTTTGCCTGGATGGGCGAGGGCGTCGGCTGTGTGCTCGGCGTAAATCTCCAGCCCCTCTTTCGCAGCGGCGGCATTGATGGCGCCATGCTTGTCAGCCAGGGCGGCATACACCCGCAAAGAACCGGCCTGACCGGGTTGGTTGTGAAGGGTGGCCACGACTTGGCCCTGAGGATCCAGCAGATCCAGGGCACTGAGGTGGTCTACGGTAGGCAGCAGTTGAAGGTTGTCGACGAAGGCCATGGTCGAAAAATCTGGTGTGAGGATGGGGCATCATTGTCCCAGACGCAGCCAGGCGTCAACGGGCTCGCGCAGCATCGGGGCCAATCAACAAAGGTGCTTCAAGCTGCTGCGCAATGCAATCCGACAAGGCTGCCGCGCCATTGAGCGCAACGGCGTAGTCGAGCGGAATGGCTTCTTCCAAGCGGCTGATGCGATGAAGGTGAGGATCCACCGTGATGAGTCCTGCCGCATGTAGGCCAGGTAAGGAGCCACCAGCAAGATCCGCTGGGCACGCAGGGCCCGGGCCTCTCGGACGGTCAGCAGCAGTTGAACGAGCTTATCGTTGGGGCGATCTAGGCTGCGGTAGATGACCAAGGTTGAATCGAGGTGTCCGGTTGCGTTGACGGGAAGACGCAGCCTCAACTCATCGTCCGGAAAACGATGCGACTCGATGCAGGCCGACGGCAGCGAGCAGGCCGCCGCAAGCCGAAGTACTGGATTTCGTTCGTCCTCGAAATGGAGCAGGGTGGCCATCTCAGAACGGGCAGAGCATCCCGTGCGCGGCCACGATGGGCACCACCAACATCGAGGTGCGGTTGCCAGGGATGCCTCCGATGCAGTGCTTGTCGACCACCGGGTGCTCCCGCCAGTCGAGCTTGCGCCCCACCGAGGCCATCGCCTCGTTGAGGTAGTACACCTCTTCACGATCAAGCTGCCCCTGGTTGGACGCGACGACAAAGGCAGTCAGCTCGATCTTGGAATAGCGGTGCTCGGCGATGTCGCGCACGATGGCACGATAGTCTTCCTGATTGAGGCGCTCGCCGGCGATCTTGCGGTGCAGGGCCGGAATCGAGCTGGCGGGCTCGGCCTGGCTGATGAAGATGGGAGCGTCATCCACCACATTGAGGCTGGCCAGAATCCGCTTGCCGTTGGCCCTGACTTCCACCTTGGAGGGCGCTTGAAAGCCCTCCGTTCGGTAGGCCACGTTTTCACGGTAGGTGTCGATCGCCAGGCGGCGAACCTGCAGTTGGGGCGTGGGGGCGGGCGTGTGATGGGGGGTATCGCTCATCTTTTCAGTCATAGACCTCCCCAAGACATGGGGGGCAGGTATGAGTTTGGGGCCTGGCTTGCCGCTTTGGGCAGGGTTGTTCACGGCATCGTAACAATTTCACATCATTCTTGAGCCCCGACAAGTGGACTGTGGGGGGCGTCACGACAACGTCAGCCCGCGTGATCCCATCGGCAGATGGGCAGACCTGACGACGGACGCAAAGGACAAAGATGAAATCGACATGGACAACCCTTGGCGGGGTGACGATTCTGGCTGCCTCACTGAGCCTGACGGCTTGCGGAGGTGGCGGGGGCAGTGGTTCCAGCACCAACCTGACGACATCCGGATCTGGCCCGGCCCAGCCCGTTGCCGTGGTGGATGTGAAGAGCGAACCTTTGGCGGCAGGCAGCGGCTACTCTCTGGGGATCAACGCGGTGGGGCAGATTCAGTCCTGGGGCGCAACCGTGGGCACCCAGCCCGCGACGAATGGTTGGAAATCTGTGGGCGCGGCCACGTGGGCCTCTTCCTTGCACGCCAGTTGGGCCATTGATTCAAATGGCACCCTGGCGATTTGGGGGATGGATGCCGCGGGGGTCATGCATGACCAGCCTGTTCAACTGACAGGCTTGGGGGCCGTGGCTTCGGCACGTGCTTGCGGTACCGGAACCGGTGCCTTGCTGTTGGCGCTGGGGACGGACGGCGTCGTGCGAGCAGTGCCCGCTTCAGAATTGAGCACCACAGCAAAGGGCATCACCGTGTCAGGCCTGGGCGAGATTCATGCCTTGAGTGACGGCATGGACACCACCTGCGGATCAGTTTTGGCCATCGACAAGCAAGGTGCGGTTTCGCGGTTGACGGTGCAAACGTCCGACACCAAGGGCGTGCCAACTGCATTGGCCGGTGCGGCGGTCAGCGGGTTGAGCAATGTTGTTCAAGCATCTTGTGCGCAGGACAACTGCCTGGCCGTGACAAAGACGGGCGCGGTCTACGGCTGGGGCAGCAATGCCAAGGGACAACTGGGTGACACGACGCTAGACCCACGCAGCACGCCTGCGCAGGTCGACATGAGCCTGGTGGGTGCCCCCGCGATCAATCAGGTGTTGGTGACCCAGGCTGGCGCAGCTTATGCCATCGGCAAGGACGGCGCGTTGTATGGTTGGGGCGCCGTGGACGGGCTGAAAGTGTTGACCAGCTCGGCCTACCCCGGCACCGTTCCCACCTTGTTGATGGCCTCGGGCGTTGCGGTCAGCCAGATCGCTGTGTCGCCTGACATGGCACCTCACACCCTGATTCAGGCTGGCGACGGTTCGGTATATGGCTGGGGGCGCAACGCCGATGCCGAAGTGGCGCCACCGGCTTCTGCTAAGCCCCTGCTCGCGTCGACCTTCACCAACATTGTCCTGAAATGATCATGGTGTTTACCATCTGACACACCCGGTTGTCCGACACGTACCATGACGCGATCTTGTTGTGGCAGTTTCGTGACAAAGGGGACAAGATGGGGGCCAGCCAGCATGTATGGGTTCGCTCAAGGGGCGTGAATTTGTCGGTAGAGGTGTCGATGCCTCCCGACAAGCCAGACGCGCCCACCGTGGTTTTGGTTCACGGCTATCCCGATAACGCTGAAGTGTGGCGGCCGATCCGCGAGCATCTGTCGAAAGAGTTTGTCGTGGTGACCTACGATTGCCGCGGTGCCGGTCAATCCAGCAAACCCAATGCCACGCGTGGATATGCATTGGCCCGGTTCGTGGATGACCTGGTGGCGGTGACCGATCTGGTGTCGCCGCAACAGCCGTTTCATCTGGTGGGGCACGATTGGGGCTCAGTCCACAGTTGGGAATCCGTCACCGAAGAGCGGCTGAAAGGCCGCATCGCATCGTTCACCAGCATCTCGGGTCCGTGTCTGGATCACCTGTCGCTGTGGATGCGCAGCAAGATCACGCATCCCAAGCCTCGTAACCTTTGGTTGTTGGCGCGTCAATTCCTGGCTTCGCTGTACGTGCTGTTTTTCCAGTTGCCATGGCTGCCGGAATGGAGCTGGAAAATGGGATACAAGGGGTTCTGGCCCAAGTGGTTCAAGTGGACTGAGGGCATCGATGCCCAACCTGATGCGACTCAGCTCGCAGATGCGCAAAACGGCTTGGGCATGTACCGCGCCAACGTACTCAAGGCGATGATTCGACCGCGGATCCGCATGGCCCATGCCCCTGTGCAGATCGTTGTTCCCACGAACGATCGTTATGTCCGCCCGTTTCTCGCTGAGGCTGCGGTGCCCTTCGTGACCGTTCTGTGGCGGCGGGACGTTGCCGATACCCATTGGGTGATCCGCAAACGGCCGGAATTGATCGCCAGTTATATCCGCGAATTCATTGAATGGGTAGACGCCGACGCCGCTCCTCAATTGCCGCTGAGGATGGTGGGGGGGAGGCGCTAGCTTCGGGCAGCCAATCGCCCAGGAAATCCAATATGGGCTGCAAGAAATCGTGGGTCACGGTGTGTCCCACCTCTGGAAAGATCACGACTTGACAATGACCGCGCTGGCGCACCATGTCTCGGCAGGCAGCCTCTGATTGCGTCGGTGGAACAAGCTGGTCGTCAGCCCCATGCAGAAACAGCGTTGGGGCACTCTGTGCGCTGATCCAATGTCGGGGCGAGGCTTGCTGGGCTTCGAGGTCGGTAGGCAAGCGCCCACCAAAGAGGTTGCTGATCATGCCCAGGGCGCTGACATCTGGGTAGGCGGCATGGGCTTTGCCTTGATGCATCGCAAATGATCTGAGGGCGTCATCCAGGTCCCAGGGGCCGCCGATAGAAATCACTCTTTGAACCTGGCTCGGGATGGGGGTGTTCCCCCCAGAGACCCAGTTTTGATTCCGCGTTCCCAGATGGCCTGCCAGCAAAGCTCCGGCCGATGCGCCGAGTGCGGCTACGCGGTGAGGATCGAGATGAAGGTCGGGTGCGTGAGCGCGCATTTGCCAGACCACTTTGACCACATCTTCCAGTTGGGCTGGCCATGGCGCAGCGGGGGCAGTTCGGTAGGTCGTTGTGACAACGAGCAGCCCCCGTTGAACGAGAGCCGCTGCGATCGGCTGGGCATGAACGGTGTCGACCGTAGACCATCCTCCACCAGGAATGAGCAGGACGGCTCCCCAGCCGCCCTTGGGTGGTGGGCCAGAAGGCGTCAAGACATCGACCTCCACACCCTCTGCCACGTGCCAGTGGCCAGGCGTGTATGCCACGGCCTCACGCGCCCACCCCAGCGTTAGCCCGACCATGAGCGAAACGAAGGTCACACCTTGGACGATCACTCGCTTCATGGCCGGTACGATTCGCTTGGGCGCGGCAGCTGGTCGCGTTTGGTAAAACTGAACGGGTGCGGCCGGGATCTGATTCAGAACGGATTTTTTGATCTTGCCCACCACGTGCATTTCACAGGGCTTGCAATCGAAGCGAAGGGTGAGCTTCTCTTTGCCATTGATCAATTGCAAGGGTTCGGCTCGAACGGTGCCTTGCACGCCAGTCACGCCCTTGGCTTGCTTGGGGCACAGGCTCAGCGAATAGCGCACGCAATGCTTGGTGATCATCAGGCTGACTTCGCCCAACTCTTCGTGGCTTTCGTAAGCCGCTTCGATGACCTTGACGCCATGCCGCGCGTAGAAATCTCGTGCCTTGTGATTGAACACATTGGCCAGATAGCTCAGCGTGTCTTCCGGATAGGGAACTGGTGGCTCGACGGGGTGAGCGCGATCAGGGCGAACGTATGCGACTTGCCGGGCGGCTTCGAGGCTGGCGACGGCCTCGCGGCGCAACTGATTCACAGCTGAGGCCGGAACAAACCAGGGCTGCTCGGTTGTGAGGCTCACGTCCTGGGCGTGAAACTGTGTGGTGCCCAGCTTGCCCAAGTTGTCACGCAGGGCGGCTTCGGCCTTCTCGGTTTGCTGTGGCCTTTGCTTGTCGCACGGGACCTGGGCTTGGCCCACGTTGCCGTCTTCATCGGTGATCGACAACGACAGGCCATCTGCCGTGTCAGATAGTTGCATCCATACCCCGATACGGCGATCGGCGGATTTCTTCGAGAGCAGTTGCTCCCATGAGCGATCGCGGTTGCGGTTGATCGCCACGCCGGGCTTCAGATCGGGCAGGGCGCTCAACTCCTCATTGGGGAACACACGCCAGAGCCGGCCCGACTTGCCAACGGGCTCGGCTGTGTTGACCTGCACCCCGACGATGTCTCGCGTCAGGGTCTGGTAATTCAAGCCGTCGCCATTGTGGATGCCACCGGCTTCGCGTACGGCTTCGTCCTCGATGGCGACATCGAACCACTTATCGCCCAACTTTGCCACCTCGCCAACGGGCAGCCCCAGGTGTTTGGGCGACTCGAAGGCGCCGATGTCCTCTTTGCGGCCATTGACGAAATAGTCGGTGCTGCCCCGGTTGAAATTGCGTTCTGGCTCGGGCTGGAAGTAGAACGTGCATTCGCCTGACGAAGAACGCGCCAGTTCCGGGCGATTATTGAGGATGTCGTCGAGCAACAGCCGGTAATGGGCGGTGATGTTCTTCACATAGCCCATGTCCTTGTAGCGGCCCTCGATCTTGAATGAGCTGACGCCAGCATCGATCAAGGCACGCAGGTTGGCGCTTTGGTCGTTGTCTTTCATCGACAGCACGTGCTGCTCGAAAGCCACAACCTGACCGCTGCCATCGAGCACGTTGTAGGGCAGGCGGCAGGCCTGCGAGCAGTCCCCGCGGTTGGCGCTGCGGCCCGTGTGCGCGTGGCTGATGAAACATTGACCGCTGTAGGCCACACACAGGGCACCGTGGATGAAAAACTCGATGCCGCAATGCGTGTTGGCTGCGATGTCTCGGATCTGTTTGAGGGTCAGCTCCCGCGCCAGCACGATCTGGCTGAAACCGACGTCTTGTAGAAACTTCGCCTTTTCAACGGTGCGAATGTCGGTTTGCGTGCTGGCATGTAGTTGGATAGGGGGGAGATCCAGCTCCAGCAACCCCATGTCTTGCACAATCAGCGCATCCACGCCCGCGTCATAGAGCTCCCAGATCAGCTTGCGTGCGGGCTCCAGTTCGTCATCACGCAAGATGGTGTTGAGGGTGGCAAAGATGCGGGCGTTGTACTGGTGGGCGTGGCTGACCAGCCGGGCGATGTCGGCCACCTCGTTGCTGGCGTTGCTGCGAGCACCAAAGGTGGGCCCGCCGATGTATACGGCATCGGCACCGTGGTTGATGGCCTCGATGCCGATGTCGGCAGTCTTGGCGGGTGCGAGCAGTTCGATTTCGTGGCGGGCAAGAGACATGGCTGGAAAGAGCAAACGAGCGAAAACAGCGCCGATACTATCGCCATGAGCACAAACTTGCGTTACGCGCGGCTGGACAGATTGCGGGGTCTGGCGTTGGTGTGGATGGCGATTTTCCACTTTTGTTTCGATCTCAGCCATTTCAACCTGATCCAAGCCAACTTTTATGTGGATTCGTTCTGGACCACGCAGCGAACCTGCATCCTGTCTTTGTTTCTGATTTGCGCCGGGGCGGGGCAGGCGGTGGCCACCACGCAGGGGCAAACCTGGTCCCGTTTCTGGCGCCGCTGGGCCCAGGTGGCGGGGTGTGCCCTGCTGGTCAGCGTAGGCAGTCGCCTGATGTTTCCCGAGTCATATATCTACTTCGGTGTGCTCCATGGCATGGCCGTGATGCTGCTTCTCGTTCGGGTGGGGGCCCATTTCCGACTGCTCAAGGGGGGGGGGCTTTGGCCGGTGGGTTTGTTGCTGGTTTTGTTGCCGCAGTGGATTCAAAACCCGTTTTTTGATAGCCGAGCCACCAACTGGGTGGGGCTCATCACGCACAAGCCGATCACCGAAGACTATGTGCCCATCCTGCCCTGGATGGGGGTGATGTTGTGGGGCTTGGCGGCCACACAGTGGATTCTTGCTCGGCACCCCGAATGGCTGACCGATCGACCTAGCGAAAACCCGAGTCCTCATGGTAAGGTCGCGCTCCTGCACCCCGCAGCGCTGCTGAGCCTGTTGGGTCGCTGGAGCCTCACGTTCTACATGGTCCATCAGCCGATCCTGATCGGATGTTTGATGGCCTGGATGACGTTGACTGGCCGACCTGTCCCCTGAGGTTCTGCCTTGAACTTCGCCTTGATCTCCGTTTACCGTCCCGCATCGAGTATTCGCACATGAGCACCCCCATGACCCAAGACGAGTTGAAAACCCTGGTTGGCCGCGCCGCGCTGGATTATGTGCAGCCTGGCAGCATCGTCGGGGTGGGCACAGGTTCGACCGTGGACAAGTTCATCGACGCGTTGGGAGCAGCCTTGCAAAAGGATCCTCAGTTCATCGCCGGGGCCGTGTCCAGTTCGGTTCGCAGCACCGAGCGCCTTGAAAAACTCGGCGTCAAAGTGTTGCCTGCTGAGGCCGTGTCCGGCCTGGGCGTCTACATCGATGGCGCAGACGAGATCGATCACGCGGGCTACATGGTCAAAGGCGGCGGCGCGGCTCTGACTCGCGAGAAGATCGTGGCTGATCTGGCCGAACGTTTCGTGTGCATTGCTGACGAATCGAAGCTGGTTCAAACCCTGGGCAAGTTCCCGCTGCCGGTGGAAGTGATCCCGATGGCCGCGGCCCAGGTGATCCGGGCGTTTGCCAAGTTGGGTGGCCAAGGCAAGGTGCGTGAAGGGTGCACCACCGACAACGGCAACATCATCATCGACGTGACCGGGCTGAGCATCAGCCAGCCCGCTCAGTTCGAGGCGGATATCAATCAGATTCCGGGGGTGGTGACTGTCGGGGTGTTCGCCCGCAACAAGGCCTCGGTGTGTCTGTTGGGCACCCCCTCTGGGGTCAAGACGCTGACGTTTTAAGCCAGTTCGCGATGCCATCGGCGGCGTGCACGCCGGTGGCCAGGCAGGCTGTCAGCAGGTAACCGCCAGTTGGGGCATCCCAGTCGAGCATTTCGCCAGCGAAGAACAGGCCGGGGTGTGCTCGCGCCATCAAATCCGGGTTGACCGACTCCCAGCTGACCCCTCCGGCAGTGCTGATGGCTTCGTCTATGGGCCGTGGGGCACCCAGACGAACTGGCAGAGCCTTGAGCGCATGCGCCAATGCGCGGGGATCAGCCAACATGTCCGGCGGCAGCAGTTCGTGTAACAGCGCCATTTTCAGACCCTGAATGCCTAGACGACTCTTGAGGTGTGTCGACAGGCTACGAGGGCCGCGCGGGCGGGACACCTCGGCTAATACTTGCTCAGTCGTGTGCGCAGGCAACAGATCCAGTTCGATCGTGGCGGTGCCGTCGCGCTCGATGGCCTGACGCAGGCGTGACGAAAAGGCGTAGATGAGGCTGCCCTCTACACCTGTTTCGGTCAGCACGAACTCACCTTGCTGAGTGTCTCTGCCCCCGTCCGGCCGTACCCACGATACCTTGACCGGCTTGATGGGTTGACCTGCAAATCGGGTTTTCAAGTGATCGGTCCACGGTCGAACGACATCGAATCCACAGTTCGAGGCTTTCAGCGGCGCGGTGGCGATGCCTTGGTCGAGTAGCAGTGCAACCCAACTCCCGTCAGAGCCGAGTCTGGACCAGCTGCCGCCCCCCAATGCCAGCAGGGTGGCTCCGGCTTGATGTTGCCGAGGCCCGTCTGGGGTGGTGAAGGTCAACAGATCCCTCGCGGCCCAGCCTGTCCAGCGGTGCCGCATGTGAAATCGAACCCCTTGCTGCCTCATGCGATGCAGCCAGGCACGCAGCAAGGGTGCAGCTTTCATGTCCTTCGGGAACACTCTGCCCGATGTCCCTACAAAGGTGTCGATGCCGAGATCGTGAGCCCATTGACGAACCGCATCTGGCGTGAAGCCTTCGATGAGGCGCCCGAGGTGTTCAGCCCCGTGGCTGTAGCGGGTGAGAAAGCGTGGCAGGGGTTCGGAATGAGTCAGATTCAGCCCCCCACGACCAGCCAGCAAGAACTTGCGGCCGACGGAGGGCATGGCGTCGAACAAATCAACCGCAATGCCTTGTTGGGACAGTCGGTCTGCTGCCATCAGGCCTGCAGGTCCTCCGCCCACGATGGCGACAGAGGTCGGGAAATCGGTGGCTGTCAAAACTGGAAGCCTGGAGGAGCATTGCCCGCTGGAGGGGCCGATGGGGCGGTGGGCGGTGGCGTGCGCACGGGTTGATCGGCGGGCGGAGTTTCAGGTTCCCGGCGCGGCGATGTGAGGGGTGTTGGCGCTGGGGCCTTGTAGGTGCCGGTCAGAATGGACTGGGCAGGGTAGCCTGCTGCATTGAGGTAGTCTGACCACTCACCCTGGGCAAAGCCGTGCAACTGTTGGCTACCGATGCTGACCGTGGGCATTTGATCCGAGCCGGTCAGGGCTTTGTAGGCCCGCAAATCGTCAGAGGTGTTGACGGTTTTTTCAGTGAAGGGAATGCCTCGCTGTTTGAGGAACTGGCGGGCAGCGTCGCAGGGGCTGCATCGGTCGTTTGAATAAAAGACCACGGGGTAGCGTGCAACGACCTGCTGCAACTCGTATGGCAGGCCCGCGTTGGCAGACGCAGCACTGGCGTCCGTGCTCAAAGGCTGAGCCGCTTTGGCGTCCGACGGTGGGCGGTCGGTGTAGGTCACACTGCCATCTGGCCCCACCACCTTGTACAAGGCCCAGGCGGGGGTGGATGCCAGCAAGCAAAGTGTTGCCCACACGAAGGAGCGGCTCAAGCGTTTGTTGGTCATATCCTGCTTTATGAATCAGCTCATGCCCTGATGACGCAACAACGCGTCGATCTGGGGTTCGCGGCCTCGGAAGGCCTTGAAGTTTTCCAGAGCAGAACGACTGCCGCCGGCTTCCAGAATGGCCTCTCGGTAGCGTCGACCCACATCGGTATTGAGCACCCCAGACTGGCCATCAGCCGCTTCTTCAAAAGCGGCGTAAGCATCTGCAGACAGCACCTCTGCCCACTTGTAACTGTAGTAGCCTGCCGCGTAGCCGCCAGCAAAAATGTGTGAAAAGCTGTGCTGGAAGCGATTGAATGAGGGGGGAATGTTGACCGCAACCTCCTGACGCACCTCGTCGAGCACGGCTTGAACCCGTTGATCGTTGCCTGCCTCGGCGTGTATTCGCATATCGAATAGTGAAAATTCGATCTGGCGCAGTGTCATCATGCCGCTCTGGAAGTTCTTGGCCGCGGTCATCTTGTCAAACAATTCGCGGGGCAAGGACGCGACAGTGTCGACGTGGCGGGTCAGCTTATGAACCACGTTCCACTCCCAGCAGAAGTTTTCCATGAACTGGCTGGGCAACTCGACGGCATCCCATTCGACGCCACTGATGCCCGACACCCCGATGTCCTCGACCTTGGTCAGCATGTGATGCAGGCCGTGACCGAACTCGTGGAACAGGGTGGTGACATCGTCATGGGTCAGCAGGGCAGGTTTGTCGCCCACGCCTTTGGCGTAGTTGCAGACCAAGTGGGCCACTGGGGTTTGGGTGGCTGAGGTGTCAGGGCGCTTCCAGCGACCACGCACGTCGTCCATCCAGGCGCCGGGGCGTTTACCGGAGCGCGCATAGGGGTCCAGATAGAACTGACCAATCAGTTCGCCGCGGCGCTCGATCCGGAAGAACCGAACCGATTCATGCCAAACCGGTGCTGTGTCAGGCGAGATCGTGACGTCAAACAACGTTTCGATCAGGCCAAACAGGCCCTTCAGCACGGTAGGCTCAGTGAAGTACTGCTTGACCTCCTGATCGCTGAAGGCGTAGCGGGCTTCTTTGAGCTTCTCACTCACAAAGGCCACGTCCCAGGCTTGCAGGTCGCCGATGCCGCACTCGGTGCGCGCGAAGTCGCGCAGTTCGGCCATGTCTTTCTCAGCAAAAGGCCGGGCGCGCTTGGCCAGGTCACGCAGGAAATCCATGACTTGCTGCGGGCTCTGGGCCATTTTCGGGACGAGCGACACATCGGCAAAAGTGCCGTAGCCCAGCAGTTGCGCCTCTTCCTGGCGCAGGGCCACGATCTTCTGCATCAGCGCCGTATTGTCTTGTTCGCCGGGGCCGAACTCGCTGGCGCGGGTGCTGTAGGCGCGGTACATCTTTTCGCGCAGCTCGCGGCGGGTTGCGTACTGCATCACAGGCAGGTAGCAAGGCATGTGCAAGGTCAGTTTGTGACCCGCTTTGCCTTCGGCTTGAGCTGCGGCCGCGGTGGCATCCTGGACGTCCTGAGGGATCCCGGCCAGCTCATCTGTCGTGGCGTAATAGGCATAGGCGTCGGTGGCATCCATCACGTGCTCAGAGAAAGCTTGTGACAGTGCGGCTTGCTCTTCCTGGATGGCAGCGAAGCGCTCCTTGGCCGCCCCTTGCAACTCGGCGCCACCCAGCACAAAGCCACGCAGGGCGTTGTCCAAGGCGCGCTTGCGGGGCGCGCTCAGGGTCTGGCCTTGCTCTGATTGCGCCAGCGCCTTGTACTTGGCATACAGGCGCTCGTCGGCACCCAGTCGGGTGTAGAAGTCGGTGATGCGAGGCAGGTTCTCGTTGAAGGCGGCACGCAATTCGGCGGTGTCGGCTACGCTGTTGAGGTGCCCCACTGCGCCCCAGGCACGCCCCAGGCGCTCCGTGGCCACATCGAGCAACAGTGACAGCGCGTCGTAATCAGCGGGCACGGCGGGGCCGGTGACCTTGTTCAGCGCTTCTTCGGCTTGCTTGAGCAGCACGTCGATGGCTGGGGTGACATGTTCGGGCTTGATCTGATCAAACAGG
This sequence comes from Burkholderiales bacterium, assembly GCA_028864885.1. Taxonomy (GTDB): domain Bacteria; phylum Pseudomonadota; class Gammaproteobacteria; order Burkholderiales; family Burkholderiaceae_C; genus Aquabacterium. The sequence continues at coordinate 11,293 of JAGWLR010000049.1, read as the reverse complement.
GGCAGGCCGGAGGTGTCAAGCAGGGGGTTATTACTCATGGTGTCTTTCAGCGGCCGGATCAACGAGCTGCGGCTACGCGTTCGGCCGATTCAATGGTGTTGACCAGCAACATGGTAATGGTCATGGGGCCAACCCCGCCTGGAACAGGGGTGATGTAGCCAGCCACCTCTTTGCAGCCATTGAGGTCGACGTCGCCGCACAGCTTGCCTTCGTCGTCGCGGTTCATGCCGACGTCGATCACCACGGCGCCGGGCTTGATCATGTCAGCGGTCAGCACGTTGCGTTTACCCACTGCTGCCACCACGATGTCGGCCTGGCGGGTCATGGCACCCAGGTCAGCGGTACCGCTGTGGGTGATGGTGACGGTGGCGTTGGCTTGCAGCAGCATCATGGCCATGGGTTTGCCGACGATGTTGGAGCGGCCGATCACCACAGCGTGTTTGCCGCGCAGGTCTTTCATGCCGATGGATTCGAGCATCTTCATGCAGCCGTACGGTGTACAGGCCTTGAAGCCTGTCTGGCCGACCATCAGGGCGCCGGCGCTGGCCACGTGAAAGCCGTCCACGTCTTTTTCAGGCGAGATGGCTTCGATGACCTTGTGGTCGTCGATGTGCTTGGGCAGGGGCAGTTGCACCAGGATGCCGTGAATGGTCGGGTCGTTATTCAACGCTTCGACGCGAGCCAGCAGTTCGGCCTCGGTCATGGTGGCTTCGTACTTTTCGAGCACCGAGTGCATGCCTGCATCCTGGCAGGCCTTGACCTTGTTGCGCACGTAAACCTGGCTGGCCTGGTTGTCGCCCACCAGGATCACGGCCAGACCGGGCTTGACGCCTTGGGCGGTCAGGGCAGCGGCGCGCTGGGCGACCTCGCCACGCAGTTGTTTCGACAGGGCGTTGCCATCAATCAGTTGTGCAGTCATGTGGGTATCTCTTGATTGAAAAAGGCCGCTCGGGCGGCCTTTGCTTGGAAGCGAGGGTGGGTTTAGCAATCAGCTCTTGGCCGGTGCTGCGCCGGGCTGGCCACTGGCACCCAGGGCGATCTTCAACAGGTCGGCCACGGTGTTGGCGTTGAGCTTTTCCATGACGTTGGCGCGGTGGGCTTCCACGGTCTTGATGCTGATGCCCAGGTCGTCAGCGATCTGCTTGTTCAGGCGGCCGGCCACGATGCGCTCCAGAACCTGGGCTTCACGCGTGGTCAGGCGAGACAGCAGGGCGTCGCGGCTGGCAGCTTCTTGCGATTGCGAGAACGAGGCGCGCGCCTGATCCAGCATGCGTTCGACCAAGGCGACCAAGGCGTCTTCCTTGAAAGGCTTTTCGATGAAGTCCATGGCGCCTTTTTTCATGGTGTTCACGGCCATGGGCACGTCGCCGTGGCCGGTGATGAACACGATGGGCAGCGGCGACTTGCGCTCCAGCAGCTTGTCTTGCAGTTCCAGGCCGCTCATGCCATCCATACGGATGTCGGCAATCAGGCAGGCGACTTCGCGGGGGTCGAACCGGGCCAGGAAGGACTCGGCAGAGTCAAAGCAGCGGACACGGTAGTCCTTGCCTTCGAGCAGCCATTGCAACGAGTCGCGCACGGCCTCGTCATCATCAACCACGTACACGGTGCCTTTTTTAGGGATCAGACTCATGGGTTATCGGCGAGCAAGTCGTTAGCAGGAGGGGTGATGGTGTCGGTGAAATCCGATGCCGCCCCGCTTTCTACGGGCAGGGTGCAGATGAATCGGCACCCGACCACGTCAGATCCATTGTAGATGTTCTCGGCCTTGATCCGGCCGTGATGTGACTCAATGATGGACCGACACAGACTTAGGCCTATCCCTAGCCCCTCGGCCTTGGTCGAGTGGAAAGCCTCGAAAAGGCGGCTCAGCATTTCTTCCTTCATGCCAGGGCCGGTGTCGGAGACGACGAACTCGACCACGCGGCCGCCGTCCTCGTTTTTTCGGGTCTGGACCCGCAATTCAACTAGACGCCGCGACTGGGGCATGTGGGCCGAATCGATGGCTTCTGCTGCATTTTTGAGCAAATTGAGTAGAACTTGCTCGATCAGAATGGGGTCGACTTCCAGCAAGGGCAAGCGGTTGGCGACCACAGCGTTGAAGGTCACCCGGCGGCGGCGCATCTCGAATCCAGCCAGTTCGATCACGGCGTCGGTGATGTCGCGCACGCGGGAGGTTTGTCGCTGGGGCTCGCTGCGTTTCACGAACTGACGGATCCGGTGGATGATCTGACCGGCGCGTTGGGCTTGGCGCGAGGTCTTTTCCAGCGCGCCAATGAGCTGCTCTTCGTCGATGTTGCCGGCCTTGATCCGACTGACCATGCCGCTGCAGTAGTTGGCAATGGCGGCCAAGGGCTGGTTGAGCTCGTGGGCCACAGTCGAGGCCATTTCGCCCATGGTGATCAGCCGGCTGGTGAATTGAGCCTTTTCCGCTTGCCGCGCGGCAGCGTCTTCGGCTTGTTTGCGGGCGGTGATATCAGTGGCGATCAGCATTTGAGCCAGATGGCCGTCCGTCCACTGCACATAGCGGGCGCGCACTTCAAACCATTTGTGGATGTTCTCCATGAACACCTCACGCGAGTCACTGCCGGCGTCGGTCAGCTCCTGGCTGGGCAAACCGCCAAAGCCGTCCACGGCTTCGTCGTCGCCGAAAATGTTCATGGGCGGTTCGCCACCGGTCAATTGGCTGTGGGCATCGGGGTTGGCGCCGAACCACAGGCGGTAGGTGCGGTTGGCAAACAGCAATTCGCCTCGGTGAACGGACACCACCGACACGGCCGCGTCCACCCCCTCCAGCACGGTGGTGAAGCGTTCATGCGCCGCGGTCAGCTGATCGCGCACGCGTTTGGCTTCGGTGATGTTGGTGACCGAAGTCATCCAGCCGGTCTGATCGCCTTGCGCGTCAATCAAGGGTGACACGTACAGGCGGGCATCGAACTGGCTGCCATCGCGGCGTTGCATCACTACTTCCACGCCGCCCATGGGGCTGCGGCCCAGCAACTCTTGCTGGAACATGCGGTTGAATTCGTCCAGGCGATCCTTGGGCCAGTAAGGATAGGGCGGCACGCAGCCGATCAACTCTTCTTCAGAAAAGCCGGTCATGGCGCAGAAAGCCGGGTTTACGTAGGTGATGCGGCCTTCCAGGTCAATCGTTCGCATCCCTGTGAGCATGGAGTTCTCCATCGCCCGGCGGAAATTGGTCTCTTGCACCAGGGTTTTCTGGATCTGGGCGCGGCGGCGCATGTGGCGCAAGGTGCCCATCAAGGTCCAGACGGTGAAGGCGGACAAGGCCATCACCATCCAGAACAGGGTGTTGCCGATCAGTTTGGATGAAGTGCGGTACCCCATGCCGCGCAGGATCAGGCCATTGCCTACAGGGGTGACCATCACCTCGTGGACAAAGGTGGGGCGGGTGTCGCTGTTGCTGCCGATGGTGCTGGTCAGCACTTCGCCGTTGATCTGGACCAGGCTCATGGCGTGTCGGCTGGCGACATCGCGCGGCACCAGATAGCGCATCAAGGCTTCGAGCGAGTATTCGGCCACCAGGGTGCCATTGAAGCCGCTGCGGTCAATCAAAGGGATTTCGAGCAGGATGACCTTGGTGGCCAACTGGTTGGTGTAAGGCTGTGTGTACACCGGTTGACCACGCTCGCGGGCCAGCCTGAACGCGCTCTTGGGCTCGGAGGCCTGTTGCAGCGGGTCGTAGAGGTCGTCTCGACTGGTGTCGGTCCCAAGATCGAGGCCCTGGTTGGGCTGCATCGGGATGTTCAGGGCCAGATGGGTGGCTTTGACACTGGCGTTGGCTTGCATCCACGACAGGCTGATGAGTTCAGGGCGGGCCCGAACAAAGTCGCTGGCCTGATGCATGAACTGGTCGGCGTTGACCTGCTTGAGGCTGATTTCGCGGGCCATCCGCAGCAGCTGTTCCTGGTTTTCAACCAGCCGCAGGCGGATCTGTTGCTGCACCACCTCGGTATCGCGGCGAACAGATTCCTGCTCACGTTCCAGTTCTTCGTTTCGCAGATACCAGAACGCCGCAATGATCGCAGCCAGAAACAGCAGCACGGAAACCAGCGGGCCGAGGGTGGCGTAGCGATCCTGCTGGCTGGGAGACTGCTTGCGCCACCAGCGCCAGAACAGGCGGTTGGGCGGGGGCTGTACCGGCGCCGCAACAGTGGGCGTTGTGGGGTTTGTGGATAGGAACGACATGGCGTGATTATCTGTGTGGTCACCCACAATGGATTTGCCAGCGAAAAGATGGGTAAATCAGGTTTTATCGAATTGTTCAATTTTTCCCATTGTGGGGCGTTGTCGCTCATACTGAACGCGAACGTCTGTGCCCAATGTTGGAGGCTTGCATATGTCAGCGAATGATCCTCTGCCATCTTCTGCGATGGATCTGGATCCCCAGGAAACCCGTGAGTGGATCGACTCATTGAAGGGGGTGATTGAAACAGAGGGGCGGGCGAGGGCACATGACCTGCTCGAGCGGCTGCTGGACGAGGCCCGTCAATCGGGGATCGATATGCCGTTTTCGGCAACGACGGCCTATGTCAACACCATTTCAATCGAGGATGAGGCTCATCACCCGGGCAACATCGACATTGAAGAGCGACTGCGCAGCTACATGCGCTGGAACGCGATGGCCATGGTCGTTCGCGCCAACCGATTCAACCCCGACGACGGTGGCGACTTGGGCGGGCATATTTCGTCCTTTGCCTCGCTGGCGACGATGTTCGGGATCGGGTTCAACCATTTCTGGCATGCCGAGCACGAAGGCCACGGGGGCGATTTGCTTTACCTGCAAGGACACTCTGCGCCGGGGATCTATGCGCGCGCGTTTCTGGAAGGGCGACTGACCGAAGAACAGATGCTCAACTTCCGTCAGGAGGTGGGCGGCAAAGGGCTTTCAAGCTACCCGCATCCGAAGTTGATGCCAGAGTTCTGGCAGTTCCCCACCGTGTCTATGGGGCTGGGGCCACTGATGGCCATCTACCAGGCTCGGTTCTTGAAGTACCTGCACGCCCGCGGCATTGCCGACACATCCAACCGCAAGGTGTGGGTGTTCTGTGGCGATGGCGAGATGGACGAGCCCGAATCGCTGGGCGCCATCGGGCTGGCCGCGCGTGAAAAGCTCGACAACCTGATCTTCGTGGTCAATTGCAACCTGCAGCGGCTTGATGGCCCAGTGCGTGGCAACGGCAAGATCGTTCAGGAACTCGAAGGCGAGTTCCGCGGTGCGGGCTGGAATGTCATCAAGCTGTTGTGGGGGTCTTACTGGGATCCATTGTTGGCGCGTGACAAGGAAGGCATCCTGCGCAAGATCATGATGGACATGGTCGATGGCGACTACCAGGCTTGCAAAGCCAACGATGGCGCTTTCGTGCGTGAGTGCTTCTTTGGTCGTCACCCCAAGGCGTTGGAGATGGTGGCCCGCATGTCCGACGACGACATCTGGCGCCTCAATCGTGGCGGACATGACCCCCAGAAGGTATATGCCGCCTACCACGCGGCCGTCAATCACACGGGCCAGCCCACCGTCTTGCTGATCAAGACCGTCAAAGGCTTTGGCATGGGCAAAAGCGGTGAGGGCAAGAACACCGCGCACCAGACCAAGAAGCTCACGGACGACGACATCAAGGCTTTCCGGGATCGCTTCAATATTCCCGTGCCAGACGAGGACATCCCCAAGCTGCCGTTCATCAAACCGGCTGACAATACGCCTGAGATGCAATACCTTCATGCCCGCAGGCAGGCACTGGGTGGCTATCTGCCCAAACGCCGTGTGAAGGCCGACGAGCATCTGCCTGTTCCAGAGTTGGCTGTCTTCCAGCCTGTCTTGGAAGCCACGGCCGAGGGACGAGAAATCTCTACCACCCAAGCGTTCGTGCGTTGCCTGTCGACGCTGTTGCGCGATGCGCAACTGGGTCCACGCTTGGTTCCTATCTTGGTCGACGAAGCCCGCACCTTCGGCATGGAGGGCTTGTTCCGGCAGATTGGCATCTATGCGCCAGAGGGGCAAAAGTACACCCCGGTCGATAAGGATCAGGTGATGTACTACCGCGAGGACAAGGCTGGTCAGATCCTGCAAGAGGGGATCAACGAAGCCGGCGGCATGAGTTCCTGGATTGCCGCCGCCACCTCGTACTCGACCAACAACCGGGTGATGATCCCGTTCTACATCTTCTACTCGATGTTCGGTCTACAGCGCATTGGCGATCTGGCCTGGGCGGCGGGTGACATGCAGGCGCGTGGATTCTTGTTGGGGGGCACCTCTGGACGCACCACCCTCAATGGCGAAGGTCTGCAGCACGAAGATGGGCACAGCCAATTGGTAGCGGGCACGATTCCGAACTGCATGAGCTACGACCCCAGCTTCGCGCACGAAGTGGCCGTGATCATTCAAGACGGCCTCAAGCGGATGGTCGAGAAGCAGGAAAATGTCTTCTACTACCTGACCTTGCTCAATGAGAACTACGCCCAGCCTGGTTTGCGGCAGGGCACAGAGCAAGAGATCATCAAGGGGATGTACCTGTTGCAGGAAGCACCGGTCAAGACGCCGCGTGTCAACTTGCTGGGTGCTGGATCGATCCTGCGTGAATCGATGGCCGCTCGCGAATTGCTGGACAAGGATTGGGGCGTCGCAGCCAACGTCTGGAGTTGCCCCAGCTTCAACCTGCTGGCGCGCGACGGGCAAGACTGCGAACGCTGGAACCTGTTGCATCCCACCGAAACCCCTCGGGTGGCCTTTGTGACCCAGCAATTGCAAAGCTATCCTGGCCCGGTGGTTGCCTCGACTGACTATGTCAAGGCATTGCCTGAGCAAATCCGCGCCTACATTCCCAAGGGTCGCAGCTACAAGGTCTTGGGCACGGACGGGTTTGGTCGCAGTGACTTCCGCAACCGCTTGCGTTCGCATTTCGAGATCGATCGGCATCACATCGTGGTGGCCGCCCTCAAGGCTCTGGCAGACGAGGGCTCAGTTCCAGCCACCGTCGTCGCTCAGGCCATCGAGCGCTACGGCATCGATCCCAACAAGACCAATCCGCTTTACGCCTGAGGGATGACCTATGGCACGCATTGAATTGACCGTTCCGGACATCGGCGATGTCCACGACGCGGCCGTCATCGAGATCCTGGTTCAGCCCGGGGCCAGCATCAAGGCTGAACAAAGTCTGATCACCATCGAATCCGACAAGGCCTCGATGGAGGTACCGTCGTCTCACGCTGGGGTGATCAAAGAATTGCGCCTCAAACTGGGTGACAAAGTCAGCCAGGGCACGGTGATTGGTGTCCTTGAAACCGCAGCGGATGCTCAGCCAGCGCCCACGGTGGCTGCCCAGCCTGCACCCGTCACTGCACCCGTTACTGCGACGGTGGTGCCGGCAGCACCAGTTGCACCGGTAGCGCCTGCGGAAGTCGCTGCCTCAGCACGCGTGGCGCCGACCGCTTCTTTGGCCCCGGTCGAGCCCCCCGCCCCTGGACATGTACCGCATGCTTCCCCTTCGGTTCGCAAGTTCGCTCGCGAACTTGGCGTGCCTCTCGACAAGGTTCAGGGAACCGGGCCCAAAGGCCGGATCACGCACGAGGACATCCAGGCTTTCGTCAAGTCGGCCTTGAGCCGCACGGATCAAGGCGCCGGGGTGACGCCGGCAGGATCTTCCCCAGGTCTGGAAGTGTTGCCCTGGCCGCAGGTCGACTTTGCCAAGTTCGGTCCTATCGAGCGGCAACCGCTGTCACGCATCAAGAAGATCAGCGGGGCCAACTTGCATCGCAACTGGGTGCGCATTCCACATGTGACCAATTGCGATGAAGCCGACATCACTGATTTGGAGGCGTTCCGAGTCAAGCTCAATGAGGAGAACGCCAAGGGTGGCGTCAAATTCACCCTGCTGGCTTTCTTGATCAAGGCGTGCGCGGTGGCATTGAAGCGCTTTCCGCAATTCAATGCTTCGCTGGATGGCGACGATCTCGTTCTCAAGCAATACGTTCACATCGGCTTTGCTGCCGATACGCCCAACGGCTTGGTGGTGCCGGTGATCCGCGATGCGGATAAGAAATCGTTGACCGAACTGGCCACCGAGACAGCCGGATTGGCCGCCAAGGCCCGAGAAGGGAAACTCAGCCCTGCCGACATGCAGGGGGGCACGTTCTCGATCTCGTCACTGGGCGGCTTTGGCGGAACCACCTTCACGCCCATCATCAATGCCCCCGAGGTGGCGATTCTGGGCGTGTGTCGCTCTGCCATGAAACCGGTCTGGAATGGCGCATCCTTTGAGCCCCGGCTCACGCTGCCATTGAGCCTGAGCTATGACCACCGCGTCATCGACGGCGCTGCTGCTGCCCGATTCAACGCCTTCCTGGCTTCATTGTTGGCGGACTTCCGCCGTGCATTGGTGTGACCATGGCCATCGTAGACATCTGTGTACCCGACATCGGGGACATCCAAGACGCCGCCATCATCGAGATCCTGGTCAAGCCCGGACAGATCATTGCCGCTGAGCAGAGCCTCATCACGTTGGAGTCAGACAAGGCTTCGATGGAGGTGCCGAGCCCGCAGGCGGGGAAGGTGGTTGACATCAAAGTCAAACTGGGCGATCGCGTCTCCACAGGCTCGGTGATTTTGTCTATCGAATCGGACGCGGTTCAAGGGCAGCCATCAACGGCCGCCCCGGCAGCCAAGCCCGAACTTGCAGTGGCGAAGCAGCCTAATGCTGCAACTTCGGCGGCAATTTCGACGGCGCCCATCCCCGCTGAAGCTGACTGTGACGTGCTCGTGTTGGGTGGTGGCCCCGGTGGATATAGCGCCGCTTTTCGTGCGGCCGATCTCGGCCTGAAGGTGATCCTGGTCGAGCGCTATGCAGAGCTTGGGGGTGTGTGCCTGAATGTGGGGTGTATCCCTTCCAAGGCGCTGTTGCATGTGGCTGCCGTGATGGATGAAGTGCGCCACTTCGACAAACTCGGGGTGAGCTTCGGCGCTCCCTCGGTGGACTTGGACAAGCTCAGGGCGCACAAAGCCTCCGTGACCGGCAAGTTGACTACGGGTCTGGCCGGCATGGCCAAAGCACGCAAGGTGCAGATCGTACGAGGCTACGGCAGCTTTGTGGATGCTCATCACGTAGAAGTTGAAACCACGTCCGGCACGGGGCAGGACAAGACTGGCGCCAGACAGACCTTGAGCTTCAAGCGCTGCATCATTGCGGCCGGTTCGCAAGCCGTTCGCCTCCCGTTCATGCCTGAAGACGAGCGCGTGGTCGACTCAACTGGCGCCTTGGCTTTGCCTCAGATCCCGAAGTGCATGCTGGTGGTGGGTGGTGGCATCATCGGTCTCGAAATGGCCACGGTGTATTCCACGCTGGGGTCACGAGTCGACGTGGTTGAAATGAGCAGCGCGCTGATCCCCGGGGCTGATCGTGATCTGGTGCAAGCATGGCAAAAGCACAATGCTCATCGCTTTGACCGCATCATGCTCAACACCAAGACGGTTCAGGCCACAGCAAAAGACGATGGCATTGAGGTGCGATTCGAGCCTGTCGACCCGTCTCAGCCGACCCCAGAAGCTCAAAGCTACGACCTGGTCCTGCAGGCCGTCGGGCGCAGCCCCAATGGTCGCAAGATCGGCGCGGACAAAGCTGGCCTCCAGGTCAACGAGCGCGGCTTCATTGGGGTAGACCGCCAAATGCGCACCAACGTGCCGAGTTTGTTTGCGATCGGCGATGTGGTGGGGCAGCCCATGTTGGCCCACAAAGCGGTTCATGAGGGACACGTCGCCGCCGAGGTGATCGCAGGTGAGTTACTGGCAGACGCCGCCCTGGCTCGCAGCGAGTTCGATGCCCGCGTGATCCCCGGCGTGGCTTACACCGATCCGGAAATTGCTTGGGTGGGCCTCACGGAAGAGCAGGCCAAATCCCAGGGCATCGAAATCAAGAAGGGCCTTTTCCCTTGGGGGGCCTCGGGCCGTGCTTTGGCCAACGGCCGCTCAGAGGGCTTTACCAAGCTGATCTTCGATGCACAAACGCACCGCATCCTCGGTGGGGGCATTGTCGGAACGGGTGCTGGTGACCTGATCAGCGAAGTCGCCCTGGCCATCGAAATGGGCGCGGACGAAATCGACATCGGCAAGACCATTCACCCGCACCCCACGCTGGGCGAAAGTGTTGGCCTGGCGGCCGAGGCTGCGCACGGCAGTTGCACCGACTTGATGCCAGTGCGCAAACGCTGATTTCAGTGAGGTTTCAACGTCAGCTTGCAGCGGACGATGGATGAGCCCAGTTCGCGCAGCAATCGGGTTTTGAGCAATGGAATGCCGCGTATCGGCAGGGTGTCCAGCCATTCGATCTGGAAAGGGCTGTCTGCCACGATTCGCTCAAACTGAGCGATCGTCAGTTGATTCAGTCCACCTGCGACTTCACGAAATCGGGTGGCCCCGTCCGTTTTGAAGTCAGCTCGCCAGCGGATCAGCGCCTGCTCAGAAAAGACGAGGTGCGACCAGGGGAACACCGAGACGATGTGCCCCCCATGGGGATGGAGCCACGTAGGGCCAAACGCCGCCAGCACGTAGCCGTCTGGCTTGAGTAGGGTGGCCATGATCCGCAAGATGGCGGCGGGATCATCAAAGTGTTCAAAGGCATCTTTGCTGATCACGATGTCGGCCAGCTCTGTGGCTTGGGTGGTGAACACGCAGCGATCCGATACGCCCGCACGCTGGGCCTTGACTCTGCAGATCTCAAGCAAACGCTCCTGGATGTCGAGCCCGATCACTTTGCCTGCGCCGCGTTGTGCCATCTCGACAGCAGGCCCGCCTCGGCCACAACCGAAATCGAGCACGGTTTGCCCCGCAATGGTCGAGAAAAAGTCTGGTCCGAAATAGAGCGACAGCTTGGTGTCAGCTTCGCTGGGGTCGGGTGCATGGGCATCGCTCGCGCTGCGCGGAGCAATCCTGCGCAAGAGCTGGTATCCGAGTGTGCCGCCAATGATGCCCATGTGTTCAGCAATCCTTGTTGAAATAACGTGCCGGCTAGGCTCCCGCATTGACTAAGTGCGCGCAATCCCCAATCTCAAGGGGCGAGCAGCAGCGCGCATGCTTCACCCATTGAAACGCGGTGGGCAGCGTCGTCCTGCGATTGCTTGGAGGGGTGATCACAGAGGTAGCGAATGGCGTCCTTCGTTGTGCCGTCTGTGATCGGTGTACCGCCTTCGCTGCGAATTTGTCCCATCGTGAGCAAGCTGAAACTGGTCGACATTTCAAGGTAGTCCAGCGCCTTGTCGGTATTGCCCACACGCAGTTCTTTCA
>JAGWLR010000143.1 GCA_028864885.1 Burkholderiales bacterium | reverse complement strand
AGGCGTTTTCGTGGGTGCTGCCGAAGCTGCCCAACGAAGTGCTGGACGACCTGATCGGCAACTTGCTGGGCTATCTGCCGCTGGGCCTCATCATGTGTCTGGCCCACTTGCGCAGTGGCAGCACCACGTTCGGCGCGGCAGTCAAAACGCTGTTGGTGTGTTCCGCCTGGTCGTATGCCATGGAGCTGATCCAGTTCACCCTGCCGACTCGGGTGCCCTCCATTTCAGACTGGTCCTTGAACACACTGGGGGCGGCCTGGGGGGCCTTGGCGGCGGTGACGGTGCATGCCTTGGGCTTGGTAGACGCCTGGCATCGGCTGCGCGAGGAATGGTTCATTCCACAAGCAGGGCATGGCTTGGCGCTGATCTGGCTTTGGCCTTTGGGCCTGCTGTTTCCGCCTCCTGTGCCCTTGGGGCAGGGCCAGTTGTGGCCACCGTTGCGGCTGATGCTGATCGAGTGGACCCAGGACACTCCTTGGCAAGACTGGCTGGTGCCGGATGATCCGCTGGCCTTGTGGGCACACACGGGGCCACTCGCCAGTCATCCAGCCTGGAGCAGCGGGGTCCAGATCCTGACGGTGGCCCTCGGCCTGTTGGCGCCGATGTGCGTGGCCTGTGCTTTTGCTCGGCCGCGGATCACCCGCTTGGTGTTGCTATCGGGGGCGGTGCTGGTGGCAGTGGGCACCACCACCTTGTCGACCGCCATCAACTACGGCGTTCAATATGCCCTGACCTGGGTCAGCATCCCGGTGGTCTGGGGGCTGATGCTGGGGGCGCTGGGGGGCGTGGTGCTGATCGACCGCTCACGCACGGCCTGCGCGGCGCTGGGCATGTTGGTGCTGGTTGGCTTGATCGGGCTGATTCACCTGGCACCGGCGGATCCTTATTACGCCCAGACCCTGCAATCGTGGGAACAGGGCCGGTTCATCCGATTCCACGGTCTGGCACGCTGGTTCGGGTTGCTGTGGCCCTACGTCGCGCTGGTCTGGCTGGGTGTCAGATTGGTGCAGCGCGACACCGAAACTTGACCTGGCGCTAAGTGGGGCCGGGTTCACATTTTTAGAATGACCACCATGAGCTATTACCAGCGACATATTTTTTTCTGCCTCAATCAGCGCATCAACGGCGAGGATTGTTGTGCCGATCACGGGGCCAAGGCGGGCTTTGACCACTGCAAGGCCAAGGTGGCCGAAGCCGGCCTGAGTGGGCCCGGTCAGGTTCGGGTCAACAAGGCGGGTTGCCTGGACCGGTGCGCGGGCGGGCCGGTGGCCGTGGTGTACCCCGAAGGCGTCTGGTACACCTTCGTGGACAACACCGACATCGACGAAATCGTCGAGCGGCATCTGGCCAAGGGTGAGGTGGTCGAGCGGCTCGTGTTGCCCCCGAACGTGGGGCGGTGATCGGTCAACATGCTCGGACGACCTGTTTCAACCCTCATCCCCGGGCCTGCAGGCCCTCTGGAGGTCGTGGTCGAAGAGCCCGCGGGGATTCCCAAGGGGCTGGCGGTCGTGGCCCACCCCCATCCCTTGATGGGCGGCACGATGGACAACAAGGTCGTGCACACCCTGGTGCGTGCGCTGGTTCAGATGGGCTGGCGTGCGGTGCGCTTCAACTTTCGCGGGGTTGGCCAGTCGGCCGGTACTTGGGATGAGGGGCGAGGCGAATCGACCGACTTGATGGCTGTGGTGTCGCACCACCGTGCGCAGCCCGATGTGGCGCAGTCACCCTTGTTGCTGGCTGGGTTTTCCTTCGGTGGCTTCGTGGCGGCGCAAACTTTTGTGCGGCTGCATCAGGCCCAGGCCGAGCAAGCTGGCCAGCCCCACTCTGCGGCACGCGTGGCGGCAGACCATCTGGTGCTCGTCAGTCCGGCCACCAGCAAATACACCGTGCCGGCGGTCCCAGCCGGTACTTTGGTGGTCGAGGGCGAAGAAGACGATGTGGTCCCTTTGTCGGCCATCCTGAATTGGGCGCGGCCGCAGGGCTTGCCGGTGACGGTGGTGCCGGGCGTGGGGCATTTTTTCCATGGTCAGTTGGGGACTTTGCGGGACATCGTCAAGCGACATCTGGCATCCTTGCCATGAAATCTCGCCCGCGTGGCTTGATTTCATCTGTTTCACCCCCATCTCCGGCCCATGTTTGCTTACTTTGATCGACGCCGCGCGTTTGTCGCGGCCGTTTTGCTTTTGTCGGCATTGACTCGGCCGGTGTGGTCGGCGGTGTCCACTCCGGTGGCTTTTGCGCCACCGCCCGCTGGCATGCCTGCCCCCCCGGAAGTCGCTGCGCGCGCCTTCATCTTGCAGGATCTGGCCTCGCGGCAGACGCTGGCGGCTCGCAATGCCGACCAGAAAATCGAACCCGCGTCCTTGACCAAGTTGATGACGGCCTACCTGGTGTTCCAGGCTCTGGATGGGGGCAAGCTCCAGCTGAACCAGCAGTTGCTGGTATCAGATCGGGCCTGGCGCACCGGGATGACGGCAGGCAGCCGCAGCTTCTTCGCCTTGCATGACCGTGTCACCGTGGCGGACTTGCTCAAGGGCATGCTGGTGCAAAACGGCAACGACGCCACCATCGCCCTGGCCGAGGGAGTGGCCGGTAGCGTCGAAGCCTTTGTGGACCAAATGAACCGGCAGGCTCAATTATTTGGCTTGACGACCACGCACTTCCGTAATCCAGAAGGGTTGAGCGCACCGGGGCAGGTCAGTACGGCCCGCGAGTTGTCTCTCATCGCGGCGCGGCTGATCCTCGACTACCCCAAAGTGTTGATGGATGCCAGCATCAAAGACTTCACAGTCAATGGCGTCAAGCAGGCCAATCGCAACCTGCTGCTGTGGCGCGATCCGACGGTGGACGGGCTGTTGACGAGCTATACCGATTCTGCCGGCTATGGTCTGGTGGCCACTTCCTCGCGTCAGGTGGCGGGCGCGCCGCGCCGTTTGGTCAGCGTGGTGATCGGCGCCACCTCGCCCGAGTCGCGCGCCAGCGAGAGCCAGAAGTTGCTGAACTGGGGGCAAGTCGGGTTCGACGTGGTCAAATTGTTCGACGCCGGTCAAACCGTGGCCACCGCCCCGGTCTGGAAGGGCCAGGCTTCGCAGGTCGCCCTGGGGCGGACCACGCCGATCATGGTGGTCGTGCCCAAAGGGCAGGGCAAGATCCTGAAGACATCGATCACCCGGCAGGACCCCTTGCTGGCCCCCTTGATCCAAGGCCAGCACGTGGCCACCTTGAAAATCACCTTGGCCGGACAGCCCTGGCAGGATCTGCCCCTGACGACGCTGCAGGCTGTGCCCAGTGCTGGCTGGCTGGGCCGCGCCTGGGATGCCATTCGCCTGGGCCTGAAATGATGGAAGCACGCACATGAACCAACCCGTCAATCCCCCCATCCCGCCTGAAGAATCGCTGATTCAGTACCCCTGCGCGTTCCCGATCAAGGTCATGGGGGCGCATGTCGATGCGTTTGTCGAAGCCGTGGTGGCCATCGTGGTTGAGCACGATCCCTCGTTCGATCATGCGACCCTGGAGCGTCGCCCCAGCAGCAGTGGCAACTACCTCGGCCTGACGGTGACCGTCACCGCGACCAGTCGCGAGCAGTTGGACAACATTTACCGCGGGCTGTCTGGTCATCCCCTGGTGAAATACGTGTTGTGACGCGCCGGCGCAAATTGGGCACAAGCCCTGCCTGAAGCTGTCACGCCCCCCGCATACAATCATGGCCGTTCTGGCCGGTGTGCCCGTGAGGGACATCGGCCCTTTGTTTGAAGGAAAAGACCGTGTTTATTTCTGACGCTTTTGCCCAATCCGCTGCTGCGCCTGCCGCAGGTGCCGGTGCTGGGATCGCCCAGTTTCTGCCCTTGATCCTGATGTTCGTGGCCCTGTACTTCCTGATGATCCGTCCTCAGATGAAGCGCCAGAAGGAAACCAAGGCCATGCTCGATGCGCTGGCTAAGGGCGATGAAGTGGTGACCCAAGGCGGCGTGATCGGCAAGATCACCAAGATGGGCGAGACCTTCGTCAACGTCGAAGTGGCCAACAACGTCGAACTGCAGGTTCAGCGCGTGGCCATCATTCAGGTTCTGCCCAAGGGCAGCTACAGCAAGTAAGCGGCCCTCGGCGCGCTCGCATCACGGGTTCTGAAGGATCTCGAACATGAACCGCTATCCCTGGTGGAAGTATCTGATCATCGCCTTTGCCATGTTCATCGGCCTGATCTACACCTTGCCTAATTTCTTCGGCGAGGCGCCGGCTGTTCAGCTGTCCAGTGGCAAGGCCACGGTCAAGCTGACCTCTGACGCTGTGCCGCAGGTCGAAGCGGCGCTGAAGCAGGCCGGTATCAAGGCCGACTTTGTCGAGTTCGATGGCAACTCCATCAAGGCTCGGTTTGTCGACACCGACACGCAGATGAAAGCGCGTGATGCGATCAGCAAAGCCTTCAACCCGGATCCCACTGATCCGCAGTACATCGTTGCGCTCAACCTGTTGTCGCGCTCGCCGCAATGGTTGCGCGCCCTGCATGCCGAGCCCATGTACCTGGGCCTGGATTTGCGCGGTGGCGTGCACTTCCTGATGCAGGTCGACATGAAAGCGGCTCTGACCCAAAAGCTGGAAAGCCTCACGGGCGACATCCGGACTTTGTTGCGTGACAAGGACGTGCGCCACAGTGGCATCCGTCATGATGGGGATCAGATCATCATCCGCTTCCGTGATGACACCGTGCGGCAGGCGGCGCGTGCCCTGATTCAGGATTCGATTGCCGATTTGCAGTGGA
>JAGWLR010000142.1 GCA_028864885.1 Burkholderiales bacterium | reverse complement strand
GTGCACTTCCTGATGCAGGTCGACATGAAAGCGGCTCTGACCCAAAAGCTGGAAAGCCTCACGGGCGACATCCGGACTTTGTTGCGAGACAAGGATGTGCGCCACAGTGGCATCCGTCATGACGGGGATCAGATCATCATCCGCTTCCGTGATGACACCGTGCGGCAGGCGGCGCGTGCCCTGATTCAGGATTCGATTGCCGATTTGCAGTGGACCGATGGCACCGATGCCTCGTCTGGGGACGTGACCTTGACGGGTACGCTGAAGCCCCTGGCCGCCCGGAACATCCAGGAGCAGGCGCTCAAGCAGAACATCACCACCCTGCACAACCGGATCAATGAGCTGGGCGTGGCTGAGCCGGTCATTCAGCAGCAAGGGTTGGATCGCGTCGTGGTGCAATTGCCTGGCGTGCAAGATACCGCCAAAGCCAAGGACATCATCGGGCGCACCGCCACCCTGGAGGTGCGCATGGTGGACGACAGCGCCGAGGCCATCGAAGCGATGAAGGGTGGCCCCGTGCCATTCGGCATGGAACGCTATCAAGAGCGGGGTGGCTTGCCCATCATCGTCAAGCGGCAAGTGATCCTCACCGGTGACAACCTGACCGATGCCCAGCCTGGTTTTGATGAAAACCATGAGCCGGCGGTCCACCTGACCCTGGATGCGCGCGGTTCGCGCATCTTCCGCGATGTCACCCGCGACAACGTGGGCAAGCGCATGGCCATTCTGCTGTTTGAAAAGGGCAAGGGTGAAGTGGTCACGGCGCCGGTCATCCGTGGAGAGATCGGAGGCGGGCGTGTGCAGATCTCTGGTCGCATGACCACCGAAGAAGCCGCTGACACTGCGCTGCTGTTACGCGCCGGTTCGCTGGCCGCGCCGATGGAGATCATCGAAGAGCGCACGGTCGGCCCCAGTCTGGGCGCAGAAAACATCGCGCAGGGCTTCCACAGCCTGGTCTATGGCTTCGCTGCGATTGCAGTCTTCATGGTCATTTACTACATGCTGTTCGGGGTCTTCTCGACCCTGGCGCTGTCGGTGAACCTGTTGTTGCTGGTGGCGGTGTTGTCGATGTTGCAGGCCACGCTGACGCTGCCAGGCATCGCGGCGATTGCACTGACCTTGGGCATGGCCATTGACTCGAACGTGCTGATCAACGAACGCGTGCGCGAAGAGTTGCGCAACGGATCCGCCCCGCAGTCGGCCATTCACGCCGGGTATGAACACGCCTGGGCCACGATTCTGGACTCCAACGTCACCACGCTGATCGCGGGGGTGGCTTTGCTGGCGTTTGGCTCGGGTCCGGTGCGCGGTTTTGCCGTGGTGCACTGCCTGGGCATCCTGACCTCGATGTTCTCGGCCGTATTCTTCTCGCGTGGGCTGGTCAACCTCTGGTATGGCCGTCAAAAGAAACTCAAGTCCGTGGCCATCGGTCAGGTCTGGAAACCCCAGGAGTAAGGCATGGAATTTTTCCGAATCAAGCGTGACATTCCGTTCATGCGCCATGCGTTGGTGTTCAACGCGATTTCCTTCTTGACCTTTGCTGCGGCGGTGTTCTTCCTGTTCACCCGGGGGCTGCACCTGTCCATCGAGTTCACGGGCGGCTCCCTGATCGAGGTGCAGTACGCCCAGAGTGCCGACCTCAACAAGGCCCGCACCGCAGTCGAATCACTCGGGCTGGGTGAGGTCCAGGTGCAGAACTTCGGCACCTCGCGCGATGTGCTGATCCGCATTCCCCTGCGTCGAGGCATGAAGCAGTCCGAGTTGGTGGCCAAGGTGTATGGGTCTCTGTGCCAGGCAGAAAGTGGCCAGATTCAGGTCAAGGACACCGACAAGGGGCCGATTCAGGTGTGCCAGGCCGGCGCCGTCAGCCCGGTGACCTTGCAGCGCAGCGAGTTCGTGGGCCCGCAGGTGGGAGATGAACTGGCGCGCGATGGTTTGAAAGCCCTGGCCATGACGGTGGTCGGCATCATGCTGTATCTGGCCTTCCGGTTCGAGTGGAAATTTTCGGTGGCGGCCATCGTGGCCAACTTGCACGACGTGGTCATCATCCTGGGCTTTTTTGCCTTCTTCCAGTGGGAGTTTTCGTTGTCCGTGCTGGCCGCTGTGCTGGCGGTGTTGGGCTACTCGGTGAATGAATCGGTCGTGATCTTTGACCGGATCCGCGAGGCGTTCCGCAAATACCGCAAGCTCAGCACCCGCGAGGTGATCGACCATGCCATTACCAGCACCATGAGCCGCACGATCATCACCCACGGCTGTACCGAAATGATGGTGCTGTCCATGTTGATCTTTGGTGGCCCTACGCTGCATTACTTCGCTTTGGCCCTGACCATTGGCATCCTGTTCGGGATTTATTCTTCGGTGTTCGTGGCGGCCGCGATTGCGATGTGGTTGGGGGTGACACGGGAAGACTTGGCGAAACCCACTAAAAAAGACATTGACCCGAACGACCCCCATGCTGGCGCCGTGGTGTAGAGTGGTAGCCAAATGAATCAATCACAGGCGGGAACTCGCAAGAGGTGCCCGCCTTCGTCGCGAGTTTCATGACGCCTGGTCCGAACCGTGCGCTGGCCTCACTGGCCCGCTCCAGTTACCTTGATGCCCTGATGCGAGGGACGGCCGGCTTTGTCCATTCGTGTTCCGAAGGGGCGCGGCGGCTGGCGTCTCAGGCGGGTGAGCCCGCGCTGAATGCCAAGCGGCGTGATCTGGTTCTGGATCTGGCGCCGGCGCTGTCGGCGTGGCAGTTGGGCCTGGAGCAACGCATCAACGATGCACTTCAGATGCTGCGCTCGGGTCGACCGTTGGATTCGCGCATCGAGGGATCGTCGACCTGGGGCCCGGTTGGGCAATTGACGCTGGTAGACGACAGTGCCGTTGAGCGCGGATTGCTGGTGTCCAGCATGGCGCAAGCGATCTCGGATCTGGCTGGCTCTGAATACACCGACTTGAGCTCTCGGCTGCAAGTGGTCAGTGGCACCGCAGCAACGGGCGACACCACCGAGGCTGCCGGCGATGTGTTGCGCCCCCAGATGGTGGCGCGCTGGGCGATGGACAGCTGGGTGGCCGCAGGCTTGGCTGCGGCGCACTGGGGCACCTTGCAAAACGTGTTGCACACCGAAGCTTCCCACTGGGCACAAGAGGCCTATCACGAAGCCAACCGGCTCTTGCTGGACAACGGTGTGTGCCCGGAAGTTGATTTACGTCCCTTCATTAGGCGTGCCAAGAGTGGCGGCCCCATCCTGCAGCCGGCGCGGCCTTCCGCCGCCGTCGCCCCGCCTGATCAGGGCATGGGGCAGGTGGTGGGGGGCGTCACCCGCCCCTCAGGCAACAGCGGTTTGCAACCCCTGGGGCAGCCCTACGAAGAAACACGCTTGATGACCCAGGCGCAGGGGTTCTCGCCGCGTGCCGTGGCGCAGGCCCAAGTGGCCATGAGCAAGCTCAATCAGGTGGTGGCGCGCCAGGTGCCCGATTTTGATCCAACCGCGGTGGTGGGCGCAGGCGTGGCCGTGCATGTCAGCCCCGCGCTGGGGCAGGCGATCTCCGATGCGCAACGCTTGGTTCAAACGCACACCCGCTCGGATGCGGTCGGGGTGGCGTCGTCGCCGGCGGCCCTGGTTCAAGATCTGCAGAACAGTCGTCAAGCCCTGAAAAAAGCGGCGTCGACGCCTGTCGAGCGCGCCACGATAGAGGTCGTGGCCTTGCTGTTTCAGAGCATCTTGATGGAAGAGCGTTTGCCCGCGTCCATTCGGGTCTGGTTTGCACGGCTGCAGATGCCCGTTCTGCGGGTGGCGGTCAGCGAGCCTGATTTTTTCGCCACGCTCAACCACCCCGCCCGGGCCTTGATCGACCGCATGGGGGCTTGCGTGATGGGCTTCGCCTCTGGCGAAGAGGGCCACGAGGATGCGCTCTACAAGGAGATCCGCCGGATCGTGCAAGTGGTCGAAGCGTATCCCGATACCGGGCGCCGTGTTTTTCAGACCGTGCTGACCGAGTTCGAGAAATTCCTTGAGCGGTATTTCCGGGACGAGAACGAGGCCAGCCGCAAAGGCGTGTCGCTTGCGCAGCAGGTGGAGCAACGCGAAACCTGGGCCATTCAGTACACGATCGAGATGCGCAAGATGCTCGAAACGGTGCCCGTTCACGAAGGGGTGCGTGAGTTTCTGTTCCGCGTCTGGGCCGATGTGTTGGCGCACAGCGCGGTGCAGACCGGGCCATCAAGCGACGAAACCCGCGCGCTCAAGCGGGCGGCGGCCGATCTGATCTGGTCGGCCAGCGCCAAGACCTCGCGCGAAGAACGGGCCGACGTGTTGCGACGCTTGCCGCCCTTGCTGAAAACCGTGCGCGAAGGGATGGCCCGCGCGGGCCTGGCGCAGGACAAGCAGGATGAACACATCCACTCGTTGAACGCGGCACTGGCGGCAGCGTTCTCGGCACGGTCAGCGGCGATTTCGTCGGCTCATTTGCAGGCGGTGACTGAGCGGCTGGATGCCCTGGATGAAATCCTGCCCAACATCGCCGACATGGAATTGGACGAGCAGACCCTGCGCGATCTGTCTGGCCATGAAAGCGACGACCTCGAAATTGTCGCGGAGGGGGGCACCATGCCGACCCCGGCCATGATGGGTTGGGCGCGTGAGCTGCACATTGGCTCGTGGTTCCAGCTCGATTACCGGGGCAAGCACGAGCCGGTGCAGTTGGTCTGGCACGGGCTGCAAAAGCAGCTGGCTTTGTTCGTGACGCCTGCGGGCCGGGGCATCTTGTTCCAGTTGCACCG
>JAGWLR010000048.1 GCA_028864885.1 Burkholderiales bacterium | reverse complement strand
AAAAAGACCAAGTTCTATCAGGCCTCGACCTCCGAGCTGTACGGCCTGGTGCAAGAGATCCCGCAAAAAGAAACGACCCCGTTCTACCCACGCAGCCCTTATGCCGTGGCCAAGATGTACGCCTACTGGATCACGGTGAACTACCGTGAGGCCTATGGGATGTATGCCTGTAACGGCGTGCTGTTCAACCACGAAAGCCCGGTGCGCGGCGAAACCTTCGTGACCCGCAAGATCACGCGAGCGATTGCCCGCATTGCCTTGGGCCTGCAAGATTGCCTGTACCTGGGCAACATGAGCGCGCTGCGTGACTGGGGACACGCCAAGGATTACGTCGAGATGCAGTGGCTGATGCTGCAGCAAGACAAGGCTGAAGACTTTGTGATTGCCACGGGCGTGCAGTACAGCGTGCGGCAGTTTGTCGAGTTCGCGGCACGCGAGCTGGGCATCACGCTGGCCTTTGAGGGCGAGGCCGAGGCCGAGATCGCCCGCGTGGTGAAGGTGGAAGCAGTCAACGGCGAGACCAAGGCCAAGTGCAAGCCGGGCGACGTGATCGTGCGGGTGGACCCGCGCTACTACCGCCCCACCGAGGTCGAGACCTTGCTGGGCGACGCCACCAAGGCCAAAGAGAAGCTGGGCTGGTCGCCGAAGATTTCTCTGGCCGAGCTGGTCAAAGAAATGGTGTTGAGTGACTACACGGCGGCCAAGCGCGACAGTCTGGTCAAACTGGCGGGCTTCCAGGCCTACGACCACCACGAGTGAACGGGCGCCGTCTGGGCCCAGCGGTCTGGGCCTTGCTGGACCAGGCGGTGGTGTCGGCGAGCAATTTCCTGTCTGGGGTTCTGATTGCTCGCTCTTTGCATGCGGAAGGGCTGGCGGCGTATTCGCTGGCCGTGACCTCCGTCTTTGGGCTGTTCACCGTCCATCGCGCCTTGATTGCGCAGCCGTTCAACATCCTGGGGGTCCAGGAATCTGTGGCGCGCCGCTGGGGGCGCTTCCAGAACATGATGCGCGCTCAGTGGGTGGTGTTGCCCGTCACCTGCGCTGTCTTGGCTTTAGTTGGAGCATGGTTCTTTCCGCGGTGGGCGTTGGTGGTCGGCGGCATGCTTTACGTGACCTTGTATTGCCTGCAGGAAATCGTTCGTCGTTTTCATTACACCGATGGCCAGATCGTTCGGGCCCTGCCAGGTGATGTGCTCGGATATGGTGGGCAGTTGCTGGCCTTGTTGTGTGCGTGGCAGACCGACACCTTGAGCATCGACACCGTGTTGTGGTGGATGTCAGTGCCGCTGGGGCTGGCCACAACCTGGATGTACTTTGGCATTCGCCGTGAACACACGCAGCCCGTGGCCGATGCGACACCTGCAGCAGGCGCCGAATTGGCAGGCCACTGGGACTTCGCCAAGTGGGTGGTGTTGAGCCAATTGGTCTGGATCGGGGCCACGCAGTTGATCCCGTTTCAGTTGTCGATCTTTGCAGCACCTGATGCAGTCGCGGCGTTTTATGCTGCCAACACCCTGATGAATGGCTTGAACGTGATCCGGCTGACGATGGGGAACTATTTGCCGACCCGCGCGGCGGCGATCTTGGCGGCCGATGGCAAGCTTGCGTTGCGCCGCTATCTGTGGCGGGTGGGGGCGGGGGTCTTGGTGATGTCTGCAGTTGGATGGTTGGCCGTGTGGTGGCTGGGAGGCTGGGCCGTGGCGCTGATTTTTTCGGGCAAGTACCCGCAGGCGGGGGCCATTTTGCCGACTCTGGCTGCGGTCAATCTGCTGGCCTTGTTGGCTTTGGTGTTTGCGGCGGGGGCACAGATCCTGGGTGTGTCGCGGGTGATGTTCACGTCTAACTTGCTGGCTATGTGCCTGTGTTTGGCTGCGGGGCCTTGGCTGGCCAGCCATGAAGGCCTGTGGGGGGCCGTGGCCATTTCTGCGATTGGTTTGCTATTGCCAACCCTGATGCAGGGCATTCAGGTGAACCGCGCCTTGAAAAGTTAATCCTATCCAAGCAGGGTGTCATGTCGAGTTTGAAGTTTTCCATTGTCACGTGTTCATATCAGCAGGGGCGTTTTCTGGATGCCACCATGCGTTCGGTGCTGGATCAGGGCTATCCGAATCTGGAATACATCGTGATCGATGGCGGCTCGAAAGACCAGTCGGTGCAGGTGATCGAATCTCACTCTTCACGCTTGAGTTATTGGGTCTCTGAAAAGGATCGCGGGCAGACGCACGCTTTGTCAAAGGGCTTCGAACGGGCCACGGGAGACATCCTGGGCTGGTTGTGTTCGGACGATTTGCTGCTGCCCGGCGCCTTGCAGCGAGTGGCGCGTTTTTTTGAGGCGCATCCTGAGGTCGATTTTGTCTATGGCAATGCGTTTTGGATTGACGCACAGGGCCAATTCATCCGGCCCAAAAAAGAGATGCCCTGGAACAAGTTCATCTTCTTGTTTGATCACAACTATGTGGCGCAGCCTGCCACGTTCTGGCGACGCTCACTGTTTGAGAAGGTAGGGGGCTTGGATGAAAGCCTGAACCTGGCGATGGATTCCGATCTGTGGCTGCGATTCGCTCAACATGCCCAACCGCACTATCTGGACGAATACCTGGCGTGCATGCGCGACTATCCCGAGCAAAAGACGCGCGCTTTGCAACCGGCTGGGCGGAAAGAGGATCGGCGCTTGATCGAGCGCGAAATGCCCGGTCTTGCCAATTGGCCGCAGAAGCCCTTGAAGTGGCTGGCGCGCGCGAGCCGCATCGCAGTCAAGCTGAGCCATGGGGGCTACGGAGCCCAGCCTCCGGCCGACTTTGTGAAGGCGCTTGACCAGTATCGGATTGGATGAGGACGACCCGTTCATGAGCCGCTACAGCGATATCCACCGACAACCCCTGATGACCAGCGTGGTGCGCGAGAGCCCGACGCTGCAGATGACCGACTATTTTTTTCTGACCAGCTTCTTTTTGCTGTTGTTCTGGGCTTTGGACCCGTTTCGGGTGGCCTTGGACAGCATTCCGGTGATCAAGCGGGTGCCTTCGGTGTTGCTGGTGACGAACTTTCTGTTCATCGTGGTGGCCCGCTTGATGTTCAGAGACAAGCGCAAGTATCTGCCAGCCACACAGGTGATCTGGGAAACCCGCTGGTTGGTGCTGTTTTCGTTGTTCGTCATCGCAGGCAGTGCCTATGCGCGGTTCGTGTCGCACATCGATGAAACCTTCTTGACCTTTGGCACCTACGTGTTGATGGCGCCGCTGATGTATTGGTATGTGGTCAACAGTGCCGCGCCGATGAAATTGTTGCGTGCGGTGGTGTATCTGTTTTTGGCGTGGGCTAGTGTGGCGGCCCTGATTCAATTGATCGAGTTCCGTCAACTGGAAGCGTTTCACAATCGTGAGCACCTTGTGCTGCCGGTACTAGCGATGTTTTTCTATGGGGTGCCGTACCGATGGGGAATATGGTTCGGCGCGGCCTTGATCGCAGTGGTGGCGGCTGCGGCAGCTAAAAATACCGCATACATGATGGCCATTCTGTCGTTGAGCTACATGTTCGGTTTGCGGCTTTGGTTTTATTTGAGACAGCAAAAAGATGGATTCATTCGGCTGATGGCTGTGCTGGGCGCCATTGTGCTTGTCACGGTCGTGATCGCGGCCCTCGCTCTAGTCTATTGGAAGTTCAAGAACGAGTTGCCGAGCGGTAATCCAGAGTATCGGCTTCACACTTACCAGCTAGCATGGGAGAAGTTCCTGTCTTCTCCAATCTGGGGTGTTGGCTTTACTCAAGAGGCGGTGCATTTGTTTGGCTTGTTTGAGGTGGCGGCGGCGACCCAAAACCTGCCCACCCACAGCGACCCCTTGGACATGCTGGCCAATGGCGGCTTGATTGGCTTTGGCTTGTGGCTGGCTGGCATCTTGCCGGTGTTCTGGATGGGCCTGTCACGTGTCAGCGTGCGGTGTCGTGAGTTGCCCTGGAAAGATGCCATGGTGGCCCATGTTTTCTGGGTGATGTCGGTGGCCGGGGTTTTGGTCTGTACGTTCAACCCGATCTACAACCTGCCCAATCTGGCCATGTCGACGTGGATGCAGTTTGGGTGTTTGCTCGCATCGAATCGCTTGTGCCAACTGGCGCTGGCGCGACAGACATGAGGGTGCGACTGATCGCATGGGTGGTAGTGGGCCTGTGCGCGGGCTTTAATTCAGCCTGGGCGCGCATTTGGTCTGCTGGCCCTGACGACTTCTCCGCCCAGATCAGGCGTTTGGCGCCGGGCGATGTCCTGCTGCTGCAGTCGGGGGTTTACCGAAGCACACTGACTTTGCGTCATCTGCAGGGTACCCGCGATGCCCCGATCATCATTCGTGGCGATGCAGCGCATGGGCGCGTGGTGTTCACGGGCTCGGATGTGATCAAAGACTGGACCCATCAAGATCACGACGTGTTCATGCACCCGCTGCTGATCGAGCCCAGCCTGGTCTTCGTCGATGGCCAGCCTTTGCAGCAAATGGGGGGAACGGTTTTCGACGGTTACCCCTTAGATGCGGACAGCCCCTACCAGCGTTTGCATGCGAAAGACGGCGGGATCTGGCCGGGCCGGCGGGCGATACGGTCGATCGACCAAATGCCGTATGAGTCGTTCTACTTTGATGTCCAAGCCCGACGCTTGTATGTGCGTACCCATAAGGATCTTGATGGGGCGACAGTCGAGGTGTCGCAGCGGCCGCACGGCTTGTTTGCCAGCGATGTCAGCCATGTCGAGATCGAAGACCTGAGTGTGGAGCATGCCAACACCTCGGTCACGGGGCGCGGGGGCGCCTTGGTGGTGTGGGGCGACAACGTGGTTTTGCGCCGTGTGGCGGCCAACTGGAATGATCTGGCCGGGATTCAGGTAGGCGGCGACCACAACCTGGTGCAGGACGCCCAAGCCACCCACAACGGCCAATTGGGCGTGACAGCTCGGGGGCGCTTCAATCGCTTCGAGCGCGTGGTGGCCAGCGAAAACAACTGGCGTGGCTTCAATAAATGGTGGGAGGCTGGCGGCTTCAAGTTCATCGGCGAACAAGACGCCGGGTTGCTCGATTCGCAGGTGGTGGATTGCCAGGCCTTGCGCAACCAGGGCGATGGCATCTGGCTGGATTGGAAGAACGCCCGCATCGAGGTGGCGCGCAATGTGTCGGCCTACAACACCGGCTTCGGGATCCATTACGAAGTCAGTTCGGCGGGCCTGATTCAGGACAACCTCGTCATCGGCAATGGCCAGCGTGGCATTTATTTGTCGAGCTCGGACCACACCCGGGTGCTTCATAACCTGGTGCTGGGCAATGGTCTGGAGGGGATTGTGTCGATCTGGGACCGAGACCGAGCCGATGAGAAGGGCAAACGGTTTGCTGCGGACGGTAACGTCGTCGAAGGCAATGTCATCGCCTACAACCACGAGGGTGCCGTGACCTTGCCTGCCGGCGCGTCGGCCAGTTCGGATCGCAATGTCTTCTGGGGAGACGGCGCGGCATCTCGGTTCAGTGTGGGCTTTCCCTCGCCCACCAACGAGCCCAACTATGGCTTGCGGGCCTGGTCTGAACGTGCCGATCAAGATCGCCAGTCTTGGTGGGTGAACAAGCCGATGCCATCGGCCTGGGCCACTTATCTGGCTCAACAGAGTCTGACCACCGCCCCCCTGACGGCGTTGGTGGTGCAGTCGCGGGGCCGACCACCGGCCGACGGCCTCGTGGTGGGGTCTGCCTGGGCTGAGCTCAGCTCGACCCGGCCGACCGCAGATGTGGGGCCGCACCAGTTGGGGGGCAGCCCATGACGCTGCCGCAAAGCGAGGCCCCGGTGAGGGTGTTGTTCGACATGTTCGAGCTCTCACCTTCGTCAGGCAAGAGCATCGGCATTTATGTGTACGCCGTCGGTTTGTTGCGCGCCCTCAAGGACTGTTTGCCGCGCGGCATGGAGTTGGTGGTGGCTTGCCATGGCGAGAACATGGCAGATCTGCAAGCGGCTGCAGGAGCGTCGATTCACTTAGTGCGCATGCAGGCGCGCCACCCCGGCATGCTGCGGCGCCAGTGGTGGTTACGCTGGGGCGCCAAGTGGATGGCGCGACAACATGGCTGCTCGGCCTATTTCTCGCCCAAAGGGTTCATGCCAGGTTGGTGGGGGCCATCGTGGGGGCTGCGCACCTGTGTGGTGGTGCATGATCTGATCCCACTGTGGTATGCCCAGCATCATCCCCAACAGTTCAGCCTTCTGGAGCGTGCGCTGGTCAACGGTGGCTTGCTGCGAAGCTGCCGCTTTGCCGATCAAGTGATTGCCATTTCAGAGGCCACGGCACAAGACATCCGGCATTGGAGTGGTCGCCAGGGACCAATGACCGTGGTTCACAATGGTTTGAGCGAGGCGGCTTCCGCCGATGCAGGGGCTCGTTCTGAGCCCTATATCCTGGCCATGGCGACGCCCTTGCCGCACAAAAACGCCGCCGGCTTGCTGGAGGGCTACCGCCTTTATCGCCAGCAAACAGTGCATCCGCTGCCCTTGGTGGTGGTGGGATTGGATGGGGTCGCCCCTGAAGGGGTGACCTTCGTCAAGGGCCTATCTCGGCCCCAATTGGCCAGCCTGTACGCGGGGGCGGAACTGTTCGTGTTTTTGTCGTTGATCGAGGGGTTTGGTTATCCGCCCCTGGAGGCCATGCAGCAAGGCACCTTGTCGATCTGCTCGGACATTCCGGTCTTGCGAGAGACCACCCAAGGCCATGCCATTTACGTGAACCCTGAGCAGCCACTCGCCTTGGCTCACGCTCTGCAAAGCTGCTTGTCGGCTGAGTTTGCCGAGGCCAAGCGGCGCATGGAGTGTGACGCACCCAAGATTGCCGCTAGGTATCGTTGGGCTGAAACGGCGGCCAATGTGGCGCATGTGTTCAGTCAGTGGCTTAGCCCCACTTGACCCTGATCAGAACTGGTTGAGAATCGCGCCCACGATGCGGGTGCGCCCCATGCTAACGGTGTTGACGATGTTCTGCATGGCGGTCAGGCGGCTGCGATCTTGTCGCGCCAGCAAGGCGGCCGCGCCGCACTTGGAGGCGATCACGGCACCATCCGCGCCGCGCGAGGCGGCCGGCGTGTCGACGATGATGCGATCGAACTTCGTCAGCAGGGTGCGCAGCATCAGGCCAAAGGCTGGGCGCTCGACCAACTCCAACGGGTTCGGTGGCAGCACGCCAACTGGCAGCACATACAGATTGGGCAGTTGCGGGGCGGCGTGGATGGCGCGGCTGGTGGCGCGGCCGCTCAGGATCGACGACAGGCCCAGGCCGTTGTCTTGCAGGTCAAAGATTTCGTGTTGGCGCGGCGCACGCATGTCGGCGTCAATCAGCAAGGTTCGGCCGGACAGCTGAGAAAACGCCACCGCCAGATTGGCGGCAAAGAAGCTTTTGCCATCACCATTGTCGGGGCTGAGGATGGCCAGTGCCTGACGCGGTGCTGCGGGATCGCTGTACATCTTCATGATGAGATGGCTGCGCATCGTCCGAAAGGCTTCGGCTTGATCCGAGAACGGCTGGCGGGCCATCACCAGATCGGGGTGCAGGGATTCGGTGCTGTCTTGTGAATAGGGGTAATGGAACTGCTGCGACAGTGCCCACAGCACGTCGTCGCTGCTGGACATCCCCAAGGACACGGCGACTTCACCAAATCGACCGCCGTATTCTTTTTGATGCGACAGGATTCGCTCGATCTGATCCGGCGACAGGTTGTTGGCCTGCCCCATGATCTTGCCGATCGGCAAGCCAACCTGGCCTTGCCCCATCACCGTATCGGAGTAGGCAGAGTTGGCCGAGTTGGGCTCCAGGTATTTGGGCGAGCTGAATGCGTTCATACGATCAAAGCGCTCATTGGAGCTGATTGGCTGAGGGGAGCAACTGTCCGTAGATATGGCGTTGCAGAAACTTGAACTTGCTGCGCTTGGCGTGGGGACTGGGCAAAATGCCGATCACCGGGATTTCCAGAGACTGGATCAGATCGACCGAAGTGCGGATACGGCGATCCATCAATTCTGCGGCGAGGGTTGCAAGCAATGTGGCGATGCCGCCCAAGCCAATACCCAGGATGAGGCTGACCCACATCTTGGGAGAAGAGTGGGTGGGCGGCTCGACAGCCGGAGCGAGCACCGTCATGGCACTTTGGGTGGAGTTGCTTTCGAGGCTGGATTGGCTTTGCTTGAGTTGGATGGCCTCGTAGATGCGTTCGGCACTGTCGGCTTCCTTTTCCAACATGGCCAGTTCGGCGCGTGCATCCTTGAGTTTCATCACGCGTTGACGTTGCGCGTCGTAGGCGGCTTGTGCCTGCTGCACACGCGCATCGGCGATCTTGGTGTCAACTGACACGCTGGAAATGACTCGATTGGACTCAGCCCTGATCTTGTCTTTGAGTGTCGCAATGGTGGAGCGCTGTTCCAGCACCTGAGGGTGCTTATCGCCATAGCGTTCGAGCAATTGCTGCAGCCGGGCTTCTTCTTTGGCCAAGTCCGACGTCAACCCGGCCACCACCGGGTTCATCACCACGTTTTGAACCTTCTCAGGATTGGCATTGGCCAGCGTGCTGCGGCTGGAGGCCTCGTCTCGCAACGCATTGATGGTGTTGAGCTGGCTCGCCAGCTCTGCCAGACGCTGGGTTTCGATGTCCAGCCGCTCATCGGAGGCCACCACGCCCTTTTCCTTTTGCGCGGCCACCAGGCGGTTTTGAGCCTCTTGTGCCCGTTCCTGCGCCAGGCGTGCCCGGTCATCGAAGTAGTCGGTGTACGACTTGGCTGGCGATACCCTCATGTCGACGACGGTGGCGATGTAGGCGTTGGCGAAGGCATTGGCCAGGGCTGCGGCAAACGAGGGGGAAATCGACTCGTATTCGATTTCAATGATGCTGGAGTCGCGCACCACGGAGACGGTCAGGCCTTTGAGCAAGGTCTTGCCCATCCAGTCTTCGAAATTGCCTCGTTCGTGGGTTTCTTTGGCCCATTTGGCGCGCATTTGGGGGTTGTCGGCCAAGTGAAGATCCTTGGCCACGCGACGTGCCACGGCATCACTCTTGACCAGATTGACCTGGGTAGACAGGTAACCCGAGGGCTGCATCGTGGCCAGTTGTGTCAGACCCGAAATGGGATCGGGTTTGAGGTCGACCATGACTTGGGTCTTGGCCGTGTACATCTTGGGCAGGAGCAAGGTCACGATCACCGCCACAGCGATGATGGCCGCGTACAAGGACAGTGCAAGGCGACGACGAGCCCGAAGGATCCGGTAAAGCTGTTCGAAGCTCATGCAACTGACTCCAGACGGTGTTCTTAGATGGTCAAAAAAGGAAGATTCCCCAGTGCAATAAAGTACGGGGAAAACGAAACGCTTTCCCCGTAAAAAAGTCCGCTAGGGTTCATTTTGCGAGCGCCTGAACCCGCTCGGATGGGTGGTTCAGGACTTACTTGAGTCCGGACAATCCCTTGCTCAGCGAATTGGCATCCAGGCCGCTGGCGGCTGGTTCGGCCGCAGGTGCCACGGCCGCTGAGGCGGCAGGAGCAGGGGCTTCGGATGCCGAGGCTGCGCTGGCAGCGGCAGGGGTCGACGCGGCTTGCTGGGCGAACTGGCCGATGTATTCGATCTTGGCCGAGGCGCGCAGGTTCTTGATTTCCTTCTGCGCGAATTCGCGACGGCGTTCAGCAGTCAGGTATTGCTCGATGGCGGGTTTGGCTTGCTCAAACGACACGGGCTGCAGCTTGGTCTGGACGACCAGCAGGGCCTTGAAGCCGTCGTTGCCCGTGATGAACATGGCTTTGCCGTCCTGAACGTCCTTGAGCTTGTCCAGGATCACCATGGGCAGGCCTTCGGCGGCTTGCGTGACTTGGTTGGCCGAGACCTTCAGGCCGCTGTTTTTGATGATCTCAACAAAAGCCTGGGGGGTGGGAGCGGCATCCAGCTTGGCAATCAAAGCCTTGGAATCTTCCGGCTTGGCCGCCACGGTGAACTCTTGCAGCGCATAAATTTTGCGTTGTGAGAAGAGGGCAGGCTTGGAATCAAAGTACTTGCGCACATCGTCGGCCGAAGGCGTGCCAACGGCAGCGGCGGCGGCACGCTCCAAGTAGGTGCGGGCCAGCAAGCTGCGACGGATAGCGTCAAGTTGTTGCACCACTTCCGGATCGCGGTCCAGTTTTTGTTTTTCAGCCATGGCCACAGCCAACTGCTGGTCGATCAACCCTTCGAGTGCTTGACGGCGCGCAGCGTCCACTTGCTCGGGCTTGAGACCGTTTTGGCGTTGCAGGAGCAGGTTGATCTGGTGGACGGTGATTTCCTCACCATTGACGCGGGCGGCGGCCTGACTGGCTTTGCCATCCGACTTGCCTTTGTCTCCGCAGCCCGCAACCAGGGTGGAGGCCAGGACGATGGGCAGCAGGGCCATCATGCGAACGGAGTGATGGCGAGAGAAAGCTTGCAGGCGGATTTGCATGTTGGTGTTGGAAAGGTTGGATCGTTGATTTCGATTCGAAGTGGTTTTCCGAAGTTCCCTGACTATCGGTTACTGACGCTTGAATTGGGGGGGCGGCATTTGTCCCACATGAAAAATACGCCGCCACAAGCCAGTCCAGCCATCAAGCCACTGAAATGTGCCCAAGGGGCCACCTTTATAGCTGACGCGGATGACAGAATCAAAACGGCGCCCCAAGGGTTTTCCATAAAAACCTTAAAAACCAAGGCAGTCAGGAGGATCCAGCCAGGCCACGTGTTCTGTTGGTGCCTGCCGCTGTGTGAGGCATTCGGGATCACAACTTGCTGCAGGGCCAGCACTGCGGCCCCCGCATGCAACACGCCGGACAAACCGATGTAGGACGTCAGTTCGGGCCGCATCAGCATCCCGACCTGAGTCAGGGGCCAGGCGAGAAACCATGCCATGGTCGCAGTGGGACGAGCCTGCGCGATCCAACCCAGAGCGCCGATCAAAGCAAGCCCACCCAGGTTTCGCCACAGATGCGGGGGGCTGCCGTGTAGCCAAGCCGTGGTCCACCAACTCATCCAGTGCTGATGCCAGCCGGATTGCGGATGCAGCACCCATGGCTGAACCCAATCGGGCCAGGCCGACGCGGGTTGGTTCAAATCAACAATGGGCAACAGGGCCGCGGGAAGACCCAGCGCCAGGCACAAGGCCAGCCAGGTCACCAAGCCCCAACGGTCCATGCCTGAAGGGGATGAGGTCATGCCGCAGGGGCTGGGGATTCAAAGACCGTGCGCCAGAGCGTGAGGACCGCCTCTCGATGAGGGTTGATCTGGGTCAGCGCCTCTCCCTGCAGTTGTGTCGGCGCATCGTTCAGGCGGGCGCGGTGCTGAAGTTGACGCAAGGTACGGTAGGCGTTGCCGGCGGCTTGCCCGACGCCAGAGGGCAGCAAGCCGGCCTGCTCGGCTCGAGTGAGCAGAGCAATGTTGCCTAGGTTGTCCATCATGTCAGGGTGACGCTGGCTGTGGGCCAGGATCAGGTATTGCACCGCGAACTCGACGTCGATCATGCCGCCAGTGCTGTGTTTGATGTCGAAGTGATCGGGGGGGCAAGCTTGTGCCTGCCGCATTTTTTCCCGCATGAAGACGACCTCGTCTCGCAAGGCAACAGGGTCGCGAGGGGACGACAGCACGGCGCGGCGGACTGTCTCGAACTGATCTGCCAGAGCCGGCTCGCCCGCACACCAGCGCGCGCGGGTCAGGGCTTGGTGCTCCCAGGTCCAAGCCGTGTTGCTGCCACGTTGGCGTTGATAGTCGTCAAAGGCATGGAAGGAGGTGACGAGCAGCCCCGAATTGCCGTTGGGGCGCAACGCCGTGTCGATGTCAAACAGCTCACCAACTGAGGTGCGCAAGGTCAGCCAAGTGATGAGTTTGCGCGCGAACAGCATGTAGGCGTCGATCGCCGTTGGGGTGTCGGGGCCCGCGTTCGGATCCGGCCGATCCTGGCTGTCGTCGTAGACGAAGACGACATCCAGGTCGCTGCCGTATCCCAATTCTTTGCCACCCAGCTTGCCGTAGGCAATAATGGCGAAGTGAGGGTCTCGGCCTACGGCCCAGGCGCCTTGTTTAACGGGGCGTTGTTGCAGGTGATGCCAGGCCCAGCGAAGCGCCACCTCGAGTGTGACGTCGGCGAGGGCCGATAGGTCATCGGCCACTTGTTCGACGGTGATCAGGCCTTCGACGTCACGAACCAGGGTGCGGAAAACTTCGGCATGGTGCGCGCGGCGCAGGGTGTCGAGCAAGGCTTCTTCACTGGCTTGTCCGGCGCGCTCCCAAGCGCGGTGCCGCGCTTCCAGGTCCTGGCGATAGGCGCGGGGATCGAAGCGACCGTCCATCAGTCGGGGGTCGGCCAATTCGTCAATGACACCAGGGTGAAGCATCAAGTAACGCATGGGCCACCGGGCCAGGCCGAGCAAACGCAGCAGGCGGGTCAGGACTTCCGGGCGCTCGGCCAAAAGAGACAGGTAGCTGTCACGCCGCAGCAGCGGATTGAGCCAATCGATGAAATGCAGCACGGCATCGGGGCCCAGGCAGTCGGTGCATCCTTCTTTGGCAGGTGTCAAAGCCACCTTGGTGGCTCGCCCAATCAGTTTGGCGAGGCGGAGTTTGGCTGGGTCACTCAGCATGCCCACCCGCGATTGCCCGACAAACTCGCGCAGCTTGTTGGCGATCGGCTCGGGGAATTTGGCGATGAACTCGTCGCTGTCGACTGGCAGGGGCGGGCCGCCGCAATTTTTACAGCCGTCGCCCGATGTGGGGGCTCGTCCGTCGTGCAGCAAGGAGTCGAATTCGGTGGCCACCAGTTCCCGGATGCTGCACAGCAGATCGAGCAATTGGCAGGTGGCGCTTTGGCAATCGCTGTCACGCTCAGGCAGGCCTTGCAGGCCGAGGCTGGCGGCAATCCAGGCCAGGTCCTTGTCGTCGGTGGGCAGCAAGTGGGTTTGCTGGTCATCCAGATACTGAATGCGGTGCTCGATGCGGCGCAGGGCCACGTAGGCCTGGGCCAGTTGGTCGGCCGTTTCGGCTGGAATCAACCCACGGGCGGCAAGGCGCTGCAGGGCTCGGAGGGTGGACCGTGTGCGGATCTCAGGAAACTGCCCTCCGCGCACCACTTGCAGCAACTGAACGGTGAATTCGATTTCGCGGATGCCGCCGCGCGACAACTTGACGTCGTTGGCGCGCTCAGGCCGACCGGCCGCTCGTCGATTGGCTTCATCGCGGATTTTGCGATGCAGTTGCCGCAGCCCTTCGAACACACCGTAATCCAGGTAACGCCGAAACACGAAGGGCATGACGATGTCGCGCAACGCCAGTGAGCGAGGGGCATGGGCCCCGCCAGGCATCGCGCGGGCCGGGGCGACGATGCGGCTTTTCAGCCAGGCGAATCGCTCCCATTCGCGTCCTTGAACCAGGAAATATTCTTCCAGCATCGCCAGGCTGACGACAGACGGCCCGGAGTTGCCATTCGGGCGCAAGGCGAGGTCTACCCGAAAAACAAAACCATCTTCGGTGGTGTCGCCAATCAAGGCATACAAGCGCTTGACGACGTGAGAGAAGTATTCGTGAACGGTGATCTGCCCGGTCAGGCCGCCGCGTCCATCGTCGACGCCAGTGGTCATGCCGTCGTCCTCATAGACGTAGATCAGGTCAATGTCGGATGAGACATTGAGTTCCCGGCCACCCAGTTTGCCCATGCCAACGATCCACAGATCAACGCGTTCGCCAGCGGCATTGAGTGGGGCGCCAAAGCGCGTGTCCGCCTCGGCTTCTGCGGCAGCCAGGGCGCGATCCAGGGTCACTTCGGCCAACTCCGTCATGCTGCCGGTGATGTCGAGCAGCGGGGCCCCGGCCTCGACGTCCAGGGTGGCCAGGCGTTCGAGCACCAGTTGCCGTGTGACCCTCAGCGCGGCCCCCAGCGCTCGTCCACGATCTTGTAAAGAATTGATAGCGGCGGCGATTTCTGCCGAGCGGGGAACCCGGTCTGACGGCAAAATGGCGGATTCGATGTCTGAGGCGTAGCGCCGACGGATGCGTTGCACATAGCGGGAATGTTCGGCTGACGCCGATGTGCGCAATGCATCTGAAGGAAAATCGATCATGGAACTCGCGGGCCTATTGGTCGGTCTGTGCAGGTGTGATCGCTGCTCGATCGTCCTGACGCCGCTTCCATGCTAATGCAAGCGCGTGGATCACGGGGGCAGACATCGACGAATCCACAGAACACACGGTTGAGTTGAGTTGACACAAGCAGGGTTACCCAAATGGATGCGCCAGGGCTGGAAGCGTTGGTGGCGTCCCGTGGCATGGGCGGGCGCAACGATCCTGCTGTTGGCGGCACTGGCCTGGGGCGTGCTGCTGTTTGAAATTCTGCCAAGAATCGGCCAATGGCGTGAGGACTTGTCTCAGCAAGCCTCGCGGGCGTTGGGGGTGCCGGTTGAAATCGGGCGCGTGACCGGGCATGCAGAGGGAGGATGGCCGGTTCTGGTCCTCGACGAGGTTCGCCTTTTGGATGACCGCCGGCAGGTGGCGTTGCGCTTGCCGCAAGTGACCGCGCAGGTTTCCCTGGCCTCGTTTTCGCCGCTGGCCCTGTGGAATCAGGAATGGCGTCTGGATCGTCTGGCCCTGCAGGGGCCCGAGTTGGATGTGCGGCGTGACCGTCAAGGGGTGATCCGGGTGGCCGGTTTGCGGCTGGATATGGCCAGCAAACCTGGGCGGGGTGATTCGGTGGCCGATTGGGTCTTGTCGCAGTCGTCCATTCGCATCAACCAGGGCCAAATCCGATGGACCGATG
Source organism: Burkholderiales bacterium (assembly GCA_028864885.1). Classification (GTDB taxonomy): domain Bacteria; phylum Pseudomonadota; class Gammaproteobacteria; order Burkholderiales; family Burkholderiaceae_C; genus Aquabacterium. The sequence goes on along the minus strand of JAGWLR010000048.1, from coordinate 10,159 downwards.
AATGGCGCGACCAGCCGACGATCGCGTTGTCGGACGTGAATCTGACGCTGCGAAATCGTCCCGGTCTGGGGCGCCATTGGCATGAGTTGACGCTGGAGGCGACACCTCCGAAGGAATTTGGGCGTCGCGGCATCATCAAGTTCTCGATGACCCAGCCACTGTGGCAGGTAGGCGATGTGCTGATCCCAGAAGGAGCGTCTGTCCCATGGTGGCGCAAGCTGGTCGGGGTGGCCCCTCGACCCAGTCAATGGGCATCGTGGTCGGGAACGGTCAATCTGGATCTGCCCTGGGTGGATGTGCAGCAACTGCGTCGGTATGTCACCTTGCCAATCGAGGTCAATGGTGGGCGTGGTCGGTTGGCTGGTGAGTTGTCCATTTACAAGGGCGATCTGCAGGGCGTGGGCCTGGATGCCGATGTGCGGGATGTGTCCGTTCGGCTGGCCAAAGATCTGGTGCCTTTGGCATTCAAGAGTTTGACCGGGCGGGTGTCAGTCACCCATGAAGCGTCGGTGACGTCGGTCAGCTATCAAAAGCTGCGGTTCGAAACCGCCGAGGGCGTGGTATGGCCTGCCAGCTCGGCCAGCCTGGAGTGGCGTCATGCGCCCTGGACTTTGTCGCAGTTTGACGAATCGGTCTGGAAGCTGACGCAGGGCGGGGTGTTCAAGGCCGAGCGCCTGGATCTGGCGTTGTTGGCCCAGCTGGCCGATCGCTTGCCGCTGTCTGGCAAGTTGCGCACGGTGTTGGCTGACCTGGCGCCCAAAGGAGTCGGCAGCGATCTCGAATGGAAGTGGGAGGGGCCGCTGGACGCGCCTCGCACCTATCGCACGCAGGGCCGGTTTGCGGGGCTGTCATGGGCAGGATCCAAAGAACCCGGATGGCCTGGTTTGGCGCAGGCCAAGGTGCGCTTCAGCGCTGATGAAGGCGGTGGGCGCGCCGAGCTCGATGTCGACCAAGGTTGGGTCGAGTTTCCCGAGGTGTTTGAAGAGCCGCGTATTCCCCTGTCGTCCATGCATTCGGTGGTGAATTGGCAGATTCATCCAGCCAGCAACCCCGCACAGCGGCCTGACGTGGATCTGTTTGTCAAGCAAACCGAGTTTGCCAACCCTGATGCCCAAGGCGAGCTGGAGGCGCACTGGCATACCGGTGGGCGGCCCGATGCGCCTGATGTGCCCCGCCTGCCGGGAGTGCTCGATCTCAAGGGGCGTTTGCTCAAAGCTCAGGCCAACCGGGTCTGGCGCTACCTGCCTTTGGCCTTGCCAGCCAGCGCACGGAACTACGTTCGTGACGCGATCAAAGCAGGTCAGGGGGAGAAGGTGAACTTCCTGGTGAATGGGGATTTGAACCGGTTCCCTTTCAAGGATGACGTGGGCGGGCGCTTTCGGGTGGATGTGCCGGTTCGACAAGTCACGCTCGACTATGTTCCGGGCGATCACCCCGCTGGCCACCCTTACTGGCCTGCTTTCTCTGAACTGGACGGTGACCTGATCTTCGAGGGGCAGCGGATGCGGATCGAGGGGGCCAAGGCCCGCTTGGGCTCAACCGGCACGGGGGCATTCGGTCTGCAGCAGGTCTCGGGCGTCATTGACGACCTCGGGGGGCACGATCCGCACCTGGTCATCCAGGGGCAAGGCCAGGGCCCGCTGGACGATGCGCTGAAGTATTTGTCGGCCTCGCCGATCGGGCAGTGGACGGGCCACGTCTTGTCTGCGGCGACCGGGGCCGGCAGCGCCGGCTTGCAACTGGCCCTGGATATCCCCTTGGATGATGCCGACAAGACGACGCTCAAAGGCAAGGTCACCCTGAAAGACTCGGACCGGGCGGCCCTGCGGTTGTCACCGTCCGTGCCGGCCTTTGACTCGTTGGTGGGTGACATCGGATTCACCGAGGCGAATCTGGCAGTCAAGGCGCGCACCAAGGTCTGGGGGCAAGACGTGGTGGTTGAGGGGCAGAGAGATTCGACCGGAGCCCCGCGCTTTGTAGCCAAAGGGGTGATGACCGCCGAGGGGCTGCGTCAGGCACGCGAATGGCCCATTCTGGCCAAACTGGCCACGCGCATGACCGGGCAGTCGCCTTTCACGGTGCTGGTGTCCACGCCCAAGGCCACCTCGATTGATGCCCCGCCTGGCGTGCCGGTGGTCGAGGTCAGTTCGAGCCTTCGAGGGCTCGCCACCACACTGCCATCCCCTTTGAACAAAGAGGCTGATAGCGTCTGGCCACTGAAGGTCACCTATCGGCTGGACGATTTGCGTGGGCAAACCGATGCCGTGATCGTGGACATCGCCAACCCACAATTTGCGGGGCGAGCCGAAGGGGCGCCGTGGTTCAAACTGGATATGCGGCGGGATGTGACTGGTCTGGATGCGAAGGTGATTCGAGGCTCGATCAGTCTGATGCAATGGAGTGGTGGCGGCGTCGTGGCTGCTCCCTCAATGCCCGCCAAGGGGGTATCGCTGCAGGTGACCGTGCCGACCCTGGATCTGGATGCTTGGCGCACGCTGGGTCAGTCTGTGAGCGATGACGATGCCACGGCAGGGGCTTCCGTCGATCCTGTGGGGGGCTACATGCCCGACACCGTTTTGGTCAAAGCGGGATCGGTTGTTTATGACCAGCGCACCCTGAAGGACGTGTCGGCCACGCTGGCGCACCCCTCAGCGGGCGTGTGGCGGGCGCAACTGAATGCCGAGCAGGTCGCCGGGCAAATCGAATGGCTGCCTGACACGTCGGCGGTCGTGCAGGCTGCCGCTCACGGAGCGGGGCGCGTCGTGGCACGCCTCAGTCGCCTGTCGGTGCCGGCCTCAGACGCGCAGGCTCTGGAAGAGCGGGCCACGGCCCAGATGTTGTCCCCCGACGCATCCAACACCAATGTGCCCGCCCTCGACATTGTGGTGGATGACTTCGAATGGCGGGGACTGTCTCTGGGGCGCCTCGAAGTAGAGGCTGTCAACAAGATGGTCGGGCTGACTGTGGCGGGAGCTTCGCCCGAATGGCGCCTGACTAAGTTGAAGCTCGGGGCCCCTGAAGCGCAGCTCAGTGCGACGGGAACCTGGTCTGCGCCCAACTCGCCCACGCTCTTGCGCAGCTTGGGCTTGGCTGCCCGTTCGCGACCGCGATCCAGTTTTGACTTCACGCTCGATCTGCACAACCTGGGCGACACCCTGACTCGACTGGGTTTGCCCAAGACGATACGAGGCGGCAAGGGTAAGGTCACCGGGCAGGTGAGTTGGCAAGGCTCACCGCTGCATCCGGACACGGCCACCATGACCGGGGATCTCAATGTGCTGGTCAATCAAGGTCAGTTCCTGAAGGCTGATCCAGGCATTGCCAAGCTGTTGGGGGTCTTGAGTCTGCAGTCCCTGCCACGGCGTTTGACGCTGGATTTCCGCGATGTGTTCCAGCAGGGCTTCGCGTTCGATTCGATCGACGGCCAAGTCAAAATCGATCAAGGGGTGGCCGAGACCCGCAATTTGCGGATGCGTGGCGTACAGGCCGTGGCGCTGATGGAAGGTCAGGCCGATCTCATCAAAGAGACTCAGAATCTGCACGTCTATGTGGTGCCGGACTTGAATGCCGTGGGGGCCTCGCTGGCCGTTGCTGCCATCAATCCAGTGGTTGGGTTGGGGGCATTCCTCGCCCAGGTACTATTGCGCAAACAGGTGGCTGAAGTGGGTGCACAGGAGTTCCTCATCACCGGGCCCTGGGCGGATCCGCAGGTCGAAAAAGTGCTCAAGCCAGCGCTGCCCGCGTCGGCAGCCTCCGAGTAGCAGCCCTCGACGGCGCAGGGCAAGTGTTGTGGAAGGATCGTGAGATGTGGATGAATCGGCGTCGTGTGTGGGCAGTGTTGGGCGGCCTGCTGTTGGTGGGGGTGAGCCTGCAAGGCTGTTCGCCGAGCCAAACAGCTCTGCCAGATTTGCCCTATACCCAGATCGACGGATCGCAACACAAGCTGTCTGAACTGAAGGGCCAGGTGACCCTGATCAATTTCTGGGCGACCAGTTGCACTACCTGTGTCAAAGAAATGCCCAGCTTGGTTGCCACGCATCAATTGCTGCACCCGAAAGGCTTGCAAACCTTGGCGATTGCCATGCAATACGATCCGCCCGCCTACGTGATGCAGTTTGTTGAAAGCCGCAAGTTGCCTTTTACGGTGGCGATGGACCACACCGGCGAGTTGGCCAATGCCTTCGGGCCGGTGCAGCTGACCCCCACCACTTTCGTGGTCAACAAAAAAGGTCAGATCGTCAAGCAGTACATCGGTGAGCCTGATTTCAAAGCGCTTCAGAGCCTGCTCAACGATCTCCTGGCGGAGCCGGCCTGATCACATCACCCGGGTCAACTCGTAGACCAGGGCAGACGGCAGCGCGGTGGCGATGGCTTCTTGGCCGACTCGGGCCATGCCCGTTTGGCTGACGCTGGAGATGTCGAAGGTGTGTCCACCATCCAGCAATTCGATGAACACGAATTCTGGGACTTCTTTGCGGATGCTTTGCACCAGCTTGTCGAACGCAAAGGTGTGCAGGCCGTTGTCAAACACGATCGCATGGGGCAGGCCCTCGCGACAAAAATCGATGGCCTCTTTCACAGAGGTCACGAAATCCAGCACCAGTCCCATCGACTTGAGGGCCTCTCGGATTTGAATGCGTAGATCCCGTCTGGCCGCAACCACCAGCACATGGCTGCCTGCCAGTGGTTTTGAGTTGACTGAGTCGGCAAAGCCCTGGTCCTGATCGTTCCAATCCAGCTGGCTCAAGCGATCTGAGACCACATTCGGAAACTCCAGACTGAGGTTGACCTGCGTTGCGTTGATCTGCCGATCCAGCACCACCCCCATCGTTCGAGCGGTCTGATCCAGCACCTGCCAGTTCATCGACGTCATGGCGGAGTACCGTTCGTCAAGATTGACGGTGTCACTTTGGTCCGCCGGTTGATGCTTGAACTTGCACCGCAGACGGGCACGCTCGGGCCAATGGGTGCAATCCACTTGCACCTCGACGTGCCCCAGTGCGTTTTCCAGCCACCAGTCCACCAGATTGTTCAGCAGGCTGAACAACATCGAAGCGTCGACTTGAATCTCGACCGGCAGCAGGGCCTGCGTCAGGGTGATGCCCTTGCCCTGCAGCTCGCGGGCGCGGTAGGCCAGCACGCTCTGAACGGTGTGGGTCAGGTGAACGAGCTCCAGGCTTTGGCGCACTCGTCCGGATGCCAGGCGCGCGATTTGCTGGCTCCAGATGCCAGCTTGACGAGCTTGCTCTATCTCTTGATGCAGGGCGCGCAGGCCAGCCCGGTCGATGCGCCCCGTCGTCATCAAGGTCGTGATCCGCTCTAGCGCAGCGGTCAGCGGTTCGGCCAGTTCCCGCCCGATTTGAGAGGCCAGTTCATGCCAGCGGCGTAACTCGGGATCCTCAGCTTTGGCTGGCAGGGTGGCATCCACGGGCGGCGGCCCCCAATTCAACTGCACCGGCGAGTCCGGTGCAGTCGATGGTGGGGCTTGCTTGGGCGTGGGCATGTTGTTGGTTGGTAAACGTCCGAGCGGCAATGGCTCCTGGGTTTGCTCGCTCCGAGGCGAGACGCAGTTTGAGGCAAAGTGGCCCAGTTACAAAGAATCATGCCGACGATGGATCTCAGAAATATTAGGGCTATCACCGCCAGCACCTTGATTGGGGGTGTGCTCTTGGTGGCCTGCTCACCGGAGCACAACTGGCGTGAAATTCATCCTGTGGAAGCCGAGGGCCTGACGGCCTGGTTTCCTTGCAAGCCGGATCAGGACGAACGGGTGTTGAGTTGGCCTGGCGTTAACCAGGCCCGGGTGCGGGTGATGTCCTGCAAGGCTGGGGAGGCCATCTGGTCTTTGCGGTATGTCACCGTTCCCGATGCGCCTCAGGTCATCCAAACATTGCAGTGGTGGAGTCGTGACCTACAAGGTCGCGCCGGTTACACCTCGAAGACCTTGCCAGCCTTGCGGGTACTTGGCGCCACCCAAGAGGGGCAAACGGCTTGGCAACTGGATGCGATCGAAGGGGCTGGCATGTTTCAGCATGGCCAGGCGTGGCATTTTTCCCACGGATTAACCGTGTTTCAGGCATCGGTTTGGCAGGCAAAGCCGTTTCAAATGGATTCTAAGGAGGATGATCCCGTTACGACGTTCAAAACGGGATTCCAGTTTTCCAGTTGAGCGACCGATAATCCTATCTCTATGCCTGGCTTGTTCATCATTGCTCATGCTCCACTCGCTTCGGCTTTGAAGCTGGCGGCGCAGCATTGCTTTCCAGAGGCTGCTCAGTCGCTGCAAGCGCTCGACGTTCAGCCCAATTTGCCGGCAGATGAAATCGAAGCGCAGGCCAGGCTGTTGTTGGCGCAGGCCATTGCGTCAGACGCGCGAGGCGAGGCACTGATCCTGGCCGATGTGTTTGGCGCCACGCCGTGCAACACGGTTCAGAAACTGGCTGACGGGGTGCATGTCAAAGTGATCACGGGGGCCAATGTGCCCATGCTGTGGCGGGCGCTCAATTACGCCACCGAACCGTTGGAAATGTTGATCACCAGGGCTGTGGCGGGTGGCGCTCAGGGGGTCATGCAAATTGCCACCAGCCGTCCCCATAATCAGGTGATTCAACCTTCTCATGATCAAGACCACCGTCACCATCAGCAATAAGCTGGGTTTGCATGCACGTGCTTCTGCCAAATTGACCAAACTGGCAAGCGGATTTCCTTGTGAGATATTTCTGACAAGAAATGATCGAAGAGTGAACGCCAAAAGTATCATGGGTGTCATGATGCTGGCGGCGGGTTTGGGCGCTGAAGTGGTCTTGGAATGCGATGGGAATCGCGAGGAAGAAGCCACCAAATCCATCGTGGCACTCATAAATGACAAATTTGGTGAGGGCGAGTAAACCCTGATATTCAACGTGCCACGTCAGGGGCTATTTCTTCCTTGGAAGCGGTACTATGACCACCTTCTCGTGGTTACTCGGCGACACCCGCCGACACAAATACATACGAAACAGGGCACAGTATCGTTACTGTTTCGCTTTCTCGAATCGACCTTTTCAAGGAGTCACGATGCAACGTATGAGCCCGGCAATTTCCCTCCGTCAAGCTGTGGTGAAAACTTCGGTATTCGCCATCACCATGGTTGCGTGCGCCGCTTCAATGGCATCTGAAAATGGTCTGCAGCGTTACTCGCCTGGCGTGGGCGGCAGCGACATGACGGCGCCCGTGGTTCCGGGCTGGTATTGGCAGACTGCGGTGGTGTCTTACAAGGCCACCCAATCCAATGGTAATGATGGTAAACCAGTCAGCAATCCTGCATTCAGTTCGCTGTCTGCAGACGTCTCGACCACTGCGGCGTTGAACCGACTGACTTATGTCGGTACTCAGCGAGTATTGGGTGCCAATTTGGGCTTTACCATCATGCAGCCGATTGGTCAACGCAAAGGGACATTTACAGCAGTGCCCAAGGTGACTGGCATCCCTGCTTACGATTATGCGTTTGCCGCCGGTGCTGCGATGGTTAACGGGCAGTCTGGCAAGACAACTGGCATGGGAGACCTTGAGTTTGGTCCGCTGTTCCACTGGGAAATAGGTGATCACCAAGCCGCCAACTTCGTGCCCACCATCGTTCTGCCTACTGGTGACTACGACGTGACTCGTCGCCTGAATATGGGCTACGGAAACTTCTACACCTTCCGTCCCTCGACTCAATATGCCTACATTGGCGATGGCTGGGACGTGGGTGGCCGTGCTGTGTTGTCTTTCAATACTCGGAACAAGGCCAACGGGTATTACTCGGGCAACATGTTCAATTTGGACTGGCAGGCCATGAAGTTTGTGACCGAAGACGTGCGGGTTGGTTTGCAAGGTTACATGGTTCGCCAATTGTCGCGAGACACTTGTAAGGCAGGCGCAGGGGATACCTTGGATTGCAGCCAGAGCGCTTCCACGATGGCCGCGGTCGCCACCGGCAACAAGACCAGCGTTGATGCGGTGGGCCCGGCTGTGGCTTGGCTGAAGAACGGCGGCGACTTCCTGCTCGAAGGCAAGTTCATGAAGGAATTCAACGCCAAGAACCGCACGGAAGGCAAGGCGTTCTGGCTGACCCTGTCCAAGCCGCTGTAATTCCGGTAATTGTTGTCTTCCATCCAGTTGACGGGGGCTGCAGGATTGCGCAGCCTTCGTCGATATAACTTCGGTGTACTGGAGCGTTTCTGTCATGTCTGATACCTTGGATTCGCGTTCTGAAGTCGACAACGTGCGCCGCAAATTGCTGATGGGCGCTGCCGCTGCGACGACCCTGGGCCCCTGGCTGACGCCCGCTCATGCGGCAGTTGAGCTCGAAGGCGTCACCATTGCCGACACCGCCATGGTGGGCGGACACAAGTTGGTGCTCAACGGCGCCGCAGTTCGCAAGCGCGGGTATTTCAAGGCTGATGTCACAGCCTTGTACCTGCCCGAAAAGCGCACCAACCCAGAAGCCATTTTCAAGCTGGATGGGCCACGCCGTATTCAGTTGAATATTCTGCGAGACTTCACATCGGGCACCATCTCCCGGATCTTCGTGGCTGACTTCAAGCAATCGGCGACTGAAGAAGAGTTCAAGAAGCTCATCACTGTGGTGGGCCAAATTGGTCAAGCTTATGGCAACGTCCGCGCCGTGAACCGGGGGGATGTGGTCAACCTGGACTGGATTCCCGGCACCGGATGGACTGCTTCCATCAACAACAAGCCTGTGTACGTTGAGCCGGGCCAGCCTTTGATTATCAAAGACGAACTGGCTTATCAGATCTATTTGCGGATGTACATCGGCCCCAACACCCCAGCTGATTTGCGCAATGGTCTGCTGGGGCTGACCAAGCTGCCTCACGTCAAAGACGATTGAGGCGAGCGGAGCACTCAGCTCCGATAGTGGGATTCGAGAACTGGCGGCAGGGGTGAGTCAATCAACCCTGCCGTTAGTCTTAGTGCATCTGCTGTGCTGTGGCTCATCAACCCTTGTGGACTGTGATTCACAGCCTCCTCCACCCAGGCCCGAAGCAGAACGGGGCGAATCATCCACGATAGCTCCTGCACGCTCGCCATCGCATGGGCGAGGGCGTCGGCATCGGGTGTCGTGTGCAGCTGTTTCAGGTCTGGTGGGGCTGCGCAACGTGACATCACCGCGCTGTACCATGTACGCCCATTTTCGTCTGGCCCAGATGGGCCTTCTGGTGTGGGTATGAAGCGTGCCAGGTAAGCGGTCAACGCTGCTATTGATTTCACCTCATCGGCCTGTAAGGCGTTGAGTTCATTGCCCACCCGTCCGCGCAAAGGGCGCGGCGTGGCGTGGGCCTTGGGGCCCACACCCATGCGGTGTCGCAAGGCCATCCACCATAGGCGGTCTTGGGCGCTGACGCGGCCGTCGGCGCGCAGCAGATCACGGGCGGTCTCTACCAGGGTGCGTCGCTCTTCAAGCGGGCGCTCGGCCATCAGTGCAGCCAAGCGCTCGAATTCAGGCACACGGTGCCATGGGTTTAGGCTCAAAATGTCGTACAGGATTTGTCCGCCGTTGACGGTGTCATGGCTCCAGTGCCCCCACAGTCGACGTTCTTTGGGGTTGTCCGGGTTGAGCATCAGGGCGAGGATCGCCAGGCGCTGTTCGGTGGGCCCACTCAGGAGCTGCAGGCGCGATCTGGCGTCGCGATCCGAATCTCGCACTACTGCGGGAGCGGTGGGCGATACGCTATCTCGGCCTGTCTGGCCGGGGGCGCTGGCATGGGCCGCCAGACCCACTGTAGGCATGGGCACGGCTTTGCGCCGCGGTTCGACCACTTCCAGTCGCAACAGTGGCGCCGGCAAGGGCGATAGAACCGCTCCGCATATCCGCTCAATGCGATCTTGAAGCCGGGGATGGGTGGCAAGCAGGGAGGACTGGGTGCCCTCGTGCATCAGCAGCGCGGCAATCATGTCGGCGCGCGGCGAATGCATGCGTCCGGCCAACAACTGCTGATCGTGCCAAAGCTTGCGCAGCACGTTGCCCAGCCCTTCGCGCGAACGGGTGAATTGAATCGCGCTGGCGTCGGCCAAAAATTCACGCTGACGTGACACCGCTGCTTGCAGCAGCCGTCCGGCAGCCCACCCCAACCAACCGATCGTGGCAAATACCAATCCGATCAGCCAAAGCGCCACT
>JAGWLR010000047.1 GCA_028864885.1 Burkholderiales bacterium | reverse complement strand
CATCCGAACACACACCACAAGCGTCCCTGGCGAGCCAACACCACCGGCCGCAGCGCATCCAGGGCTTTCTGCAGAGCATCGGGTGTGTGTGCATAGTCCACTACCACGAGCGGCAATGGCGAGCGCGAGGCGCCCTCCAGTCGCACGAGCTGCATGCGGCCGGGCACAGCGCGCAAATTTTGGCAAATTCGGGCAGCTTCAGTCAGCGGCACTCCGAGTGCACGCAAAGCGCCAACCACCGCCAGCAGGTTCGACACATTGAAAGCACCGATCACGGGCGCGACCATGTCGGCCTGCGTCACCACAGCGTCTCCGGCCAGTGCTCGTTCGACCACCTGGAAGCCCACGCCCTCGCCCACATAACGGACGTCAATGGCTTGCAAGCGTGCCGACTTGTGCAGACTGTAGGTCCAAAGCGCCACAGGCCGCCCTTGCACAAAGGCCTTGAGCTCTTCACCCATCGGGTCGTCCAGATTGATCACCGCAGCACGCAGGCCGGGCCAATTGAACAACTCTCGCTTGGCCAACCAATAGGACTCCATCGAACCGTGATAGTCCAGATGATCCTGGGTGAAGTTGGTGAACTGGGCCACGGCGATGTGGGTTGCGTGCAGGCGCAACTCTTCGATCCCGATTGACGAAGCTTCGATGGCCGCAGCTTGCAAGCCTTCGTTCACAAACTGGCGGAACGTGGCGTGCAAGGTGATGGGGTCGGGCGTGGTCAAGCCGGTGGACGCAACCTGACCCTGATCCACGCGCCCCACCCCCAGGGTGCCGACCACGCCGCAAGGCCGCCCCAACGCCGTCAAGGCCTGGGCGGTCCACCAAGAGGTCGAAGTCTTGCCGTTGGTGCCGGTGACCGCAACCACTTGCAGGCGCGCACTGGGTTCACCGAAGAAGCCGTGCGCGATCTCGGCACTGGCGGCCTTCAAACCTTTCAGCGCGGCAATGCGAGCATCCTTGAATGCAAAAGCATCCAGGCCCTCAGCCTCGACCAGGCAGGCACGGGCGCCGTCTTGCAATGCCTGCTGCACATAGCCGCGCCCATCTCGTGCGGCCCCCGGCCAGGCAATGAAGCCCACGCCTTCGGACGCACGCGAAGCGATCTGGCGGCTGTCTACCGTCAAGGTGGTGACGCCGTGCTGGCGCAACCAGTCCAGGGCCTCAGGCACAGAGGTGAGCAAAAGGGGGCGATGCAGATCGGTGCTCATCAGAAGCTCTCCGGTTCTGCCTGAACAATCTTGGGCTGCACGGACAGATCCGGCATGACACCCAAGCGATTCAGTGTTTGCTGCACGACCTTGCTGAAAACGGGCGCCGCCACTTCCCCGCCATAGTAGGAGCCGACCGTCGGTTCGTCCACCATCACCGCCACCACGATGCGTGGATTGTTGATCGGGGCAATGCCCACGAACCATGCGCGGTATTTGTTGCCGGCATAACCGCGGCCTTCTTGTTTGTGCGCGGTGCCCGTCTTGCCACCCACGCTGTAGCCCATCGTCTGGGCCTTCGGGGCCGTGCCGCCGGGAGCCGTGACCAGCGACAGCATCTTTCGTACCTCGCGTGCCGTCTCAGGCGAGATCACCCTAGTGCCCTGCACTGGCACCGGAACGCTTGGCACTTCGTTGTCCACCGGGTCATCGCCCTCACCGGGGTGCGACACATTCAGGAAGCCCGAGCGCTTGGCTTTGCCGTCGTCCATCCCCCCACGCTTGAGAATGGTGACCGGCGTCAAGGTGCCATCAGTGGCGAAGATGGTGTAGGCGTGAGCCAACTGAAACAGGCTGGCCGACAAACCATAGCCATAACTCATCGTGACCTGCTCGATGCGGCGCCAACTCTTGTAGGGACGCAGGCGACCCGTCACCACACCAGGGAAGCCGAGCTGAGGCTTCTGTCCCAACCCCACCGCGGTGAACATGTCCCACATCTCGCGGGGCTGCATCTGCAAGGCCAGCTTGGCCGTGCCCACGTTGCTCGATTTCTGGATGATCTGCTCAATGGTCAGATCACCGTTGGGGTGATCGTCAGAAATGGTGGACCCATCGATCGTCAGGTGCCCAGGCGCGGTGGAAATCACCGTGGTGGGCTTGACGCGCCCGGTTTCCAAGGCAATCGAGATCACGAACGGCTTCATGGTCGAGCCTGGCTCGAACGTATCGGTGAGCGCGCGGTTTCGCAACTGTTCACCAGTGAGGTGACGGCGGTCGCTCGGGTTGTAGCTCGGTACGTTGGCCAGAGCCAGCACCTCACCCGTCAAAGCATCAAGCACCACCACACTGCCTGCCTTGGCCTTGTGCTCGGCCACCGCATCGCGAATGCACTGGTAGGCAAAGAACTGGATCTTGGCGTCAATCGACAAATGGACGGACTGGCCATCTTCAGCAGGCACCAGATCGCCCACCGACTCGACCACACGCCCCAGCCGGTCCTTGATGACATGACGCACCCCGTCATGCCCCACCAGTTGCTTCTGGAAAGCCAGCTCAACGCCCTCCTGCCCCTGGTCCTCTAGATTGGTGAAGCCAACGATGTGGGCCGCCGCCTCGCCCTCTGGGTATTGACGCTTGGATTCGCGCAAGGCATAGACGCCATCGATTTTCAAGGCAGCCACTTTTTGCGCAACGTCGTCGTCCACCTGTCGACGCAGCCACACAAAATTTGGATTGGTACCAAGGCGCTTCTTCAGATCCGACAAGGTCATGTCGAGCAACTTCGCCAGGCGACGCAACTGAGCATCCGAGGTGTCGATGTCTTTGGGGATGGCCCACAAAGACGGTGCAGGCACGCTGGACGCCAGCAGCTCACCATAGCGGTCAGTGATCTGCCCTCGCGCGGCCGGCAACTCGATGCGCCGCTCATAGCGGCTGGCCCCTTGCTGCAGGTAGAAGTCGTTGTGGATGATCTGAATCCACGCAGCCCGACCCATCAACACAACAAAGCCCAGCCCAATGGCCCCAATCAGGAACTTGACCCGCCAGGGCGGCGTGCGAGACGCCAGCAAAGGACTGGTCGCATACCGAACAGTCGGCATGGCACCCGATGCCTGCCGACGCGGTTGTCCACGCAACCGACGAATGAGATCACCCAGGCGACTCATGGCGCCTCCCCGGAAGCGGCACTGGCGGGCGCGGAGGCCCCCAGCACGTAATGCGTCACCGCTGGCGAGTTGGCAAACATGTGCAACTTCTCGCGGGCGAGCTTTTCAACGCGCAAAGGGGTGGCCTGCGCCCGCTTGTCGACCTGAAGGCGATCGTACTCAAGCTGGAGTTCGTGAGACTGGTTCTGCGCCTTTTCCAGATCAATGAAAAGATGCCGCGCGTCGTTGCTCGTGCGAATCAGCCAAAAGCAGCTGAACAGCAGGATCAAGGCCAGAAAGAGGTTAAGACGGGACATCAACGACGCCCCCCCTTGCGCGGTGCCCGTGACGAAGGTTGGGCAGCACGCACCAACGCTTCAGACCAGGGCACGTCAGTTCGCTCAGCCACCCGCAGAACCGCTGAACGGGCGCGAGGGTTGGCCGCCACTTCCGCCTCGGACGGCTTGATGCGGCCGATCGACTTGAGTAACAAAGGGCGAGGCGCAGCGAATGGCACGCGACGATCAACCTCCTCGCGGCTGTGGCGCGCGATGAAGGTTTTGACGATGCGGTCTTCCAACGAATGGAAGCTGATCACCGCCAAGCGACCACCGGGTGCCAGCATCATCAGGGCTGCCTCCAGTGCGTCTTCGAGCTCACCGAGCTCACGGTTGACGTGAATCCGAAGAGCTTGAAAGGTACGGGTTGCGGGATCTTGACCAGCTTCGCGTGTCTTGACTGCACGAGCCACGACTTCTGACAGCTCGCCAGTGGTGCGTAGTGGTTGTCCGGCATCGCGGCGAGCGACAATCGCCTTTGCAATCTGGCGAGCAAACCGCTCTTCGCCATAGGTCTGGATGACGTCTGCCAATTCATCTTGTGTTGCTCGCGCCAGAAAATCCGCCGCACTCTCGCCCTGCGTCGTGTCCATCCGCATGTCCAGAGGCGCATCGAAGCGAAAGCTGAAGCCCCGCTGAGGGTTGTCGATCTGCGGCGAAGAGACCCCGATGTCCATCAACAAACCCTGCACCGGCGCCAAGCCCAGCTCGGACACCACCTGCGCCCAGGACGAGAACGCCGCATGTTTGATCTGAAAACGCGGATCGAGGATGGCCTGCGGCCCCTGCGTCGCATGCGCGATCGCCTCCGGATCCCGATCCAGGGCCAGCAACTTCGCCTGAGCCCCCAAGTGGGACAAAATCAGACGGGAATGCCCGCCGCGACCAAAGGTAGCGTCCACATAGACACCCGTCGGCAGGGGCCCCGTCTCGGCACCCCACAAGGCATCGACCGCCTCGTGCAGCAGTACAGTCTGGTGCTGCCAAGGTGTGCATGTGGACTCCATGGCGTCAGAAGGTGAAGTCCTGAAGCGCTTCAGGCATGGCTTGCGCCATCACCTCGGCTTCGTGTGCGGCATAGCGCTCGGCATCCCACAACTCGAAGTGACTACCCATCCCGAGCAACATCACGTCTTTGCTGATCCCTGCCGCCGCGCGCAACTCAGGCGAGACCAAGACCCGCGCCGAGCCGTCAATCTCCACATCCATGGCATTACCCAAAAAGATGCGCTTCCAGCCAGAAGCCGACATCGGCAGCGCGGCCACCTTGTCGCGGAAGGTGTCCCACGATGGACGCGGGAACACCATCAGGCAGCCATCGGGGTGCTTGGTGATGGTGAGTTGCCCTTCACAAAGAGCCTGCAAAGCATCGCGGTGGCGCGCAGGAACGGCCATCCGCCCCTTTGCGTCCAGCGTCAATGCTGAAGCCCCTTGAAAGACCAGATTCACCACAAAACTCCACGAAAGTGCACTAAATCCCACTTTAACCGATTCGCAAGGTCAAAACAAGGTTGAAAGTGAAAAAATCTTCAATGAAATCAAGGACTTAGACGCGTTTGTGCAAAGCAATTTGCAGAAAAAAGTCGTTCAAAAATAAGCACTTGCGATGGGGTGTAAAAGTGAATGTTGAGAAGTCCCTATCCAGGAAAGGCGGGTTCACCCTGAGGAGGGATGACACCGCGCCAGCCCCGCGATTCGGCATGATGTTCAAAAAGCCCCTTCAGACCATGCACCTCTGGCACACCCTGACGCCAACCCAAACCACCGCGCTACTGAACGTAGACCCGCGCGTTGGCCTGACCGAATCCGAGGCACGCAGGCGCCTCCGTGAGGCTGGGCCCAACCAACTCCAGGCCAAACCAGCCAGGACGTCGATTCAGCGGCTGGTCGACCAGTTGCGCCAGCCACTTGTCTGGATTCTTCTGGTCGCCGCCGCGGTTACGGCTGTGCTCGGCCAGTGGGTGGATGCGCTGGTGATCACGGCAGTGGTGTCGCTGAATGCGGCCATGGGCCTGATGCTGGAAGGCAAGGCCGAAGCAGCGTTGGCCGCACTGGCCTCAGCTGTCACCTGCCGGGCCACGGTACTGCGTGCTGGCGTGTACCAGACCATCTCGGCCGCAGATCTGGTGCCCGGGGATATCGTTCAGATCGACGCGGGCGAGCAGGTGCCTGCTGACCTCCGATTGCTCAACGCCATTGAGTTGCGCGTGACGGAGGCCTCACTGACCGGAGAGTCCGCTCCCATCAACAAACAGACGGCGCCACTTCTGCCCGACCTCGCACTGGCCGACCGAAACAACCTGGTCTTTGCAGGCACGCTCGTTGTTGGAGGACAAGGCCTGGGCGCGGTGACACAAACCGGCAACCGAACCGAAGTGGGCAAAATTTCAGGCTTGCTGGCGAGCACCACTGAAACGACCACACCCACGATGCGCAAGCTCGATGCGTTTTCTCGCATCCTGTTGAAAGTCATTCTGGGGGTGGCCTTGGTGACTTTCGCCATGGGCGTCTGGCGCGGCGGTCATCCCTTTGACCTGTTCATGGCTGCCGTAGCCCTGACCGTGGGGGCGATCCCCGAAGGACTGCCCGCCGCGATGACCATCACCCTGGCCATCGGTGTCGCCAGGATGGCCAAGCGCCGCGCCATTGTGCGCAAGTTACCCAGCGTCGAGACACTCGGACAGGCCACCGTGATTTGCTCAGACAAGACCGGCACGCTGACAGAAAACGCCATGACCGTGCAAGCCATCTGGGCTGGCGGCCAAATCGTCACAGTGACGGGTCAGGGGTACACACCCAAGGGCGACTTCCTGATGGAAGACGCGCCTCAACTGATCAGCAGTGCGTTGAAAGAAACCCTCTTGGCGGGTCTGTTGTGCAACAACGCTCATTTGACACAAGAAGGCAACCAATGGGGGGTCGCCGGCGACCCCACAGAGGGAGCTTTGCTGACGGTGGCAGCGAAGGCGGGGTTGGACCGCGCGACTGTTGAGGCCGTGATACCCCGAGTGTTCGAGATCCCTTTTGACTCACAGCGTCAATTCATGGCCACCGCGCACACAACGGGCGATGGCGTGGCGGTCTACATCAAAGGGGCTCTGGAGCGCCTTCTTCCCACTTGCGAGGCCATGCTCTCCTCCGAGGGCGAGGTCCTGGCCTTGAACCCGGATTCGGTCGACCATGCCGCGCAGGCCCTGACCAGCCAAGGCTTTCGTGTACTCGCCATGGCACGCAAGCATCTGCCTGAAGATTCAACACTGACGGAACAGCACCTCACGCACGGCCTGGTTCTGCTCGGACTGGTCGGCATGATGGACCCGCCTCGCCTCAGCGCGATTCGAGCCATCGAATCCTGTATCAAAGCAGGCATCCAGGTGAAGATGATCACCGGAGACCACCCCGGCACCGCCTTGGCGATTGCGCGCCAAATGGGAATCACGGGCCCAGATGGCGCTGTACTGACGGGCCATATTCTGGCTCACATGGATGACGCCGCTCTAGCAGAACAAGTCAGGCAGGTTCATGTGTTTGCCAGAGTTGAACCAGAGCACAAACTGCGCCTGGTCAAAAGCCTCCAGTCCCTCGGTGAAGTTGTCGCCATGACAGGAGACGGCGTGAACGACGCCCCAGCCTTGAAGCAAGCTGACATCGGGGTCGCCATGGGGCGAGGCGGAACGGACGTGGCCAAAGAAGCCGCAGACATGGTCCTCACGGATGACAATTTCGCCACGATCACCGCAGCCATCGAAGAGGGGCGCGGCATTCACGACAACCTGATCAAATTCCTGGCCTGGACCCTGCCCACCAATGCAGGCGAAGGTTTGGTGGTGCTGGCTGCCGTAGCGGCCAACACACAATTGCCCATTACCCCGCTGCAGATTCTTTGGATCAACCTGAGCACGGCGATCCTGCTTGGCCTGTCGCTCGCATTTGAGCCGGTCGAGGACTCTGCTATGCGTCGGCCACCTCGCGACCCGAGCACACCCATCTTGAGTCGACCGCTGCTGTGGCAGCTCGGCTGGGTCAGCCTCTTGATGCTGACCAGCGCCTTTGCCTTGTTTGAATGGGCGCAACATGTCGGACGCACCCTTGAGCAAGCTCAAACGATGGCGGCCAATGCGTTCGTGGCGATTGAAGCCGCCTACCTGTTCAGTTGCCGCTCGCTCAACGTCCCTGTCTGGCACATCAAGCGCACACCGAATCCGTGGGTCTGGGCTGGCGTGACCACGATGGCTGGGCTTCAGGTTCTCTTCACTCACCTTCCCAGCTTCCAGCGCTTGTTTCACACGGCCTCAATCCAGCCCAGCGATTGGTTGGCCATCGTCGCCGTGGCGTTCGTGAGCCTGGCGTTGACCGAACTTCGCAAATGGCGCCAAATTTCTCGAGCGGCCAAACGCCTAGCCTAGCAGCGGTCACTTACCAAATCCGCCACGCGATCTGACGTCTTTGGCTATCGCCAGGTACGCCTGGCGTTCCTAGACTGGAGACGGTCAAAAGGACACCAAGATGACCGACCTCTCCGCTCAATTCCAGGCTCTGGCGCAATACCGCCCAGCCCACAAGCTTCGTTTCGTCACCGCGGCCTCGCTCTTCGACGGCCATGACGCGGCGATCAACATCATGCGGCGCATCCTCATGAGCATGGGTGCCGAGGTCATCCACCTGGGACACAACCGCTCGGTTGACGAGATCGTGACCGCCGCCTTGCAAGAAGATGTGCATGGCATCGCGGTGAGCAGCTACCAGGGCGGCCACATCGAGTTCTTCAAGTACATGGTCGATTTGCTGCGCCAGCGGGGTGGCGAACACATCCAGGTATTTGGCGGCGGCGGCGGCGTGATCGTGGCCGACGAGATCCGCGAGTTGCAGACCTATGGGGTAGCCCGAATCTACAGCCCGGAAGACGGCCAGCGGATGGGCCTCGACGGGATGATCGGCGACATGCTGATGCGCTGCGACAAAGACCTCAGCGGCCATATCCCGACAGATCTCAAGCAGATCCAAGGTCACACCGAGTCGGCCTGGCGCGCCTTGGCGCAGCTGATCACGGGCCTGGAAGCACACCCGGATCAAACGGGCCTCCTGTCTGCTTTGCAAGGCCTACAAGGCGCCCGCCGCGCCCCGGTTCTGGGTATCACCGGCACCGGCGGCGCCGGCAAATCCAGCCTGACTGACGAACTGATCCGACGGATTCGATTGGATCAGGATGATCAATGCCGCCTGGCGGTGATCAGCATCGATCCCAGCCGACGCAAAAGCGGTGGCGCCTTGCTGGGTGACCGCATCCGCATGAATGCGATCGCCCCGTGGCGCCAGGGCGCACGTGTCTTCATGCGCAGCCTGGCCACCCGCGACACCGGCAGCGAAATCAGCGCCGCCCTGCCCGCCGTGCTGGCTGCCACCCAGGCCGCCGGCTTCGATCTGATCATCGTCGAAACCTCAGGCATTGGCCAAGGTGACTGTGCGGTCGTACCGCATGTCGACGTACCGCTGTATGTGATGACGCCAGAATTTGGCGCAGCCAGCCAACTCGAAAAAATCGACATGCTGGACTTTGCGGAGTTCGTGGCGATCAACAAGTTCGATCGCAAAGGCGCAATGGATGCCCTGCGCGATGTGGCCAAGCAAGTGCAGCGCAACCGCGAGGCCTTCGACCGGATGCCAGACGCCATGCCCGTGTTCGGCACCATGGCCAGCCGCTTCAATGACGATGGGGTTACGGCGCTGTACCAAGCCATCAAGCCCCGCCTTCAGGAGTTGGGGCTACCTCTGGCGGGGGCGCGTCTGCCTCGCGTGGACACCCGCCACAGCACCCACCAGACGCCGATCATTCCGGCAGCGCGATCACGCTACCTGGCCGAGATCAGCGACACGGTGCGGCACTACCAGCACCGCGCCCTTGAACAAGCGCGACTGGCACGAGAGGCGCAACAGTTGCGCAGCAGCGCCAACATGCTGCGCCTGACTGGCTCGACATCGGACACTCCCGCTGATCTGGAGCGCATGGCCGACGAACGCTTGGCCAAGCTCGACTCGAGCGCCCGGCACGCGCTGGCGCAGTGGCCCCAACTCAAGCAAAGCTACTCGGGTGACGAGCTGACGGTGACCGTGCGTGACAAGACCTTGCGCACGGTACTGACGTCCAAGTCCCTGTCCGGCACCCGCATCCCCAAGGTGGCCCTGCCCCGCTATGAATGCCATGGCGAATTGCTCAAATGGATGCTGCTCGACAACCTGCCGGGCTTCTTCCCCTACACCGCGGGTACTTTTGCCTTCAAGCGCGAAGGCGAAGACCCCACCCGCATGTTCGCGGGTGAAGGCGATGCGTTCCGAACCAACAAACGATTCAAGCTGTTATCCGAAGGCATGGAGGCCAAGCGACTGAGCACCGCCTTTGACAGCGTGACCCTGTATGGCCATGACCCCGATGCCAGACCTGACATCTACGGCAAGGTTGGCAACTCGGGGGTATCGATCGCCACGCTGGATGACATGAAAGTGCTGTACGACGGCTTCGATCTGTGCAGCCCCACCACCAGCGTGTCGATGACCATCAACGGCCCGGCCCCGACGATTCTGGCAATGTTCATGAACACCGCCATCGACCAGCAACTGGACCGCTTTGAACAAGGCACCGGCCGCCCCGCCAACCCACAGGAAGCCGAGCAAATTCGGGCGCGCGTGCTGCAAAACGTGCGCGGCACGGTTCAGGCCGACATCCTCAAAGAAGACCAAGGCCAGAACACCTGCATCTTCTCCACCGAGTTCTCACTGAAGGTGATGGGCGACATCGCCGAGTACTTCGTCGCCAACCAGGTTCGCAATTTCTATTCCGTGAGCATCAGCGGCTATCACATTGCCGAAGCAGGGGCCAACCCCATCAGCCAACTGGCCTTCACCCTCAGCAATGGCTTCACCCTGGTCGAGGCTTATCTGGCCCGAGGCATGCACATCGATGATTTCGCACCGAACCTGAGCTTCTTCTTCAGCAATGGCATGGACCCCGAATACACCGTGCTGGGACGCGTGGCCCGGCGCATCTGGGCCATCACGATGCGCGACAAGTACGGCGCCAACGAGCGCTCACAGAAGCTGAAGTACCACGTGCAGACCAGCGGTCGCTCGCTGCACGCGCAAGAGATCCAGTTCAACGACATCCGCACTACCCTCCAGGCCCTGATTGCGATCTACGACAACTGCAACAGCCTGCACACCAATGCGTTTGACGAGGCCATCACCACCCCAACCGAAGACAGCGTGCGCCGCGCCATGGCGATCCAGCTGATCATCAACCGCGAGTGGGGCCTGGCCAAGAACGAGAACCCGAACCAGGGCTCCTTCATCATCGAGGAATTGACCGACCTGGTGGAAGCCGCGGTGCTGGCTGAGTTCGACCGGATCGCGGAGCGCGGCGGCGTGCTGGGCGCCATGGAAACCGGCTACCAACGGGCCCAGATCCAGGAAGAGAGCATGCATTACGAGATGCTCAAGCACACCGGAGAGTACCCCATCATCGGGGTCAACACCTTCCGCAACCCTCACGGTGACCCGGTTCCCGCCAAGCTGGAACTCGCCCGCTCGACCGAAGACGAAAAACAATCCCAACTGGCCCGGTTGCACGACTTCCACCAACGCCACGCCGACCAAGCCCCCGGCATGCTGGCGCGCCTGCAGCAAGCCGTGATCCACAATGAAAACGTCTTTGCCGTTTTGATGGACGCGGTTCGGGTGTGTTCGCTGGGGCAGATCACCTCGGCGCTGTTTGAAGTTGGGGGGCAATACCGGCGAAATATGTAACAGCACCGCCTGTCTGTGACATAAGTCAAAAAGATCTCATTGCGAATTATTCGCATTTAGTCTTAGAATGGCGGCATGAAATCGATCCATGCCCAACCAGCCGGAAGTCGCGCCCCGTCCACCACCCTGGACAAGCTGCCTGTTCGCACGCTGGCGACCATTCAAAGCATCCAACACGGTGCCCACGATGGGGGCGCCCTCAAGCGCCGGCTGATGGAGTTGGGTTTCGTGCCCGGTGAGACGGTGCAGGTCTTGCGTCGCGTGTTCGCGGGCAAAGGCCCTCTGGCGGTTCGAGTCGGCACCAGCACTTTTGCGATGCGGCGCCTCGAATCCTCCCTGATCGAAGTGATCCCCGCCTGATCCCTCTGATCGCCCTCACCTTGCCCAAGAGCATGCCAAGGAACGCGCCATGACGGCCGCGCCCCCCGCCGTACCCCCCACCCCGCTGATCGCGCTGGTCGGCAACCCTAATTGTGGCAAGACCGCCCTGTTCAATCGCTTGACGGGCGCCCGCCAAAAGGTGGGCAACTACGCCGGCGTGACGGTCGAGCGCAAAGAAGGGCAATTCATTTCTCCGGCGGGCAAAAGCTGGCGGGTGCTCGATTTGCCCGGCGCCTACAGCCTGCTGGCCGCCACCCCCGACGAGGCCATCACCCGAGACGTGATCGCCGGAACACGAACGGATGAGAGCGCGCCGGTCGGCTTGGTTTGCGTGGTCGACGCCACCAATCTGCGCCTGAATCTGCGCATGGTGCTCGAAATCCAGTCCCTGGGCGTGCCCATGATCCTGGCCATCAACATGATGGATCAGGCCCTCAAGCGCGGCATCCACATCGACACCGCGCGCCTCCAGGCCGAACTGGGGATCCCGGTGGTGGAAACGATTGCCGTGCGGTCCGGTGGTGAACAGGCACTGCTGGATCAGCTCGACCAACTTGGGTGGGAGGCATTGCCCCCGCCCACCGAGCCTCGCCCCATGGACCGGATCGCCCAGACCTCGGTGGAAAGCACCCATCAACGTGTGGGGCAATTGCTGGCCGCCTGCGTCAAGATGCCTGCGCAAGGCTCTCACGGGACCGCGCAGCTGGATCACTACGTGTTGCACCCGGTATTCGGCCCGATCATCCTGGCCGTGCTGATGTTCTTCGTGTTCCAGGCGGTCTTCACCTGGGCTGCGGCGCCGATGGATTGGATTGATGGCTTGGTCAGCGCTGCCGGGGCCTGGGTACAACATCACATGCCTGAGGGCATGTTGCGAAGCCTGCTGGTCGACGGCGTCATCAGCGGCGCGGGCAGCGTGCTGGTGTTTTTGCCCCAGATCCTGATCCTCTTCGCCTTCATCCTGGCGCTGGAAGACTCTGGTTATCTGCCTCGCGCGGCCTTTTTGCTGGATCGCATCATGGGCGGAGTGGGTTTGTCAGGCCGAGCCTTCATTCCGCTGCTGTCGAGCTTTGCCTGCGCCGTGCCCGGCATCATGGCCACACGCACGATCGCCGATCCGCGGGATCGCCTCGTGACCATCCTGATCGCCCCCTTGATGACCTGCTCGGCCCGATTGCCTGTCTATGCCCTGCTGATCGCCGCCTTCATCCCGAACCGGTCAGTGGGCGGGGTATTCAACCTTCAGGGGCTTGTGCTGTTTGCGTTGTATGCGGCCGGCATTGTCTCGGCCATGCTGGTCGCCTTGGTGCTCAAGCGCTTCATGAAGCACAAAGGCGGCCAGCCCCTGTTGATGGAGCTGCCTGATTACCACTGGCCCCATGTCGGCAACTTGGCGTTAGGCCTGTGGGAACGCACCCGCATCTTCGTGCAGCGGGTCGGCACCATCATCCTGTCGTTGATGGTGGTGTTGTGGTTCCTGTCGAACTTCCCCGCCCCTCCTGCTGGGGCCACAAGTCCGGCCATCGAGTACAGCTTGGCCGGAATGATGGGCCGTGGCTTGCAAATGGTGTTTGAACCCATTGGCTTCAACTGGCAGATCTGCATTGCCCTGGTCCCCGGCATGGCGGCACGCGAGGTCGCGGTCAGCGCACTGGGAACGGTCTACGCCCTGTCGCAAACAGGAGATGCCCTGACTGGTGCCCTGACCAGCATGATCCAGCACGCCTGGTCCTTGCCCACGGCCCTGTCACTGATGACCTGGTATGTGTTTGCGCCGCAGTGCCTGTCCACCTTGATCGTGGTCCGACGAGAAACCAACGGCTGGAAGACCCCCTTGTGGATGACCGTTTACTTGTTTGCCCTGGCCTACGGGTGTAGTTTTGTGGTCTACCGTTTGACCAGTCTGTGGTTTCACTGAACGGGATGAAAGCGAGACAACCGACATGAACGCCATCGTGCAGGATTGGATCGCCATCGGCATCGGGCTGTTGGCGCTGGTATACCTGGCCCGTCGCTGGTGGCCCAGCCTGTATGCCTTGTTCCGCCCAACCGCCTCCGGGCAGGCAGGCTGCGGGACAACCGAGGGCGAAAGCGCGAATGGGGCCTCTTCTGCATGCGGCTCGGGCTGCGGACAATGTGGCTCTGCGCGGTCGCCGGCGGTCAAGGATCATCGAATCCAGATCGTCAAGCGGACGCACTGATCCCCCCTGAACAAGGGCCATCGCCCCCCGTACTAGGGATAACCAGTGACGGGGATCGGCCCCTACACTGGGTTCAGTCCATCTAACCTTGCCGAATCGAACCGTCATGCGACCGCTGTTTGCCATCGCCCCACTGGCTTTCGTTCTGGCCTTCTTGAGCCCCTCTCCCGCCGAAGTGTCGGCCAGCGTTGCTTCGTTCAAGGCCATGTTCGCCAATGGCGACAAAGCCACTACCGAACACAAGGCCGTTCTGGCCGAAACCCCGGCAACGCATCTGAATCATTGAACCCCAGCGGCAGTGGCGCTACACTGAGCGCTTGCTCCGGGGTGTGTCCGGCCGAACCCATGGTTTGACCTGCGACGCTGAGATGGATTCAATCCGAACCCGCTGAACTTGATCCGGTTCATACCGGCGAAAGAAGAGCCGTCCTGCAGACAGACCCTCATGGTGTCGATGGCAGGTACAGCCCTTCAAGCGCGCTGTACCCGCCCGCTTGCAGGCTTTGCTGTATCCCGCCCTCCCGCCCAAGATGGGTTTCTCGGGCCCTCCTCGGAGCACGTGTCCCTACTGCTGCCAAGGAGAGCCGAAGATGAACGCCCCCGATCCCGCTGCCGCGCTACAGGCGCTCAATGAACTCACTCGCCTGACGCGCGAACCCTTGCCCGCCTCACGCAAGGTGTATGTGCAAGGCAGCCACGAGGGCGTGCGCGTGCCCATGCGCGAGGTGAGCCTGACCAATGGCGAAACGGTCACCTTGTACGACTGCTCCGGCCCGTACACCGACCCGAACGTGCCAATTGATGTCACCAAGGGCTTGCCGCCCGTGCGCGAGGCTGCGGTGGTCGCGCGCGGCGACACCGAGCTGTATGAAGGCCGGTGCATTCAGGCGATGGACGATGGACTCAAAGCCGACGAACGCCACGACGACCGCATGGCCGCCCTGCGTGAGGCGGCCAAGGGCCTGCAGCGCCAACCCCGTCGCGCCAAGGCCGGCCACAACGTGACCCAGATGCACTATGCGCGCAAGGGCATCATCACGCCGGAGATGGAATTCGTGGCCTTGCGCGAGAACCAGCGCCGGCTTGATCTGGCCGATGACTGGCGGAGCAAATACGGCGTGGATGCCGAGCGCGAAGCCCGCCTGCGTGGCAATCCCATGGGCGCAATGATCCCGTGCGAGATCACGCCCGAGTTCGTGCGCGACGAAGTGGCCCGTGGCCGCGCCATCATCCCGGCCAACATCAACCACACCGAACTGGAGCCGATGGCCATTGGCCGCAACTTCCTGGTGAAGATCAACGCCAACATCGGCAATTCCGCCGTGACGTCGTCGATCGAAGAGGAAGTGGAAAAGCTGGTGTGGTCGATCCGCTGGGGCGGCGACACGGTGATGGACTTGTCGACCGGCAAGCACATTCACACCACGCGTGACTGGATCGTGCGCAACAGCCCCGTGCCCATCGGCACCGTGCCGATCTACCAAGCGTTGGAAAAGGTGGGCGGCGTGGCCGAGGATCTGACCTGGGCCATCTTCCGTGACACGTTGATCGAGCAAGCTGAGCAAGGGGTGGACTACTTCACCATCCACGCGGGCGTGCGTTTGCCCTACATCCCGCTCACGGCGAAACGTCGCACCGGCATCGTGTCGCGAGGCGGCTCAATCCTGGCCAAGTGGTGCATCGCGCATCACCAAGAGAACTTCCTGTACACGCACTTCGAAGAGATCTGCGAGATCATGAAGGCGTATGACGTGAGCTTCTCCTTGGGGGATGGCTTGCGTCCCGGCTCCTTGTCTGATGCGAATGACGAAGCGCAGTTCGCCGAATTGAAGACGCTGGGCGAGTTGACCCAGATCGCCTGGAAGCACGATGTGCAAACCATGATCGAAGGCCCGGGCCATGTGCCCATGCACATGATCCAGGCCAACATGGACGAGCAGATCAAGCACTGCCACGAGGCACCTTTCTACACGCTGGGCCCGCTGACCATCGACATCGCCCCAGGCTATGACCACATCGCCTCGGCCATTGGCGCGGCCATGATTGGCTGGATGGGCACGGCCATGCTGTGCTACGTGACGCCCAAGGAGCACCT
The DNA here is from genome assembly GCA_028864885.1 of Burkholderiales bacterium. Classification (GTDB taxonomy): domain Bacteria; phylum Pseudomonadota; class Gammaproteobacteria; order Burkholderiales; family Burkholderiaceae_C; genus Aquabacterium. The sequence goes on along the minus strand of JAGWLR010000047.1, from coordinate 9,392 downwards.
GGGCTTGCCCAACCGCGACGATGTCAAGCAAGGCCTGATCGCCTACAAGATTGCTGCGCACGCCGCAGACATCGCCAAGGGACACCCAGGAGCCCGCGCACGCGATGACGCCTTGTCGCAAGCGCGGTTCGACTTCCGCTGGCAGGATCAGTTCAACTTGGGCCTGGACCCGGAAACGGCGCGCGACTTCCACGACGAGACCCTGCCCAAGGATTCGGCCAAGGTGGCGCACTTCTGTTCAATGTGCGGGCCGAAGTTCTGTTCGATGAAGATCACGCAAGAGGTGCGTGACTTTGCTGAAAAAGGCATGGCCGCCAAGTCCGAAGAGTTCAAGCAAGTGGGTGGCGAGTTGTACATCCCGATCCGACCAGAAGCCAGCAAGGCCTGAAGCGATGAACAACCCCAAACGCATCGGCATTGCTGGAGCGGGCCTGCTGGGCCGACTGGCCGCTTGGACCCTGGCGCGCCAGGGGCATGAGGTGACGGTACTGGATCCCGCACTCAGCTCCGACCCGCAATTTGACGGGCGGGGGCCGGCGGGGTTCACCGCCGCGGGCATGCTGAGCCCACTGGCCGAGCTGGACGCTGCAGAGCCCGACGTGGCGCATCGTGGGTGGTATTCGATCGAACGCTGGGAGCAGATTGTTCAGGAACTGCGACAGACCACGCATCGCCAACCTCATTTCGATCGCCATGGCAGCTTGATGGTGGCCCACGGCTCAGACTTGGGCGCAGCGCAGCGTGTGCTGTCACGGATCGCCAGCGGAGCCAAAGATTGGCCCGCGCAACCCGTGACCTTGGCGCCAGAGGAACTGAGAGAGACAGAACCCGCCCTGCACGGCAGCCAAGGCCCCCTGCACGCCTGGCTGCTACCAGGCGAAGGCGCGATCTGCACGGTGGGAACGATGAAGGCCTTGTGTGAAGCCGTCCCACAGGTGCAATGGGAATGGGGCCACCGTGTGAGTGCCGTCCATGCGGGTTGGATGGCAACCACCAACGGGGGGCAACACACGCAGGAACGCCACTTTGATTGGGTGATTGATGTACGTGGCGTAGGCGCACGCCCCAACTCGCCCGTTAGGGGCGTGCGCGGGGAAGTGATCTGGTTGCATGCGCCGGATGTGCGCTTGACGCGTCCAATCCGCTTGCTGCATCCACGTCATCGCGTCTACATCGTGCCGCGTCCTGGTGACGTCATCTTGGTGGGCGCCAGCGAAATCGAGAGCGAAGACCGCTCACCGGTATCGCTGAGAACGGCCGTAGAACTGATGGCTGCGGCGCACAGTATCGTGCCCGGTCTGGCTGAAGCGCGGATCTTGCGCATGGACACCAACCTGCGCCCGGCCCTGCCCGACAACCGTCCCGAGATTCACACGGAACCGGGCCTTCTTCGCATCAATGGTCTGTACCGGCATGGCTGGCTGCTGGCCCCCTCTTTGCTCGATGAGGCCTTGTCCCACACCGATTTGGTCCACTGAACCATGGCTGACACGATCACGATTCACACCGATCGCGGTGACCTGACCCTGAACGCCCCTTGCTCGCTGGCCGATGCCGTCGACCAACTGCTGCAAGGCACGCAGCGCGATGCCACTCAAATGGCCACAGCCGTCAACGGTCAGTTCGTGGCCAGAGGGGATCGGGCCGATCACTGGCTGGCCGACGGCGACACCGTGCTGTGCTTTGCGCCGATCACTGGAGGTTGAAACATGTCTGGAGTCCACCCCGACACTTGGCAAATTGGTGACACGCAGTTGAGCAGCCGCTTCCTGCTCGGCACGGCCGGGTACCCGTCACCCGAAGTATTGAGACAAGCCATTGTGGCTTCTGGGTCGCAGGTCCTGACGTTGGGCCTGAAGCGAACGCTGGCCGTGCCAGGCGGCGGTGACAACGGCTTTGTCGACATCATCCGCCAGACCGCCCAGACACAAGGCGCTCACCTGCTGCCCAACACCGCCGGCTGCCGCAGCGCGCGCGAGGCCATCACCCTGGCCCACATGGCCAGAGAGTTGCTGGGCACCCACTGGATCAAACTGGAAGTGGTGGGTGACGAGCAAACCCTGCAACCCGACCCCTTTGAACTGGTCGAAGCCGCGCGTCAACTGGTGCGAGATGGCTTTGAGGTACTGCCCTACTGCACGGACGATCTGGTGAGCGCACAACGCCTGGTGGATGCCGGCTGCCGCATCCTGATGCCGTGGGCCGCCCCCATTGGCTCAGGGCTGGGACTGTTGAACCCCTGGGCCTTGCGCACCTTGCGTGCGCGACTACCGGGTATCACCCTGATCGTGGACGCTGGTCTGGGCGCCCCCTCGCACGCCACCGCCGCGATGGAGTTGGGCGTAGACGCTGTGCTGCTGAACTCAGCCGTTTCGCAGGCACGCGACCCCGTGCAGATGGCCCAGGCCTTCCGACATGCGGTGGAAGCGGGTCGCCAAGGCCATCTCGCGGGTTTGATGCCCACCAGCGATGTGGCGGTGGCCACCACGCCCGTGAGCGGGCAACCCTTCGTTTTGCTGTGAGTGCCATGCCAGATCACCCGCCTATCGTCTGGCTCATTGCGGGGCTGGACACTGCCGGCGGCGCCGGCCTGAGTGCCGATCAGCGAGCCACCGAAGCCATGGGCGCGCATGGCTGCCCCATCGCAGCCACTTTGACGGCACAGCACTCCCGCGGGGTCGAGGCGGTATTTCCGGTTCCGCTCGATCAACTGGCATCGCAGGTAAAGGCATTGGCCTCGGATATGCCTCCCCGCGTGATCAAAACTGGCCTGTTGGGCAGCGTCAAAGCCATCCAGCTTGTGGCAGAGTGGGTCGACCAACTGCGTGCGCAGGCGCCCACCGATGTGGAACCCCATCGACATCTTGCCTTCGTGGTCGACCCGGTGTTGCGTGCCACCGCGGGCGGTGCCCCCTTTGCCGACCCGGCCATCGTTCGAGCCTATTGCGAATACCTGTTGCCTCGTGCAACGGTGCTCACGCCCAACCATCGGGAAGCCATGCAACTGGTGGCGGCCTCAGGCCTGCAACCCCACTCAGAAACCTTGCCAGAGCTGGCGCAGGCCCTGCGTCGATTGGGGGCACGCAGTGTGGTCATCACGGGGGGCGACGCCCCACTGATCGGCGCCGATGCTCAGCACAGCCTGGATTGGCTCGATACCGAACAGGCCCGAGGTTGGCTAACCGCCCCTCGCATTGAGACCCCTCACACGCATGGCACAGGCTGCACCTTTGCCTCGGGGATAGCCGCGGCGCTGGCGCTCGGGCATGTCGAGGCCGACGCCGTAGTGCTGGCCAAAATGCTCACCCATGATGCCATTCGACACGCCCATCGGGCAGGTACCGGCGCAGGCCCCGTCAAGGCCCGGCGCGGTTTTGCGCTAGGCCCTGAGCAAGGCGGCGCCCCTCTGCCCCTGCTGGGTCTGGCCACCGATCTGCCCTGGTGCCTGACAGAAGCGCCGATGCATCACCGGGGGCCCTTGTTTCATCCCTTCACCGCGCCGCCAGACGGGTTGTATGGCATCGTGGCCGAGGCATCGCTGCTGGAAGCGGGTTTGCGTCAAGGCCTGCGTTGCATCCAACTGCGGCACAAACAAGCCGCGACCGCTTCGGCCCAATGGGCGCAGGCGATCAAGGCCAGCCAGGCATACGGCGACGCCCTGATCGTCATCAACGATCACTGGAAGGCTGTGGTGCAAGCTGACACCCCACGGCCTCTGGGTCTGCACCTGGGGCAGGAGGATTTGCTAGCCCTGGCCCCCGAAGAACGCCATCAGTTACTGGCCGCTCGGCACCGCATCGTGCTGGGCCTGAGTTCGCACAGTGTGTGGGAGCTGGCTCGGGCCGCCGGGTGCGGGGCCAGCGTCATCGCCTGCGGCCCGGTTCAGCCCACCACCACCAAAGACATGCCCTGGTTGGCGCAAGGCGTCGACAACCTGCGATGGTGGGTGGCCAACAGCCCCAGCCCGGTGGTCGCCATCGGCGGTCTGTTGACACCCGATGACCTGATTCGGTTCGGCCGCTGCGGCGCCGCGGCACTGTGCGTGGTCAGAGGTCTGGGACAAAGCGAGGCGGAGGTTTCCCGCCAACTGCCCGCATTGCGTCAAACCGTCAGGCAATCCCGACAAGGCTCCTTGCAAGACACCCCCTCCCTGCCGCACCCGGTGTTGCCGTGGTGAATGGATCACGCTGTGGCGCACCCCAAGGGTTGCCCAGCAGTGGCAAAGCACCAAAGCTATGCCTAAATGCGAGCCATTCAGGGTAAACAAGTCAAGCAGGGACTCTCATTGATGGCGGCCCGGCCAACACGAACGACCCCCAAACGCCTCTATATCAGCGTGCTGGCACCGACCTTGGTGGTCGCGTGCCTGGTTGCGGCACTGGCCACCGTCAGCGTCAAGGTGCTGGGATCCGTTCGCGGCTATGCCACAGGCGAAAGCGCCTGGTCCAAATCATGCGCCGATGCCGAATTGCACCTCAGCCATTACGCCCTGAGCCGCGACCCGGCAGATTACGACGAGTTCCAACGGGCACTGCAGGCCCCCTTGGGCAGCCGCCAGGCACGCGTAGAGTTGACCCGCCCCCACCCTGACACGGCGCTCATCACACGCCTGTTCATCGCCGGCGGCAGCCATCCCGACGACATCCCCGGCATGATTGCCCTGTTCCGCTACTTCGGCGCCATGCCCGTTTTCAAACAGACAATGGCGGCGTGGATCGAAGGCGATGCGCTGATCGACCGCTTGCGCGCCTTGGGCGACCGACTGCACGAGCAAATCCTGCACGGCGCCAGCAACGAAACAGTGCAGTTGAGCCTGATCCAGTTGCGTCAACTCGCGGATGACTTTCACGTCGCGGAACAACTGTTTCGGGTCAACGTTGACAATGCGGGTCGGCTGACCGAGGCCCTCCTGATTGGCACCATCTTGTTGACCACCGCGGGCTTGACCGTGGCCGGCTTGCTGCTGGTGCGCAGCTCCCTGATCAAACAGGTGCGACACGAGCGCTCACTGGCCAAGGCCACCCGGCGGTGGGAACTGGCGGCCGAGGCCGCCGGCTTGGGCCTGTTCGAGCAAAAGATCGATTCAGACCAGATTTCACTCGACGCCAATGCCTGCACGATGTACGGCCTGGGACAACAAGCCTGCATGGTCACCCCCGACGAATTGGATCAATGCATTGACGAAGCCGATCGCCTGCAGGCCTCGGCGATTCGCAGCCGCGCAGTCGAAACCGGTCAAACCGTGCGAGGCACTCACCGGGTGAACCGTGCCGACGGGCAACAGCGTCAGATCGAGCTGATCGGTCGGCAAGAAGTCAACGAGCACAAGGGCGACGTTCGGCTCATTGGTGTGGTGCGCGACGTAACCGATGAGATGCGGCAGGCACAACTCACCATGCAGCGCGATGCCGCCGAGAAGGTCGCCGCAGCGCAACGCGAGTTCCTGTCTCGCCTGAGCCATGAGCTGCGCACCCCCTTGAACGCGATCCTGGGCTTTGCCCAGTTGCTGAGAATGGAGCACACCGAACCCCTGCCCGCGCACCAGCGCCAGCAGGTCGAAATGATCCTGGCTGCAGGCCAGCAATTGCTGGCTTTGGTCGAGGATGTGCTTGACTTGACCAAGGTCGAGGCTGGCGAAATCAGCATGGTGCTGCAACCTGTGAACGCCACCCAAGTGATGCACGCCAGCATGTCGATGATCGACAGCGCCCGGCAACTTTTGGGCGTCTCCTTCGTCGACAAGCTGCCACTGCAAGCCATATGGGTTCAAGCTGACCCGCAGCGCCTGCAGCAAGTCTTCATGAACCTGCTGAGCAACAGCTGCAAGTACAACCGCCCTGGCGGCCACGTCACCGTCTCGGCGCACCAAGAACGCCATCGCGTGGTCTTTGACATCCTGGACGAAGGCCTGGGCATGAGCGAAGACGAAACCCGACAACTGTTTCAGCCATTCAAAAGAATTCATGCACACATCCACGCCATGGAAGGTACCGGCCTGGGCCTGTACATTGTCAAAATGCTGGTCGAGCGCATGAATGGCACGGTGGTCGTGCGCAGCCAGAAGGGCGTGGGTTCAACGTTTTCTGTCACGCTACCCACCGCCGCACCGTCCTCACCCAGCGAAACCGTTTCCTGATATCAGCCATGGTTGACTCCATCCCGCGCCCGGGCAGTTGGCGCACTTACCTCGGCCTGCTGGGCTCCCCCTTGCTGGTGGTGGCAATGGTGGCCCTGCTGGCGATTGCCGCGGTGAACGTGCTGGGCGCTGTGCGTGCTTACGTGGCCGGTGAAAGCATGTGGGCCAAGGCACGGGCCGAAGCCGTGCACGATCTGCTTCAGTACGCCAAAACCCGGCAGCAAGCGGATTTCGAGCGCTTCCAGGGCGCGCTGGAGGTACCCGCCAACGATCGTCTCGCCCGAGAAGCCATGGAGCGCAACGACCCCGACGTCGCCCGAACCCAGAACTGGTTGATCCAAGGGCAGAACCACCCGGATGACGTGGCCAAGATGGTGCGGCTGTTCCACTGGTTTGGCAACCAGTGGGTGCTGCAAGATGCCAAAGCCATCTGGCGCGAAGGGGATCAGCTGATTGACCAACTCAGGCTGCGGGCCAACGAGTTGCATCGGCTGATTTCGACACACGCTCCACCTGAAGCCATTGAGGCACAAACCGAAAAAATCAGCGCGCTGAATATCGAACTCAATCGTGCCGGGGTGCGTTTTTCTCAAGTGCTCGGCCAGGCCGCGCGGGTCACCGAAGGCCTCTTGATTGCCGGCCTGATTGGCGTGGCCGTCCTGCTGTCTCTGGTGAGCATCTTTCAGGTTCGGCAGGTACTGCTCAAGCAAGCCCGGCATCAAGAGGCCATCACTCAGGTTCACCGCCGCTGGGAGCTGGCCTCGAAAGCGGCTGGCTTTGGTCTGTATGAAATGGACCAGGCGACCGGGCAAATCACCCTGGACGAGAAGGCTGCTGCGCTGCATGGCCTGCCCCCACACCCCACGGTGATCCCCAGAACCACGATTCGCAACTTGATCATCGAAGACGATGCGGCGCGCACACGCCAAGAAACCGACGTTGCGCTGAACGATGGGCAAGATTACAAAATCGTCTATCGCGTCCGACATCCAGAGGGCCAGATTCGCGCGCTAGAGGCAACGGGTCGCCTCATCCAGGCGGACAAAGCCCACGCAGCGCGCCTGATGGGCATCTTGCGCGACGTGACCGACGAACTCAACCAGGCCGAACTGGCCATGAGGCGGGATGCGGCCGAGCGGGTCGCCCAGACTCAGCGTGAGTTCCTCTCGCGACTCAGCCACGAACTGCGCACTCCACTCAATGCCATCCTGGGCTTCGCCCAGTTGATGCAGATGGATCAGGCGCACACCTCCCCGGCTCAATCCCAACAGATCGAGATGATCCTCGGGGCGGGCCAGCAACTGCTGGCTCTGGTGGAAGACGTACTCGACCTCAGCAAAGTCGAATCTGGGCACATCCACATGCAAACAGAAGCGGTGGATGCGGTGTGCACGGCCCGGGCCTGCCTGCCCTTGATCGACGGCCACCTCAAGAACATGAACCTGCAACTGGTCGAAGACCTGCCGCCTTCGCCACTGTGGGTGCGGGCCGATCCGCAACGCCTGCATCAGGTTTTGATCAACCTGCTGACCAATGCGTGCAAATACAACCGAGAGCACGGCCGGGTCACCGTGCGCGTGCGTGAAGCCGAGGGGGAACCCGCCCGTATTCGCATCGACATCCAAGACAGTGGCATCGGCATGAGCCCAAGGGATGTCGACGAACTGTTCCAGCCCTTCAAGCGCCTCCATCCGAACCCGCTCATCGAAGGCACGGGCCTGGGCCTCTACATCGTCAAGCAATTGGTGGATCGAATGGGGGGCCTGATCGAGGTGAACAGCCAAGCCGGCCAGGGCTCGACCTTCTCGGTATTGCTGCCCGTCGCCACGGCGCCGATGACGCCCGAATCAAAACCTGAATCAAAGCCCGTCGTCTGACAACCACTGGCGCAAAGTGCGCACCATGTCGCGGTCCACGTGCAGCCAGGCGTTGTGGCGAGAGTCGTTGTAATAGACCTCTTCGGCCGATTGCTCGGCCAGCGCCTCATAGATGAAGCGCAAAACCATCTGCCCGGCTTGCGGCTCTTCGATCAACACAGTCAGGCGAATCGGCGCGATCTCACCGTGGGCCTGGGGCGTGAAGATCAGGCGTTGTAACGGTTCAGCCCGGACCTCGTCTTGAAAACGATGTGAGCCGAACCGCAAGGTGCGCTGAAACAGCCCCGCTTCAGACTCCTGGCAATCGCAACCATCCGGGCCCATGGGAAAACGCTGCGGCTCGCGCACCCGAATCATCAACCCCCGCCACAATTGTTCGCGAGTGAAGGTGGGCACCACCACCTGCACCGAGGTGGCTGGGGAGTTGATTTCGATGACGTGTTCGAAGCGCATGGGCGAGAGCTTAACGCCAAGCCTTGACCGCGGCACTGGTCAGGGATCGCCAAGCACACTAAACTTGCGCCAGCTTTACCGAAAACCCATCATGTCTCAGTGCGCTTCTCAATCGGCTTCTTCTGATACCCCAGTGGCACAGCCCATCAAACTGGTCCCCAAATCGGTTCTGAACGCCCATGGCTGCGGCGGCGACTGCCAAGACCACGACGACAGCCAGGCCCGCTGGCCGCGCGCCAAGGTGCTGGAGTTGTTCAACCTGCCCTTCAACGACCTGCTCTGGCGTGCCCAGCAAGTGCACCGCGAACACTGGGATCCCAACGAGGTCGAACACGCCACGCTGTTGTCGGTCAAGACGGGCGGGTGCCCTGAAGACTGCGGCTATTGCCCTCAGTCATCCGTGCACGACACCGGGGTCGAAGCCAGCAAGTTGATGTCCCCCGATGAAGTTCGCGAAGCCGTGGTCGCCGCCCGCGAAGCCGGCGCCAGCCGCTTCTGCATGGGTGCCGCCTGGCGCGCCCCCAAAGACCGCGACATTGAAAAAGTGGTGGAGCTGATCCACGTGGTGAAAAATGAAGGCCTGGAAGCCTGCTGCACCCTGGGCATGCTCACCGACAGTCAGGCGCAGACCCTCAAGCACGCCGGCCTGGATTACTACAACCACAATCTGGATACGGCCCCTGAGCTGTATGGCGACATCATCACCACGCGCGACATGCAAGATCGCCTGGACACCCTCGATCACGTGCGCAACGCGCAGATCAAGGTGTGCAGCGGCGGCATCGTGGGCATGGGCGAAACCCGTGAAGGGCGAGCCGGTTTGATCGCCCAACTGGCCAACCTGCCTGCCTATCCTGAGTCGGTGCCCATCAACGATCTGGTGCGCGTGCCTGGCACGCCTCTGGCTGACACCCCACCACTGGATC
>JAGWLR010000141.1 GCA_028864885.1 Burkholderiales bacterium | reverse complement strand
CTATACAAATCAAGCACTTACAACGTTTCGTGTCGAACTCGGGCGTACTGTCCGTTGCCCGTGTTGGCCGCCAACATGCCAGCAATCGCCAGGCCATGCCAATCGCTGTTGTGAACCTCGCAATCACCATACACCGGCAGGTTGGAAGACCGCTCCTGACTGGTCAGCCAATCGCCAGGGTCGGTGGCGTCTGGGTCTAGCCCATCGCCATCACGCGCGTATTCCACCACCGACACAAAGTCATAGCCGGGCCAATAGCGGCCACTCAGATCCGGATGTGGCAACACCCCCGTATCCAGCACCGCGACCACCGGCGGGGTCAGGGTCAAGGTCGCCATGGCTTCCCAGGCCTTCGGAATATCAGCCACACCGCGCAAGCCCACGTCCCTGGCTTGCAACCAGGTCTGCAAAAACAGGCCCGGATCGCCGCTCGACCCGATGGCGGCAGCGGGCTCGATTTCATTGGGGATGGCCCACTCGACCTCTGGATCTTGACGCAAGCGCTGGGCTTGAGCTCGGGCTTCTGACAACGGGATCGGATGATCTGCCCGCAAGACCTGCGCGGCGAACGCGGTGGCTCGGTGGCTGACAAAAGGAACCTGCTGACGCAAGGCCAGCGCCCCCAGGCGCGACGCCAGCCTGACCTTCGATTCAAACGACAGGGCCGAGGGATGCGCCACAGCGCCACTGCCCCCCCCCATCGACGCCGTGTCACGCAGCTTGACGATCACACCGCTGGCCCATGGCGATGCGGCATGACTCTTGGCCGGCACCAACACGGCGGCCAACATCACCAGCAGCCCCACCATCCCATGAACGCCCATGGAGACGCCACGGCCAAGACGCAACCTTCGATCCATATATCTCAGGACATTCCATGCGGGACCAAGCCCCGTGCCGACAAAAGCCGCGATTATGGCCGCGCCCCCTCTTCCGTGGGGAATGTGTTGCGCCATCCATGCCCTTTGATCCCCCAATGGGGGGGCCGAACATAGACCAAATATGAAAAAAGCCCCCAACGGGGGCTTGGCGAAATCAAGGGTCAGCCGAAGCCAACCCTCGCTCATCGGACCATCACTTGGCGATGACGCGTGCCATTTCCAGGCACTTGTTGGAGTAACCCCACTCGTTGTCATACCAGGCCACGACCTTCACGAAGGTCTTGTCCAGAGCGATACCGGCTTCGGCATCGAACACGGAGGTGCACGGCTCACCACGGAAGTCAGTGGCGACGACCTTGTCTTCGGTGTAACCCAGCACGCCCTTCATGGCGCCAGTAGAGGCAGCCTTCATGGCGGCGCAGATGTCTTCGTAAGAAGCTTCCTTGTTCAGCTCCACGGTCAGGTCCACCACCGACACGTCAGAGGTGGGCACGCGGAAAGACATACCGGTCAGCTTCTTGTTCAGCTCAGGAATCACCACACCCACAGCCTTGGCAGCACCCGTGCTGGACGGAATGATGTTTTCCAAGATGCCGCGGCCACCGCGCCAGTCTTTGTTCGAAGGACCGTCCACAGTCTTCTGAGTGGCGGTAGCAGCGTGCACGGTGGTCATCAGACCACGCTTGATGCCGAAGGTGTCGTTCAACACCTTGGCCACAGGGGCCAAGCAGTTGGTGGTGCAAGAAGCGTTGGAGATGATGGCTTGACCGGCGTAGGTCTTGTCATTCACGCCGTAGACGAACATGGGGGTGTCGTCCTTGGAAGGCGCCGACATGATCACCTTCTTGGCGCCCGCCTTGATGTGAGCTTCAGCGGTTTCCTTGGTCAGGAACAGGCCGGTCGATTCGATCACGACGTCAGCGCCAACTTCGTCCCACTTCAGTTCAGCGGGGTTCTTCACGGCGGTCAGGCGGATCTTCTTGCCATTGACGACCAGGGTGTTGCCGTCCACCGCCACGTCGCCCTTGAAGCGGCCGTGCACGCTGTCGTACTTCAGCATGTAAGCCAGGTAGTCGGGCTCCAGCAGATCGTTGATGCCGACGATTTCGATGTCGTTGGCGAAGTTTTGCACGGCAGCGCGGAACACCATGCGACCGATGCGGCCAAAGCCGTTGATACCAACCTTGATGGTCATGACGAGATCCTCAGTAAGACAAGAAACAACGTGATATGAATTCAGTACGCGGCAATCAGCGGCGACGTTTGGCCAAACCCAAAGCCACCTTCACGGTGTCGACCACGTTCTGGGTGGTGAACCCGAAGTGCTTGAACAGGTCGCCAGCCGGAGCCGACTCACCATAGGTGTCGATGCCCACGACAGCCGCGACGCCATACTTCCACCAGAAGTCTGTGACACCAGCTTCCACCGCAATGCGGGGCAAACCCACCGGCAACACGCTCTTCTTGTAGTCCAGCGGCTGGCGGTCAAACACGGTGGTCGAGGGCATGGACACCACGCGCACCGGCACACCGGCCTTGGCCAATTCAGCCTGGGCATGCATCGCCAGCTGGACTTCGGAACCGGTCGCGATGATCACGGCAACGGGCTTTTTCTTCAACCCCACCTCTGAGGGTTCAGCCAAGATATAGGCGCCTTGCGTGATGACATCCGCATCTTGCTTGGGGGCATAAGGCAGATTCTGACGCGACAGCAACAGGGCCGAGGGGCGGCTCTTGTTGGCCAGTGCCATGGACCAGGCCACAGCGGTTTCGGTGGTGTCAGCCGGGCGCCAGACATCCAGGCCCGGGATCAAGCGCAGGCTGGCGGCGTGCTCGATGGACTGGTGAGTGGGGCCGTCTTCGCCCAGACCGATGGAGTCATGGGTGAACACATGGATCACACGTTGCTTCATCAGTGCAGCCATGCGAATGGCGTTGCGGCTGTAGTCAGAGAAGGTCAGGAAGGTACCAGCGTAGGGGATGTAACCACCGTGCAGGGCCACGCCGTTCATGATGGCGGCCATGCCGAACTCGCGCACACCATAGTTGATGTGGCGGCCAGGCTTGCCTTCGGTCAGCATCACCTTGCCTTCGTCGTCGAAGCGCAATGCAGGGGTGCTCTTGGTGTTGGTCAGGTTCGAGCCGGTCAAGTCGGCCGAGCCACCCAACATTTCGGGCAAGGCGGCGGTGAAGAATTCCAGCGCAATCTGGCTGGCCTTGCGGCTGGCCACGGTCTCGGCCTTGTCGTGGGCGGCTGCCACAGCCTGCACGCACACTTCGGCGAAGTTGGCAGGCAACTCACCGGCCATGCGGCGCGTGAACTCCGCAGCCATTTCAGGGAAAGCCTTTTCGTAAGCGGCGAAGCGCTGGTTCCAATCGTTGACCAATTGCTCGCCATCGGCCTTGGCGTCCCAATCGGCGTACACCTCTTCAGGGATCACAAAGGGATCATGCGACCAACCAATGGCGTCGCGGGTCAGCTTGATCTCGTCGCCACCCAGGGGCTCGCCGTGGGCCTTGGCCGTGTTGGCGCGGTTAGGCGAACCCTTACCGATGCTGGTCTTGCAGACGATCAGCGTGGGTTTGTCAGTGCTCAGCTTGGCTTTGGCAATCGCGCCATCAACGTCGTCCACATCGTGACCGTCGATCATGTCGATCACGTTCCAGCCGTAGGCCTCGAAGCGCTTGGGCGTATCGTCAATGAACCAAGGGGCCACCTGACCATCGATGGAAATGCCGTTGTCGTCGTACAAGGCGATCAGCTTGTTCAGCTTCCAGGCGCCAGCCAAGGCAGCGGCTTCGTGGCTGATGCCTTCCATCAAGCAGCCATCGCCCAAGAACGCGTAGGTGTAGTGGTTCACGATGGCGTGGCCATCGCGGTTGAACTCAGCGGCCAACAGCTTTTCAGCCAAGGCCATGCCCACGGCATTGGTGATGCCCTGGCCCAACGGGCCCGTGGTGGTTTCCACGCCGGGGGTGATGCCGACTTCGGGGTGGCCGGGGGTCTTGCTGTGCAGCTTGCGGAAGTTCTTGATTTCTTCGATCGGCAGGTCATAGCCCGACAGATGCAGCAGGGCATAGATCAGCATCGACGCATGGCCGTTAGACAACACGAAACGATCACGGTCAGGCCACTGAGGCTGCGCAGGGTGGTGGCGCAAATGACGGCCCCACAGCGCCACAGCCATGTCCGCCATGCCCATCGGGGCACCGGGGTGACCGGAATTGGCTTGCTGGACGGCATCCATAGCCAGCGCGCGAATGGCGTTGGCCATGGCGGTGATGTTCTTGGTGGTGTCGGACATGGTGGGAGGGGCTGTTGCGGGTAAACGGGGATTTTAGCTCGCCGCGAAGGTCGCTGAGGCTGGTGGGGACGGAACCCACCCAGATCCGAAATAACCAGGCAAAACCTTGCACACTGCATCCACATCCACCTCGTTGACCCCCGATTCTGGTGGAATTTCGCTGCCGCTTGTCTTCGGGCATAAACGCCGCGATCTGCTCCACTAAGTCGGACCACGGCACCACCCGGTCCATCTTGTCATGGAACGCTCGGCGTCGCGTGCGCTTCGTCGAGGTTCCTAAACAAAGCAAAGGCTGTCCTGCTTCATTGGCTCTATGGTCTCAGGAAATCAGGCCGGCGCCAAGCATATGTTCGGGCGGTTTATGCAAACTTTCCCTACCGCACCCCAAACACCTCCCAAATCTTTCCTAAATAGCACTTTCGTAACGGGAACAACTAGTTGGAGGGCGCTTGGGAGTAGTACATAGTTTGTGAAAAAAATATTCTCTCACAGCGTCAAAATCTTTTTGCGAACCCGGGTAAACAATACTTCTCGCCGCCTGAAATTCCAACTCCCCAGCTTCCCACTGATCCTGCCCACCCGAGTTCGACACCTCGCCCCTTGTTTTTGCCATTTTCAGGGGGCTGTTGTTATATGAATCAATGGTTTAGCGGCGTTTTTTCGGATTTGCTTGTAGTGTAA
>JAGWLR010000140.1 GCA_028864885.1 Burkholderiales bacterium | reverse complement strand
CGAATCTCGCATGGCCGCATCGCCTGGTGACGGGCAACATTCCTCGCACATTTAGAGACCAACCCAAGAACAAGGGGCGAGACATGAGCGAGACCCAACAGAACCCGTCTGTGCGACACGTAGAGGTGGCCATTGCCGGTGCCGGCTTTGGTGGCCTGTGCATGGCCATCAAATTGCAAGAGGCTGGCATTCACGATTACGTGATCCTGGAGAAGGGGCACGACGTCGGTGGCACGTGGCGCGACAACACCTACCCCGGCGCTGCGTGTGACGTGCAGTCGCACATGTATTCCTTCTCGTTTGCCACCAAGCCGGACTGGACCAAGCGCTACGCGCCGTGGCAGGAAATTCAACAGTACATCCTGGATGTCACCGCGCGGTATGGCCTGCGTTCTCACATCCAGTTCAATCAGGAGGTGGTCAGCGCGGTGTTCAACGAAGGCACCGGCCGTTGGGTGATCAAGACGGCAGCCGGCGACACTGTGATGGCGCGCCATTGGGTGCTGGCGTCGGGCCCCTTGCATGTGCCGGCCATTCCGAAGATCAAGGGCTTGGAGCGTTTCAAGGGCAAGGTCATGCACTCAGCCCAATGGGACCATGCCTATGACCTCACCGGCAAGCGCGTGGTGTCGATTGGCACGGGCGGCAGCGCCATTCAGTATGTTCCCGAAATCGCACCCAAGGTCAAGCAGTTGCATGTATTCCAGCGTACAGCGGCCTGGGTCATTCCGCGTGACGAGCGGACCTACTCGGCGTTCAGCAAGTGGATGTTCGAGGCCCTTCCCTTCACCCGCACCCTGCACCGCTGGCGCTGTTACTGGACCAACGAATCCCGCGTCTGGCCCATCTTCCATCCCAAGCTGGCCAAGGTGGGGGAGTTCTTTTTGAAGCAGTTCATCAAGTTTCAGGTGAAGGACCCTGCGCTGGTCAAGAAGCTCACGCCCGACTACACGCTGGGTTGCAAGCGCATCCTGATTTCCAACAAGTGGTTTCCCACGTTCAATCTGCCCAACGTGGAGTTGGTGACGGATGACATCCGCGAGGTGACCCCAGATGGCATCGTGACTCAGGATGGCACCGAGCGTCCGGCCGACTGCATCATCCTGGGGACCGGCTTCATCGTGGATCCTCGCATCTACATGAAGAACTTCGAGCTGAAGGGGCGGCATGGCCATTCCCTGGCCGAAGACTGGAAGACGAGCCCCACGTCCTACCTGGGCATCACCACGGCCCACTACCCCAATATGTACCAACTGGTGGGGCCGCACACCGGCTTGGGGCACAACTCGATCATTTTCATGATTGAGGCGCAGGCAGAGTACATCGTCAAGTGCATGCAGATGCTGCAAAAGAAGGGCGCCGATTATCTCGACGTGAAACCGCAAGCCCAGGCGCGCTTTCTGGCCGATGTGACCGAGCACCTCAAGGGCACGGTCTGGAGTTCGGGGTGCCGCAGTTGGTACCAAACCGCCGAGGGCACCAACTTTGCCATCTGGCCCAAGTCAACCTGGCGCTACTGGCTCGAAACTCGCCGGGTGAACGATGCGGACTATGAATGGGTGACTTGCGCTCCGCGGGCCGTATTCAGCGCTGAGAATGCCCCAGGAGAATGGACTTCCGCTCAAGTTTGAGGGGAATTCGGACGACAAACCGTGAAGACAAAAAAAGGTCACTTCACGGATGGGTTTGAGCGTTATCTCCTCTCTACGCCGATTGCGGTCGTCCCTGCCCAATTGGGGTTGGGGCGTCTGTCTAACCATGGGTGTCATGGGTGGGTGCGTGACAATGCTGGCCTACCGGCATGCAGATCGTCTTGAGCGTGATCGCACGGAGGCCCGATTCCACCGTGAAGTCGATGCCGCGATGGAGGAGTTGGGAGACCGCCTTCAATCTTGTGCTCAGTTAATCAACGCGTCGACGATCCTGCTCCAGCAACATCCCGACATCAAGCAAAGTGAATGGAGCGACTTCATCCATTCGACTGCGTTCAAGGACCACTTGAATGCGGTGAGAGGTGTGGTTTATGCGCCCTGGAACTGGAAGAACAAGCATGTCTTGAGCATGGATCCGTGGGCAGAGCCGATCCGTAGGGCGGCGATGGCGTCGGCTCGAGACTCGGGTGACCTCGTCCTTACCCCCGTGATTCAGTTGCGTTTTGGTGATCCGCCAGTGCCGCGTCCTGGAGTGGTCCTGTTTGCCCCTGTGTACCGGGCCGGTCTCGTGCATGACAGCCTGGCCGCTAGGCGGAAGGCGCTACAGGGGTGGGTGACGATGTCGTTCGAGTTGGGTCAATTTCTGGCCGGATTGGCCGATCAGGTTCCGATGATGTCGATCGAGGCATTCGATGGGCAGCAACCTGATGTGCATGCACGTTTTGCAGAAGTTCGGGCCCAATCTCAGATGGCTTCTGATGCCACAGCCATTTCCCTCGTTGAGTCACGCACAGTAGAGTTGGCGCATCGTCACTGGACTTTACGATTCACGGTGCTTCCCGCATGGAAGGAATTGAATCCGACAGGGACTTCCGATCTCTACCTCATCGTGGGGGGAAGCCTGACCTTGGCGGCGGTGATTTTGCTGGCTGTTCTGATCGGAAACCGTGCGCGTGCGCTGAGACTGGTTCAGGAGGCAACGGAAGCCTTGGGTATCAGCGAGGCGAAATACAAGCAGGTGGTAGAGGGGCAGAGCGATTTGATCGCAGTCATTGCCCTCGATGGCACCCTCCGATATGCCAATGCGGCTTGCGCCCACTTCATCGGTTCGACGACTGATTCCCTGTTGGGGCGATCTTTCTATGAACTGATTGAAGCAGATGACAACCAGTCCATTCAAACGCATATCACCCAAATGCTCGAGGGGCGAAGTGCGGGGGGCGTTGTCGAGCACGGTGTTCGTGATCACATGGGCCGGGAGTGTTGGGTGGCCTGGACCTGTACCTTACAGGAATCGATCAACGATGCTGAATTACAGGTTCATCTGGTCGGACGCGACATGACGGAACGTCATGAGTTGGAATCACGCCTGAGAGACCGAGAGCAGCGATTTCGTGGCCTTTTTGAGAACTTGCAAGCTGGCATTGCACTCAATGAGGTCCTCTTGGATGACGCTGGCCAGGTGGTCGACTTTCGCTTTCTGGCCGTCAATCCGGCCTTTGAGCGCATCACTGGCTGGCACGCGCGCAATATCTTGAATCACACCGTTCGTGAACTCAAGCTGGTCACAGAGGATGAATTGCCTCTGTGGCTGAAGCAGTTTGGCCGCGTTGCTTTAGGGAAGGGCAGTGTTCAGTTTGAGCGTCAATCAAAAACCTTCGGGCGTTGGCTCGACATCGTGGCGTATCGACCTGCTCCCAATCAGTTCGCTTTGGTCCTGCTTGATGTGACGGAGCGCCACCAGGCTCAGGAAGCCTTGCAGGCCAAGGCGCAAGCTGAAGCGGCGAGTCAAGCCAAGACACAGTTTCTGGCGAACATGAGTCATGAAATTCGAACCCCTTTGAACGCAGTATTGGGGTGCGCCCAAATTGGGTTGCGTGAGCCGTCTGTGGGCAGTTCGGTCGAATTGTTCAAGCGTATCCATGAAGCTGGCCAACATTTGCTGGGGGTGGTGAACGATATCCTGGACTTCTCCAAGGTCGAGGCGGGGAAATTCGAAGCGGATGCCAGGCCCACCGAGGTTCGTCCTTTGCTCTCGGCGACCATGGACATCGTCAGAAAAGCTGCCGACGCTAAGCAACTCACCCTCACCTGCGTTGTAGATGACAATGTGCCGACTTGGCTGCAGCTCGATGCATTGCGATTCGAGCAGATCCTTCTCAATCTGCTCTCCAATGCAATCAAATTCACCGATCGTGGGGAAGTGAGTTTGTCGGTGCGAGCCTTGCCGATGCATTTGATGATTGATGTCACAGACTCAGGCGTGGGTATGACGGATGACCAGATAGAGCGCGTCTTCAAGCCCTTTGAGCAGGCAGATAAATCGACGACCCGTCAACACGGTGGGACCGGTCTGGGTTTGGCGATCAGCGCCAATTTGGCGCGATTGATGGGCGGAGCTCTATCAGCACAGAGTCAATCGGGGGGAGGCTCTCGATTCACCCTCGCATTGCCTTTGGTCGTGGCGCAGCCAGGCGAGGCAACGCCCTCGGCCGTGGTCGATAGCAAGACGCTGGATGGATTACGGTTGCTTGTGGTCGACGACGTGGAAGTCAACCGTATCATCATTGAAGACATGCTGAAGCACCACGGTGCGGAGGTGGTGCTGGCAGAAAACGGGCAGCAGGCGATCGACTTGGTTCGTGACGATCCACAAGTTCGTTGGGATGGGGTGTTGATGGACATTCAGATGCCAGTGATGGATGGCTTTGAGGCTGCGGGCAGATTGAGAGCCTTGCTGCCGGCGGTGCCCATCATTGCCTTGACCGCACACGCGTTCAAGCAAGAGCGCGATCGTTGCTTGGCCTCAGGCATGGTTGATCACATCAGCAAACCGATTGATGAGACAACGTTGATTCAAACCGTGGCGGCTCGCTGTGACCGCTCGCTCAGGAAATATGCGGAGCCAGATAGCCTTGATTGGGCTGGCTTGGTCGCGCTACATGGCAAAAAGCCTGGTCTGTTACGTCGAGCCATCGAGTCGGCCTTGTCGCACAATCAGGGAACGTCGGCCAAATTGCTCGCAGCGGTGAATGCTCGTGATTGGGACACCTTGGTTTTTGTCAGCCACGCGCTTAAAGGGTTGGCTGGCAACTTGCGTGCGTCACCCTTGCGTGCTTTGGCCACCCAGACCGAACAAGAGGCGCGACAACATAACGAGCTGGCCTTAAAGTTGGCCCTACAGTTGGCGGATGGACTGACGCAAATGCTGGCCACGTTGAAGGAGAGACTGGCATCGATGGAGGTTCCATCATGAAGGCACCGACCGTTTTGATCGTTGACGATGAGCCGATCAATCTGGTTTTGTTGGAATCTCTCTTAGAAGACGACTATCGGGTGCTGGTGGCCAGTTCCGGGGACGAGGCCTTTGCGCATCTGCATCACGCTAAAAATGACGTGGCGCTGGTCATCAGCGATGTGATGATGCCGCACATGGATGGACATGAGCTTTGCCGCCTCATTCGTTCTGATTCTT
>JAGWLR010000046.1 GCA_028864885.1 Burkholderiales bacterium | reverse complement strand
CTGAAGGCCTGCACAGAGTTGAATATGTCTGGTGAGCCTTACGTCGCTTACGTCCAGCGAGGCAATGAATGGGTAGCGATTCAGGCTGGTGTTTTGGATGACGATCAAACTACTGCGGACATCTTGACCCACGGCGCTGAGTCGGTAGAGATCTTTGTTGGAGATGGTGATTGGGTCGTTCTTGGTGATGATGAGGGAGGTTGTTGCTAATGGCTCAAGCAGCTAATGGCTATGTTGTCCGCCGAGGTGACACGCTTGCAAAAATCGCTGACGAAAATGGAACGACCGCCGAAGCACTGGCTCGGTACAACCACATCAAGGATCCCAACAGGATCACGATTGGTCAGGTAGTTCAATTTGAGCCAAAGATTTCCATCCAGCTGGTGGACAGGCTTCATCAGCCCATTCCAGAGATGAAGTTGCAGTTGTTCATTTCCGGCCGTTCCTTTAGGGATGTTGTTACTTGTCCTGATGGCTGGATCAACGACATTGTGTTGCCTACCTTCAGCGATGTCTTGCAGGTGTTTGTCTCAAAGCCGACTGGCGAGAGGAAAAAGATTGCTGCAATCAAGCCGTCTGGAGAGCCAAAGGCCGTGCAACTCGTTAGTCCAAAGGTGAAGGTTGCCGCGGTCTCTGCGAGGACGCAGGGCGGGGCGCCTCAACCAATTGCTAAGTCAAAAGCGACAACCGTATCGGGGGGCACAACAAAAGCGGGTACACCAGCAGTTGTCGTCACTACTCCGCCGGCAGCCGGAAAGGAAAAAAGTGGCATGGCTTGGGTGAGTCGCTTTCCAACGAGCACGAGCCTGGATGACCTTAAGGAGCCCTTCAGGTCGTCAGCCAAGGGGTTCGTCGAGGCGTTAAGGTCCGCTGGGATAACCGTTCGAGTGAATGCGACGTACCGACCTACTGAGCGGTCGTATTTGATGTATTACTCAGCAGCGATTGCTCGCGGAGAAATTTGCCCAACGAAAGTGCCTGCTTGGCCTGGTGTGAGCATTGATTGGGCGCATCTCTGCTCTGACGGCTCAGCGAATATCGCAGCAGCCAAATCTGCAGCGAAAGCTATGAAGGGCGCCTACGCAATTGGCAGCAATCCCGTTGGTGAGCCAGGAAAGTCAAATCACAACAAAAAGCAAGCTATGGATATTTCGCTATGCAACTATGCTGGGAAAAAAATCACTAACGGTGATGGCGAAATAGTCAAGCTCTCCAATTGGTCAGACGTAAAAAAACTTGGTGCAACATATGGCGTATATTGGTTTGGTGTCAATGATCGGCCGCATTGGTCGTGGAATGGTCGCTAGTCGTGCAACTTCCGTTGCTCTCGTGTGTGTAGCGCTAGAGCTTTCAGCCAGGGTTGCTTTCGCTGGTGGGCCGGGGCTTTTGCTCTGGGACGACGCAATCATCGATAACAAATATGACTCGTCCAAGTCGGAGTCTATTCAACTCGTGTACACAAATGAACAGTTAAAACCGGGCGATCGATTAGTGCCATTGATTCCCATGGATCCTGGCTTTACTGTGCTGTGTTGCGTGGAGGTTACCGCAGACAGGCCCTATACATTGGATCAGTTGAAAGCGAAATATCCGGACAGCATAGGATTTGTTAGGAGGCTGAAATCGTTGCAGGGGGTCCGGTTGGCATACAGAACCAAGTTCGTGCCTGAAAAAGAGATGACTCCTGCGATGCGACGAATTTTCAAAGGAAGTGGAGAGACTTATTACTCTGCACCAGCGCTATGGGGTACAACAGCGTTCAAAAGCATGGATGACAACACCTTCAATTGGTTAGATTGGGGTAAGGTGACTCTGGTATACAAGAATTCGCAGAGCGGTGTTGATGAGTACCGACTCACTTCAAAGGCAGGGGTATCGACAATACGAGTTGAGGCACTGCCAGATTAACGGTTGGCGCGCCCCTCGGTCATTTACGGGTCAATGCAGACTCACCCCCCCACGCATCCCCATCCACCACGCCGCCCCAATCGCCACCACCGTGAGGGTGGTCCAGCCGATCAGCAGCACCCGCCACATCACGGGCGCATGGCGCAGTTCCATGAAGTCCAGAATCACCATGATGCCTTTGGCATAAGCCAGCAGGAACATCACGCCCACGGGCCAAGCTGCACCTTGGCTGGCCAGGCCGCTTTCGCCCAGGGTGTAGGTGATCAGGGTGGCGCCGACCATGAAGAGCCAGATGCGGTTGAGGTAAGCGATGCGCATGCTTTGGCCTTTCATCGCATCACGTAGACCAGTGGGAACAGGATGATCCACAGCAGGTCTACGAGATGCCAGAACGCTGCGCCGGTTTCCAGCGCATGGCAGTTGTCGCGTCCATACTGACCTCGCCGGGTGAAGAACCACAGGATGCTCAAGATGACCATGCCCACCACCACATGCAGGAAGTGGAAGCCGGTGAGCATGAAGTAAAACAGGTAGAAGTCGTTGGTCGATACGTCGATTCCGGCGCGCAGCTTCGCCAGGTACTCAAGACTTTTGAGAACAAGGAAACCAGCTCCGCACGTCAGGGCCAGGGACAACCATCGCGTGGCGCTGGTGGTGCGGTTTCGTCGCACAGAGTTGACCGATCGAGCCACTGCCCAACTGCTGGAGATCAACAACAGCGTGTTGATGCATCCCGAGTGCAGGTCAAGGGTGGCTTGCGATGAATTGAACAAGGCCACCTGACCGATCCGCTTGAAGGCATACGTCAAAAAAAAGATACCGAACGTCAGCAGTTCAGCCAGGATCAAAAGCCAGATGACCAAGTCACCTGGCAGCCGCAACGGGGCACGGTCTGTAGCAGCCGTCACAGTCAAAGATCCTGACTCACTGAACCACGAAGTCGATCATGATCATGCCGGGGTCGCGTTGGCGGTATTCAATCGACACGCGCTCACCGTAGCGGTTGCGAAGTTGATCCAGCAAAGGCAGAGGGTCATGGTCATTCACGAAGCGCATGGTTTCGCCGGGCTGCAGGGCGTCGAGGGCGCCGAAGATCGCAGCGTGGCGGAAGCGTTTGGCAATGCCCCGAGCGTCAAACGGATAAAGGCCTGAGGGCGAAAGGTGCAGGTGAGGGTGCGACACAGGGGGGAGCCTTTCTGGCAGACAATCAATAGATGTATTTTTGATAAATCTATTTGATGGGTCTATCCTCCTGAAGACCTACTCCTTGTTGTCAGGGTGGTTTTGACGGCTCAATCCTTCGGACTGACCTGAATGAAGGGCACGGTTCCGCCGGTGACCTGTGGCAATTTGCCATCCCACTTGCGAATGGCTTCGCGCTCGTTTTCGATCTTGCGCAACTGCAGCAACTCGGACGTGACTTGTTGACGCTGCAGGGCCAGGGCATCGGCTTCGGCCTTGGCGCTGGCTACCTTCTGCTTGGCTTCGACTTCGATGCGTTGCAGATCGCGTTCGGCTTTCAGCTTCTCTTGCTCGGCCTTGACTTTCGCCTCAATGGCTTCACTGAACGAACGCGAAAATGCAAAGTTGACGATGGCGAATTCGTCCAGCAGCAGGCCATGGCGCTCCATTTTCTGGCGCAACAAATTCCCAATCGCGTCCCGTGCCTCGGTCCGCCGCGAGATCAATTCTTCGGCGGTGAATTTGGCTGTCACCGCTTTCACCGCTTCTTGCGCGGCCGGAATGATGATCCGGTCAGCCGCGATGTCGGTGCTGGGGCCGATGTTCTTGAAGACGTTGACCACCTGGCGCGGATCCAGGTGGTAATTGATGGCAATCTTGGTGTGAACCGATTGCAAGTCTTTCGAGGCGGCGTCACCTTCGCCTTCACCCTTTTGGATGCGAACATCCATCAAATGCATGGTTTGGGCCAGGGGGACGCGAAAGTGAATGCCCGGTTGGTACACCGATTCATCGGGCTTGCCAAAAGTGGTCATCACCCCGCGCTCCCCCGCCGAGATCACGACAATGGGGCTCAACACACTCAGGCCAACGATCACGGCCACGCCGACGACGGCGAATTTGATGAACTTCTGACCGGTGCTGGCGGCGTTGTCAAATGACATGGCGTCCCTTGTTTGGAGTGAGTGTCAAATCATTCTGCCTAGAAATCAACAAGCCGAAAAGGGTGATTTGACCGGGAAGCCGCGCCTACAAACCCGCGGCGAAGTGCCACAATTCCGGTTTCCTCACCCTGATTTGTCTCGGGCTTGTATGACCGCTGCGACCTCTTCCCTTTCTGTCAATCAACTCGTTTTGACCCGGCCCGACGACTGGCACTTGCATGTGCGCGATGGCGCTGCCATGGCCTCCGTGGTGCCGGCTACGGCGCGTCAGTTCGCGCGCGCGATCATCATGCCCAACCTGCGTCCGCCCGTGACGACGGCCGAACAGGCTGTGGCTTACCGCGATCGCATTCGTGCGGCGGTGCCTGCAGGCATGAAATTCGACCCCTTGATGGTGCTGTACCTCACGAACGCAACGCCTGCTTCTGAGGTAGCCAAGGCCAAAGCGGCGGGTGTGGTGGCGTTCAAGCTTTACCCTGCAGGGGCAACGACCAACAGCGACGCCGGGGTGACTGATTTGCGCGCCACCTACCCTGTGTTGGAGGCCATGCAGAAGGAGGGCCTGGTGTTCTGTGTGCACGGCGAGGTTACCGACAGCGAGGTCGATGTGTTCGATCGCGAAAAGGCCTTCATCGACACCAAGCTGATCCCTTTGCGCCGCGATTTTCCGGAACTGAAGATCGTGTTCGAGCACATCACCACCAAAGAGGCCGCGCAATATGTGACCGAGGCCGATCGATTCGTGGGGGCCACGATCACGCCGCAGCATTTGCTCTACAACCGCAATGCCATCTTCACCGGCGGCATCCGCCCGCACTACTACTGTTTGCCCATCCTCAAGCGCGAAGAGCATCGCGTGGCGCTGGTGCAAGCGGCCACGAGTGGCTTGAGTAAGTTCTTCTTGGGGACCGACAGCGCGCCTCACGCATCGCATTTGAAAGAGCATGCGTCTGGCTGTGCCGGGTGCTATACCGCCCCGCTGGCGATGGAGTTGTATGCCGAAGCGTTTGAAACCGCTGGTGCGCTCGACAAGCTCGAAGCGTTTGCGAGCTTCTACGGTCCGGACTTTTACGGCCTGCCCCGCAACACCGACCAGGTGACCTTGGTTCGCGAAAGCTGGACCGTTCCCGAGGCCCTGCCGTTCGGTGAAGCCGAGATCAAACCCCTGCGCGCAGGCGAGAGCCTGAACTGGCGCTTCGTTGGCTGAAGCGCCTCAGGCCTTTCTCAGGAAGCCGGACGGTCGTCAACCGATCCGGCTTTTTGCTGGGCGGTTCGATGTTCTTCTAACTGGGTGCGCAGTTCAGCGATTTCCTTCCGAACGGCGCGCAGTTGGGTGTGCATGTCGCGCAGAATTTCTTGCTCCACTTTGCGCTCCTGATTGCCCACGAACATGGCGGCGATGCTGGCAGTGACCAGCGACAGCACGCCATAACCCAAGAGCACCACGAACACAGAGAAAATCCGCGATGCCGTGGTGTTGGGGACCACGTCGCCGAAGCCGACGGTGGCGGCTGTTGTGAAAGCCAGCCAGAGCCCATCTTCGACGCTGTTGATTTGAGGGTCGATCCAGTAAAAACCGACGCCGCAGAGTGTGAGCATGCCTGCGGCCATGGCAACCAGGCGCAACAAGCCCGTACCCGCCCAGAATGGCTGGCTCAGTGCCAACAGGCGAATCAGCGTGGCCAACTCGACCGCCAACCGCCAACTCAATGCGCCCGTGCTGTTGTTGCTGTGCGGCAGCAAGGCCGAAATCAGCATGGCCCCGCCCAGTACCCGGTCGGCGTGCTGCGGCTGGCTCCAGAAAGTGCGACTGTCAGTTGAACGCGGAGTGCGCCCCCAACTCGATCCAAGGGTCAACACGCCGCTGAGGCCATACAGCGACACAATCCATGCCGAGGGCACGGGCATCAGCGAATCGTAAAAGGCCGGGATGCTGACCACCAGGGCAGTCAGCATGGCCCACATCCGCCAAGTATCGATCGACAGACCGCTTTCGCGCATAGGCCGAGCGGTCAGACGGGCAAATAGCCTTCGACCGAGAGGTAACGCTCTCCGGTGTCGTAGCAAAAGCCCAGCACGCGCGCGTTGGTCGGCAGTTCGGGCAACTTCTGTGCAATGGCGGCGAGGGTGGCACCAGATGAGATCCCGACCAGCATGCCCTCTTCACGGGCAGAGCGGCGGCCAAATTCACGAGCGGCTTCAGCTTCAACCTGGATCACGCCATCGAGCAGGCTGGTGTCGAGGTTGGTGGGGATAAAGCCGGCGCCAATGCCCTGGATGGGATGAGGCCCTGGCGCGCCACCCGAAATGACTGGAGAGGCTGTCGGTTCGACGGCGAACACCTTCAGGTTGGGCCACGCGTTTTTCAGTACCCGAGCGCAGCCCGTGATGTGTCCGCCGGTGCCCACGCCCGTGATCAGCACATCCAGCCCATCAGGGAAGTCGGCCAGGATTTCCTGCGCGGTGGTTTGCTCGTGCACCGCGATGTTGGCCGGGTTTTCGAACTGCTGCGGGATCCAGGCGCCAGGGGTGCCCGCGGCGAGTTCTTGCGCACGCGCAATCGCGCCCTTCATGCCCTTTTCCTTGGGGGTCAGGTCGAACGAGGCGCCGTAGGCCAGCATCAGGCGGCGGCGTTCGATCGACATGCTGTCGGGCATCACCAGGATCAGCTTGTAGCCTTTGACCGCCGCCACCATGGCCAGACCGACGCCGGTGTTGCCTGAGGTGGGTTCAATGATGGTGCCGCCGGGCTTCAGGATGCCCTGCCGCTCGGCCTCCTCGACCATCGACAGCGCGATGCGGTCTTTGATGGAGCCGCCCGGGTTGACACGCTCGGCCTTGATCCAGACCTGGGCCTGCGGGCCAAACAGTCGGTTCATGCGGATGTGCGGGGTGCGACCGATGGTTTCCAGAATGTTTTGGGCTTTCATGTTGAACTCCAAAGGGGATAGGTGGTCAACGCAACAGGATCGGCCCGCCGCGGGCAGAATGGACCCCATGAATGCTTTGACCTGGATTTCGGTGCGCCGTGGCGCGGCTTCTTTGCTCAGTATCTTGCTGATTGTCCTGCTATCGGTGGCTTCTGTTGCCCAGGCGCAGCAATTTCTACCTGTCGAGCAGGCTTTCTCTTTGGACGTGGCGGGGGCGGGGGGGCGGCAGCTTGACGTGCGCGTGACCCTGGCCAAGGGCGTGTACCTGTACCGTGAGCGGTTTGCCGCGCAAATCACGCCAGCCAACGGCGGGCCAGCGGCGGAATTGACCTGGACCTTGCCGCCAGGCGACATCAAGCATGACCCGAATTTCGACAAGGATCTGGAGGTCTATCACCATGACCTCGCTGCGGGGTTGAGCTTGCCGTCCGGTTTGCAAGGGGCGCAACGCCTGCAGGTGACCTACCAGGGCTGCGCCGAAGCCGGCATCTGTTATCCGCCGCAGCATCGCTTCTTCAAGGTCAGTCTCACACCGCAGGGTGACGTGCAGGATGTGGAGCCGGATACCGCGGGCGCGGCGCCCTCGAACCCTTCGACGGCGATGGTGGGCGCGGGCGGGGCAGAAGACAATCGGATCTCGTCGGCGTTGGCCTCAGGTCGCCTGGCGCTGATCGTGCCGGTTTTTCTCTTGGCCGGGATCCTGCTGTCTTTGACGCCCTGCGTTTTGCCGATGGTGCCCATCCTGTCGTCGATCATCGTGGGGCATGGCAGTCAGACGAGCCGCGGCAAAGGCTTTTTGCTGGCATTCAGTTATTCGCAAGGCATGGCCCTGGTCTACACGGGGCTGGGTGTAGCAGCCGGCTTGCTCGGCCAGGGGCTGGCGGCCTATTTGCAGCATCCCACCGTCGTCTTGGTGTTTGCGGCTTTGATGGTGCTGTTGTCGTTGTCGATGTTCGGGCTGTATGAATTGCAGTTGCCGGCGACCGTGCAAAGTTGGCTGGGGGCCGGCACTGGTCACCTGCCTGGTGGGCGGTTCATCAGCGTGTTTGCCATGGGCGCGGTATCGGCCCTGGTGGTCAGTCCATGCGTATCAGCCCCGTTGGCGGGGGCCTTGCTCTACATCAGCCAGACGCACGATGTGGTGCTGGGGGGCAGCGCGCTGTACGCCATGGCGTGGGGCATGAGTGTGCCCTTGCTGCTGGTGGGCTTGTCGGCCGGCAGCTTGTTGCCCCGAACCGGGCCCTGGATGAAGGTCGTCAAGGCTGTGTTTGGCGTGATCATGCTGGCCATGGCGGTGTGGGTCAGCCGGCCCGCCTGGCCCTATCTGGTGGCCAAGGTTGAGGGCGCCGACGCGGTGGTGTCGACTCACCAAAGCGTGCTGCCCTTCAAAAAAGTGCGAACGGTTGCTGAGCTGGATGCCATGCTGGCGCAGGCGCGTCAGTCCGGTCAGCCGGTGATGCTCGATTTCTATGCCGACTGGTGCACTTCGTGCCTGGAAATGGAACACCAGACCTTCACCGATCTAGGGGTGCAGGGGCGGCTCAAGCCGGTGATGCTGCTGCAAGCGGACGTGACGGCCAACACCGACGCCGACCGGGCCTTGTTGCAACGATTCCAGCTGTTTGGTCCCCCTGGCATCATCTTCTATGACCCACAAGGACGTGAGCAAAGCGCCCATCGGGTGATCGGATATCAAAGCCCGACAGACTTCTTGAGCAGTCTTCAGAAGGCAGGCTTGTGATCCTATGCGGCGCGGGGGATAATCTGCGCTGTGAAGTCAACCAGATCGTCGCTGGTACAAGTCTCGAAAGGGCGTACTGGAGGAAGGTCCGGACTGCACAGGGCAGCGTAGGAGGTAACACCTCTCCACCGTAAGGTGAGGATCAGAGCAACAGAGACGAGCCAATTCAGTTTGGGTGAAACGGGCAATCTCTACGCGCAGCAACACCAAATAGGCACACGATGACCTGGCCCGGGGAGTGTGCGGGTAGGTGGCATTGAGCCGCTCTGGCGACAGGCGGCCCAGAGGAATGACGGTCACGGTTCAGCGTCGCGAGACACGGGACTGCACAGAATCCGGCCTATCGGTTGACTTCACAACTATTTCACGACCCAGATTCAAGCTGGGCGTTTCTCCTGCCGAAAACCACGGGGTGTCTTTGGCTGGAGAAATCATGTTGGCCCCACTGTCTGCTCGTTTGGCAAAGCCCCTGGTGCTGGCTTTGGGTTTGGCTTGGGGCATGGGTGTTTTCGCCGTCGAAGGCCGGGTGCAGACAGAATCGCCCTCTACGGCTGCACCTGCGGCGTCGGACGACGCACCTGAGCCCGACATTCGCCCCCATCTGCGGGAGCTGATCCACAAGCCCGAGCGCCGCCTCCCGCCGGTTGAAAGCGCCTCACGTGAGGCCGGCAAAGGCGAAAAGGTCAAGCCCGGCGCTGCTGCCGCGCCATCGGCTCCGGTGTCCATGGCCGAGTTGCGCGACCTCATTGACGAGAAAATCGCCGAGGTGCGAGCCAAGCAGGCTGCTGCGGCTGTCCTGAAGATTGAAGCAAAGTCGCCCAAACGGAAATCATCCGCTCACGTTCGACCGGTGACCTATCCTCGTGGCAAGGAAGCGTCCATTCCAACCCCTGCAGGAGCGCCGCGCGTTTCATCCGACAAGCACGGCAAGCACGATTTACCTGAACCCTTGGGTCATGAAGTGCACTGGGCCTACAGCGGCGATACGGGTCCAGAAAGCTGGGGCATGCTCAAGCCGGAGTATCGGCAGTGCATGCTGGGCAAGCGGCAAAGCCCGATCGACATTCGCGATGGGATCCCAGTGCAACTGGATCCAATTCAGTTTGATTACCATCCCACCAAGTTCCGGGTGATTGACAACGGCCACACGATTCAAGCCAACGTCGATCCCGGCAACAGCATCACCATTCTGGGCAAGCGCTACGAGCTGGTGCAGTTTCATTTCCACCGGCCAAGCGAAGAGCGGATCAATGGCAAGCAATACGACATGGATGTGCACCTGGTGCACAAGGATGCCGAGGGCCATCTGGCGGTGATCGCTATCTTGGTGGAGCAGGGCAACACCCATCCCGCGCTGCAGTTGGTTTGGAATGCCTTGCCACTGGAAAAGGGCATCGAGCAAGCCTCGTCGGTGCCGATCGATTTGAATCAGATCCTGCCCGAGCACAAGCAGTATGTGACCTACATGGGCTCGTTGACCACGCCGCCTTGCACCGAAGGCGTGTTGTGGATGGTGATGAAACAGCCAGCCCAGATGTCACGCGAGCAGATCGGCATCTTCTCTAGGATGTACCAAATGAATGCGCGGCCGGTTCAATCTGCGCAGGGGCGGATGATCAAAGACGGTCAGTAAACCCGACCACCCTTGATCTGCGCATGGGTGCGGCGGGTCAGCTCAGTGGCACGGGCCATCTGCGCCATGGCATTGCCAGCATGGGCATGACAAATGGCCAAACCGAGGGCGTCGCTGGCATCGTTATTGGGCTCTCTTGGTAGGCTCAACAGACGCATCACCATGTGCCTGATCTGAGCTTTCGCGGCATGGCCGTGACCGACGACCGCCTTCTTCATCTGCAGCGCGGTGTACTCCGATACGGCAGGGGAATTGGGGCTGGAGAGCAGGCCCGCAATCGCCGCGCCCCGCGCCTGTCCGAGCAGCAGGGTCGACTGCGGGTTGACATTCACAAACACGATTTCGACCGAGGCCTCATGCGGCTCGTATCGTGTCACCACTTCACGCACCCCTTCGAAGATCAGCTTCAAGCGGTTGGGCAAGTCGCCCTGCGCAGCCTCTTTGGTCTTGATCGTGCCACTGGCCACGTAGTGCAGGCGCGGCCCATCGGATTCGATGATGCCAAAGCCAGTGGTTTGCAAGCCGGGGTCGATGCCAAGAATTCTCATACGCCCCCAAGCTTACAGGATGGCCTGAAGTCAAGCCTCGCCATTCAGTGCCGCGGCGATTGTGGGCCACACCGATTGATGCGAGGCGCGGAACCAATCGATGTGACCAATGGCGCGCAGGCCATGACTGGCGGGGCGGATGCGCAACACGCGATGCGGGGCCTGGGGGAAGGTGCGCAGCAAATCTGCCACCGTTCGAGGCGTGGCGATGTCGTCATCGGTGGCGTGCACGACCGTGATGGGCGCATTGACTTGACTGTGAAAGTCTTGCTCAGGATGGCGACGGGTGGCGTTCGTGGCGTAGCCACCGGCCGCGCACCAGCGCCCCCACTGGCTAGCCACCTTGGCGGGAAGGTCTTCTCCTAGGCCCACAGCGCTGCATGGCGCGTAGCCCTTGAGCAGCGTCCCCAAGGGAATCACGCCGCGCAGGATCGTGTAGGCGGGAATCCGAAAGCCCAAACGCATCCCACGGAACCAGCCGGTGGAGGCGGCCACACCCACCACCCTTGAGATGCGATGGTGGTTGGGCAGCAGCCCCATCATTTGCCCTCCAGCGCTATGCCCCAGCAGCAGCACTTGCTCCTGCCCGGTGCGTTGAACCAGCCAATCAAGAGCTGCAACCTGATCTTGTTGGCCCCATTCCTTCAGGCTGGCTTTGCAATCCCTCAGTCGGCCTTGCAGAGAAAGGCCGATGCCACGGTAATCAAAGACCAGCACATCGTGCCCCTGCGCTGCCAGCCAAGAGGCAAAGCGGAAGTAGAACTGCTGCTTGACACCGGTGGCAGGGCTAACTAGGACCGGGGCTTTGCGGGGCTGATCCGTCGGAGCCGCGATGAAATGGCCTTGCAAGGGCGTGCCATCGGCGCAGACGATGGTGACGCGTTCGCCAACCGACTCTGTTGGGCGAGGGGATTCATTCATGTGAGGGCGCTCCATCTGCATCAGCGGCATCGAGTTGTTGAACATGGCGGAGCCAGCGTGCGACCGTGGCCAATTCCGCCTCGGTGAAGCCAGCGGTGAGGCGCTGGTTGATGCGTTTCATTCCTTGGCGCAAAGGCTCAAGCTGATCACCGCCTAGCGAGGTGAGCCAGACCCGTTGAGTTCGTCCATCGTCTGGGCAGGCACGCCGCGCGACCCATTCCAATGCTTCCATGCGTTGAATCAGGCCCGAGACCGCTGATGGCGCCAGATCAAGTTCTTGGGCCAGATGACCCATGGTGGCGCCATCTTGCTTGGCCAGCACAAACAGCACACCCGCCTGGGCCGGGGTCGGAATGGCTTGCTGTTTGCCAAACAGCGTTGCGGTCTGCAAGGCCATCCATTGCTGCAGGTGGCGCTGCGCGCTGTTGAGCAAAAAAATGAGGCGAGGAGGTTTTTGTTTCATCTTGAATTTATTTCGCATGCGAAATATATGCGAAACAAAAAGCCGGCGCAACCCGAATGGATTGGCCGGCTTGTCAGTTCATCCTGTGTGGATCAATGACGGAAGTGACGCGTGCCGGTGAAGACCATGGCAATGCCGCGCTCGTCAGCGGCGGCGATGACCTCTTCGTCGCGCATCGAACCACCGGGATGGATCACACAGGTGGCACCCGCGTCGACCACCACGTCCAAGCCGTCACGGAACGGGAAGAAGGCGTCCGACGCCACGGCCGTGCCTTGCAGGGTCAGACCAGCGTGCTGGGCCTTGATCGAGGCAATGCGAGCGGAATCCAGGCGGCTCATCTGGCCAGCGCCCACGCCCATGGTCATGCCGTCCTTGCAGAACACGATGGCGTTGCTCTTGACGAAGCGGGCCACGGTCCAGGCAAACAGCATGTCCTTCATCTGTTGCTCGGTGGGTTGCAGCTTGGTCACGACCTTGATGTCGCCCACGATGTCGATGTTGTCAGCCGATTGCAGCAGCATGCCGCCGCCCACGCGCTTGAAGTCCAGGGCATTGCCCAGCTTACGGGTGGCGTCGTCCAGCGGCACTTCCAGCAAGCGCACGTTCTGCTTAGAGGCATACGCAGCGCGGGCCGCATCGGTGAACTTCGGTGCGATCACCACTTCCACGAACTGCTTGTTGGTGTTGATGGCATCGATCACGTCGGCATCGACCACGCGGTTGAAGGCCATGATGCCGCCAAACGCGCTGGTGGGGTCGGTCTTCAGGGCCTTGGTGTAGGCTTCCAACGGGCCAGCGCCCACAGCCACGCCGCAGGGGTTGGCGTGCTTGATGATGACGCAAGCGGGGGCTTCAAAAGCCTTCACACATTCCCAAGCCGCATCGGCGTCAGCAATGTTGTTGAAGGACAGCTCCTTACCTTGGATCTGGGTCCAGTTGGCCAGGGTGGACACCACAGGGGCGGCTTCACGGTAGAACGCAGCAGACTGGTGGGGATTCTCGCCGTAACGCATGCCTTGCACCTTGTGCAGTTGCAGGTTGTAGACGGCAGGGTACTCGGCCTTGGCGGGCACGGCTTCGGTCTTCAATTCCGAACCGGCTTCCAGGGAGGTCAGGTAGTTGGTGATCATGCCGTCGTAAGCGGCGGTATGAGCAAACACCTTCTTGGCCAGCATGAACTTGGTCGAACGGGTGATGCCGTCGGCCTTCATTTCCGACAGCACTTGCTCGTAGTCCACGGGGTCGATGATCACGGCCACGTCTTGCCAGTTCTTGGCGGCCGCGCGCAGCATGGTGGGGCCGCCGATGTCGATGTTCTCGATGGCGTTTTCCAGCGTGCAGTCGGCCTTGGCAGTGGCTTGGGCGAAGGGGTAGAGGTTGACCACCAGCATGTCGATGGTGTCGATGCCGTGTTCCTTCAGCGCCGCCATGTGCTCGGGCAGGTCGCGGCGAGCCAGGATGCCGCCGTGCACGCGGGGGTGCAGGGTCTTGACGCGGCCGTCCAGCATTTCAGGGAACCCGGTCATTTCCGACACCTCGGTCACGGGCAGGCCCTTTTCGGCCAGCAGCTTGGCGGTGCCGCCGGTGGACAGCAGGCGCACGCCCTGGGCGTTCAGCGCCTGGGCAAATTCAACGATGCCGGTCTTGTCGGACACGGACAGCAAGGCGGTCAAAGCCATGGTTCTTCCTTTAAATCAAAGAGCGGTTATTTGATGAGTTTGTGTTCGAGCAACTTGCGGCGCAGCGTGTTGCGGTTGATGCCCAACCAGTCTGCCGCTTTGGACTGATTGCCCTCGGCGCGCGCCATCACCACCTCCAGCATGGGACGCTCCACAGCTCGCACGACCATGTCGTACACCGCGTCGGGTTCAGCCCCTTTGAGGTCGTGGAAGTAGCCTTCCAGGTTGTCTCGAATGCAGTCGTGAATGTTCTTTTTACTCATGGTGTTCAGTTCGCTGTGCAGGCGGCCTCCCTGGCATCCTGTGCGGCCTCGTCGTCGTCCCAAGCGGTGTCGACCAACGGCAAACGGTCGTGGTCTACGCTCAGGGCTTCGAAGAAGTCGGCTACCGCCTGCACTTGGCTCGCGCAGGTTTCCAGCGTGTTCATGTGAGCGCGGAAATCCTCGCCCCCAGGCAGGGCTCTGACGGCCCATCCGATGTGTTTGCGTGCGGTGCGCACGCCGGCAAATTCGCCGTAAAGGGAATAGTGGTCGTCCAGGTGATCGAGCAACCACTGTTTGACTTGTTGCGTCAGGGGGGGCGCACGATGCTGCCCCGTGGCCAGGTAATGGGCGATGTCGCCAAAGATCCAGGGGCGGCCTTGGGCGGCGCGGCCAATCATGATGGCGTCGACACCGGTGTAGGCCAGCACGGTTTGGGCTTTCTCGGGCGAGGTGATGTCGCCATTGGCCACCACGGGCACCTTCACGGCGGCCTTGACGGCGGCTATCGTGTCGTATTCAGCCTGGCCTTTGTAGCCTTGTTCGCGCGTGCGACCATGCACGGTCAGCATCGCCACGCCCGCGCTTTCGGCGGCGCGCGCAATGCGCACGGCGTTTTTGTGTTGCTGGCTCCAGCCCGTGCGCATTTTCAAGGTCACGGGCACGTTGTGGGGGGCACAAGCGGCCACCACAGCTTGCACGATGTCCAGCGCCAGAGGCTCGTCTTGCATCAACGCCGAGCCTGCCCATTTGTTGCACACCTTCTTGGCGGGGCAACCCATGTTGATGTCGATGATCTGGGCCCCGCGGTCGATGTTATAGGCGGCGGCCTCGGCCATCATGGCGGCATCGGTGCCGGCAATCTGCACGGCAATCGGGGCGGTCTCGCCTTCGTGGTTGGCCCGGCGCGAGGTCTTCAGGCTGTTCCACAGGTCCTTGCGCGAGGTGACCATTTCACTCACAGCGTAGCCCGCCCCCAGTTGCTTGCACAACTGTCGGAATGGACGGTCGGTCACCCCCGCCATGGGGGCGACAAACAGTCGGTTGGGGAGCTCATGCGGGCCAATGAACATGCTGCAAGATGCGAAAGCCCCGACCGGGTGAGCGATCAGGGCTGCTTAAAAAGGAGGCAGAGTATAGCCCGCGAGGCTGGGTGTTGTGTACTCCCCGGCGTCAAAATTCCGCTGATGCACCGAAATCGTGCCTCATCTCACGCTTTGAAAAATTCATTCGAAATCCGCAGGGCTGAAATGAGTGATGTTCAGTGTGGAGCGCGCCTTCAATGACAATTTTGGTGTCGAGCGGGCATTGGGCTTGCCTCCCAAGCATGTCGTGAAGTTGAAGGTGAGCGGCGCAGTGAGTCCTCGGTCAAGCTGCATCTCGACTCGTCGATCGCGCCTGCCCTGCAGGCTGGGGTGACCTACAAGGTGGACAAGACGTGTTCGTTGAACGTCGGTGTGGTTTCCACGTTCGTCAACTAGACCTTGGATATCACAGCCGGTCGTTATACCCACAGCGCCAAGTTCGACTTCACCTCTGCCGTGTACACCGCCTCGGTCGGTTACTCGTTCTGATCGGCGCCTGTTGTCATCCAAAGGGCCGAAGAGCCATTTTTTTGTGTGAGCGGCTCGCGCCACAATGGCCGGCATGACACATTGGCTTGAACATGGGGTCGCTGCGCTGTTGGCGCTGCTGTCGATTCCGCAATACGGCCTGGGCGCCGTGTTTCTCATCGCTTTTGTATCGGCCACCTTGTTGCCGATGGGGTCCGAGCCAGCCGTCTTCGGATTGGTCAAATTGCGGCCGGATCTATTCTGGCAGGCCATGGCTGTGGCCACGCTGGGCAACACCCTGGGCGGGACGGTGACCTGGTGGATGGGGCGCGCCGTGCATTCGGCTGCCGACTCGTGGCAAGCTCACCATCACCGGGAGCCTACTGGTAAAAAAAGCGCCCACCGCGCCGCGCTGCGCTGGCTGGAGCGCTTTGGGGCCCCAGCGTGCTTGCTGTCGTGGTTGCCGGTCGTTGGCGATCCCTTGTGTGCAGTGGCCGGGTGGCTTCGATTGCCGTTCTGGCCCTGCGTTGCCTACATGGCGGTCGGCAAGTTCGGACGCTATCTGATGATGACTCTCGTCATGCAGTGGGTGATCACTTGAATTTTGTATTGTGGAAGCATTTCGTGTGATCCGAACATCATATTGCAGGCGGTAACGATTACCCCCGTTTTGTGGGGCTTTTCTGACAAGAACGCGCCCATACAATCATCACATCTGAACACGAATGAAAAAATAAGAAAAGATTCGCGCAAATACGAAAACAAGTTAGACCAGAGATCAAAATCCCGGGGAGGGGTTTGTTATTCAACGGGCTTCAGTCATGTGCTGGAGCCCGTATTTTTTATTTCTTCGAAAGCGCGGTGACGGTGAATTGACCATCGACCTTGGCTGCCGAAAAGGTCACCCGGTCTCCCACTTGCAGGTTCTTCAGCCAATTGGGGTCGGCCACCCGAAACGCCATCTGCATGGCCGGCATGTCGAGGTTCTTGATGCCGTTGTGCTTGATGGTGATCTTGTTGGCCTCCAGATCAATCTTCTTGACCTCGCCATCCTCCGCATAGGCCAGGCCAGTCAGAGCCCCGGCGAGCACGAGGCCGCTGGCCAGGCGCTTCCAGATCGGATTGCGAAGAAATGTGATCGGTGCACTCATGGTGTGATCCTTGTGGCTGTCAACTCGTTAGGCAGGAGTATGACCTCATGTACCCAAAGACGCACGAACTGACAGGATGGTTGACACCGCACGCGGACCTTCCAGGCCCCGTTCCCTTCTAAAATAGAAGAATTCTTGTTTGTCAACCCGCGCTTGCCATGACCGCATCCAACCCTTCGGCTCCGTCTGCCTCCGTCGACACCATTGCGCCTCGCGACAAGGCCGAAATCCTGGCACAGGCCCTACCGTATATTCGCAAGTTCCATGGCAAGACCATCGTGATCAAGTACGGCGGCAACGCCATGACGGATCCTGAGTTGCAGGCGGATTTTGCAGAAGACGTGGTCTTGCTCAAGCTGGTGGGCCTCAACCCTGTGGTGGTGCACGGTGGTGGTCCGCAAATTGACTCGGCCCTCAACAAGATTGGCAAGAAGGGCCAATTCATCCAGGGCATGCGCGTCACCGATGAAGAGACCATGGAAGTGGTCGAGTGGGTGTTGGCGGGCGAAGTCCAGCAAGACATCGTGGGCCTGATCAATGCGGCGGGCGGCAAGGCGGTGGGCTTGACCGGTCGCGATGGCGGCCTGATCCGTGCACGCAAGCTCAAGATGCTCGACAAGGATGACCCCACCAAAGAACACGACGTGGGACTGGTGGGCGAGATCGAGTCGATCGATCCCAGTGTGGTCAAGGCGCTGCAAGACGACCAGTTCATCCCGGTGATCAGCCCCATCGGCTTTGGCGAGCGCAACGAAAGCTACAACATCAACGCCGATCTGGTGGCGTCGAAGCTGGCCGAAGTGCTGAAGGCGGAAAAGCTGATGATGCTCACCAACATCAAGGGTGTGCTCGACAAGGAAGGCAATCTGCTGACCGATCTGACCGCCCGTCGCATTGATGAGCTGATCGAAGACGGCACCATCTCGGGCGGCATGTTGCCCAAGATCGCGGGTGCGCTCGATGCGGCCAAGAGCGGCGTCAATGCGGTTCACATCGTGGATGGCCGCGTGCCGCATGCCATGTTGCTGGAGATCCTGACCGAGCAGGCTTACGGCACCATGATCCGTTCGCACTGAAGTCGTCTGGATGGCTGAGCCGATCTGGTTGTTCGACCTCGATAACACTTTGCACGATGCCAGTCGTGCTGTGTTTGGTCGGCTCAATCTGTCGATGACGGATTACATCGAGACCCATCTCGCGGTTCCACGCGATGAGGCCGATCGGCTGCGCATTTACTACTGGCGTCGCTATGGTGCCACTTTGCTGGGCCTGGAAAAGCATCACGGCATTCGCGCAGCGCATTTCCTGGCGCACACCCATGTACTGGAGGGGCTGGAGCAGCAGTTGCACATGCAGCCGGTCGATCGCCATGCCCTCAAGCGTTTGTCTGGCCGCAAGTTTCTGCTGACCAATGCCCCAGCCGATTACGCCAAGCGGGTGCTGACGGCACTCGATCTGGCCTCTCACTTTGAAGGCGTCATTGCCATCGAGAGCATGCGAGTGTTTGGCGACCTGCGCCCCAAACCAGATGTCCGCATGCTGCGCGTGGTGTTGGCTCGGCATCGTTTGCCGGCCCACCGTTGTGTGCTGGTGGAGGACACGGTGGCCAACCTGCGCAGCGCGCATCAGCTCGGACTGAAGACCGTGTGGATGCAGCATTACCTCAAAGGCAATCCTCATGGCCCCGAGGCGGGCATCGGCCTGCACGGCAGACCGCCATGGGTGTGTGTCAGAATCAAATCGCTGAAGGCGCTGCATGCGTGGCGCTCGCGATCAGCGAAGTAGATTCTCACCATCAGGGATGCGCCATGAGTGACGAAGTTCGGTCGGATGACGCGGGGGCCAATACACGCAAACGCCCCAAGCCAGGCGAACGCCGCATTCAAATCCTTCAGGCCCTGGCGGGCATGCTGGAACAGCCGGCGTCAGATCGCATCACCACGGCGGCCTTGGCGGCTCATCTTGACGTCAGTGAAGCGGCGCTGTATCGGCACTTTGCCAGCAAGGCGCAGATGTACGAGGGGCTGATTGAATTCATCGAGCAGTCGATCTTCACGTTGACCAATCAAGTGCTGGAGCGTGAATCTGATCCGGCGCAACAGGTCGGACGCATCGTGGCCCTCGTCTTGCAGTTCGCGCAAAAGAACCCGGGGATGTGTCGGGTGATGGTGGGCGACGCCTTGCTGTTGGAGCACGAACGTCTTGGCGTGCGCATGAATCAATTTTGGGATCGCCTGGAGTCGGTGCTGCGTCAGGCCTATAAAGCTTTGGCCGATGCGCGCGCAGCCCAAGCGCCCACCGTGGAAGCGCAACAAGGTGCGGCGCTGGCTTGCAGCGTGTTGATGGGGCGCTTGCTGCGCTTCACCCGAACGGGCTTCAAGCGCCTGCCCACCGAACATCTGGATGGCACCTTGCAGCAGCTGCTGCGCTGACCAGATTACTGACGTTTTACACTGCGCCCCATGTCTAAGCTTGATCCTGCTCTGATTCAATTTCTCCAGCGAGCTGAAAGCCTGGTGGCTCGGCTTGACGCGCTGCTGCCTGCTCACGACCAGGCCGCGGTGGCCACACCCGATTGGGGGGCGTCGATCGCGTTTCGGTATCGCAAGCGCAGCGCGGCGGCGTGGGCCACCGGATGGCTGGAGCCTGTTCGACACGTCGCCAGCATCCGCTACGACGACTTGCAGGAAGTGGACACGCAAAAGGAGCGCTTCGCGCGTAATCTGGCGCAATTCGTCGAGGGCAAGACGGCCAACAATGTCTTGCTGTCAGGTGCGCGTGGCACAGGCAAGTCCTCCTTGGTCAAAGCCGGTCTGCACGCGCATGCGGCGCAAGGCCTGCGGCTCATCGAAGTC
The DNA here is from genome assembly GCA_028864885.1 of Burkholderiales bacterium. Taxonomy (GTDB): domain Bacteria; phylum Pseudomonadota; class Gammaproteobacteria; order Burkholderiales; family Burkholderiaceae_C; genus Aquabacterium. Next base: position 7,171 of record JAGWLR010000046.1, on the reverse strand, counting down.
GATAAGGCTGACATGATCGACCTGCCGGATCTGATTGAGTTGGTGAGCACACGCCCTGAACGCTTCATCGTCTTTTGTGACGACCTCAGCTTCGATGAGGGCGAGCCGGGCTACAAGGCCCTGAAGTCGATTTTGGACGGCACCGTCTCGGCCAGTGGTGACAACGTGATGATCATCGCCACCTCCAATCGCCGGCATCTGCTGCCTGAATATCACTCGGACAACAAGACCTACAAGCACACCGAGGATGGCGAGTTGCATCCGGGTGAGGTGGTCGAAGAAAAGATTTCACTGTCCGAACGTTTTGGCCTGTGGATCAGCTTCTATCCCTTCTCACAAGATGAGTACCTGGCCATTGTGGCCCAGTGGTTGAACCACTTGGGGGTGCCACCGGGCGCCATCGAGGCCGCTCGCCCCGAAGCCCTGGTATGGGCGCTGGAACGAGGTTCGCGTTCAGGTCGCGTGGCCTATCAATTCGCCAAGGACTACGCGGGGCGTGACCATGGCTGAACGCAAGTCTTACCACGTGATGGAGCCCACCGATCGCCCTCCGGTCGAGGTGGCGGTCGGGGTGCTGATCGAACGTGATTCGCAAGGCCGAGAAGGCCGCTTTCTGTTGACCTCACGGCCCGAAGGCAAGGTCTATGCCGGCTACTGGGAGTTTCCGGGTGGCAAGCTCGAAGCCGGGGAAACCGTTGAGCAGGCCTTGCGGCGCGAGTTGCATGAAGAAATCGGCATCACCATCGGGGCTGCCCATCCGTGGCAGATCGAGGTGATGGACTACCCCCATGCACGCGTGCGCCTGCATTTCTGCAAAGTCTATGAATGGCAAGGGGCATTCGAGATGAAAGAAGGCCAATGCATGGCCTGGCAGGCTTTGCCGGTTGAGGTGATGCCGGTGTTGCCCGGCACCATCCCGGTCTTGCAATGGTTGGCCGCCGAGCGCGGCCATGCTGGCCTGACCCACCATGAGGATGTGAAGCCCGCCGCCTGATCTTGTGGCCTGAGATTCAGCCATGAAAAAACCCGGCACAAGGCCGGGTTTGACACAGGTGTTCGGCTCGTCAGCCGAACAAGACCTGCCTATTTCAATCAGCTCAATTGCTCGCTGATCAGCTTGGTCAGCTCGAACATCGTGACTTGCGGCTTCTTGAAGATGGGCTTCAGCTTGTCGTCAGCGTTGATGTTGCGCTTGTTGGCTGCGTCTTGCAGGTTGTGCTTCTTGATGTACTCCCACACCTTCTTCGTCACTTCCGTGCGAGGCAGGGGGGAGGTGCCGATCACGGCGGCCAGCGCGGGGCTGGGGGTCAAGGGCTTCAGAAAGGCGGCGTTCGGTGCGCGCTTGGCTGCAGCCTTCTTTGCAGGTGCAGCGGCCTTCTTGGCCGGGGCTTTTTTCGCAGTTGCCATGTGAATTCACTCCATCAAGGGTCAGATCTGTTGCGGGCCTCGGGCGCCAGGTCAATTGCCAGCGTTCCTCGTAGGCGTTGCGTAGCAGATGGTAATGCCTCTTCTCTAGGAAAAAACAGCTTTCTTCATCTTTGTGGCCCTCGAACGTCATGAAATTGGTTCTGAAACAGGTTCTGACGTTGATTTGATGAGGGTGTCCCCGGTATTGCGCCTCGCATGAGTAGTTGTCTGAGGTGTTTGACGAGAGTCGTCTCTCTAAGATGGCAAGCGTCACATCGTGTCGCGCAGGAGTGAGCCATGCCCGTTCCCATCACCCAGCAACTGACTACCCTGGATTGCCTTTATCGGTGGGAGCAAGAGCAACCCGATGCGGTGTACCTGACACAACCTTTTGGCGACCGTGTGGTGGATTACACCTGGCGCGAAGTGGCCGATCAGGTGCGACGGATGGCGGCGTACTTGCAATCTTTGAAGCTGCCAGCAGGAAGCAACATTGGCATTCTGTCGAGCAATTGCGCTCATTGGGTGATGGCCGATCTGGCGGTGTGGATGGCCGGGCATGTGACGGTGCCGCTTTATCCAACTGTGGGAAGCGAGACGGCCAACTATGTGCTGGAGCACAGTCAGGCGCAACTGCTGTTTGTCGGCAAGCTCGATGAGCGCATCTGGGAAGACATCGCTGCGCATTTGCCTCCAACCTTGACATGCGTGGGATTGCCGATCACCCCCAGCCAGTTGAAGCTGACCTGGAATGGCATTGTGGAGCGCTTCGAACCGCTGGAGGGGCAGCCGCGTCGCAGCTTGGATGCAATAGCGTCGATCATCTACACCTCAGGGAGTACCGGGCAACCCAAGGGGGCGATGATTTCGTTTCGAGCCATGTGGGCGGTGGGCGAGGGCCTGCGCCTGATCCTCAATCTGGGGCGCAAGGAGCGCATGCTGTCTTATCTGCCCTTGGCCCACGCCGCCGAGCGCGCTTGTGTCGAGACGGCTTCGCTGTATTTCGGGTTTCATGTCTATTTCGCCAATTCCATCGACACCTTCGTTGAAGACTTGCGGCGGGCTCGGCCCACCATCTTTTTCTCGGTGCCGCGCTTGTGGACGAAGTTCTACCTGGGGGTGTGCGACAAGATGCCGCCCGACAAACTCAAGCGCCTGCTGCGGATCCCCTTGTTGTCTCGCTACGTGAAGCACAAAGTACTCAAAGGCTTGGGCCTGGAGCACGTTAAATTTGCCATCACGGCCTCGGCCCCTCTGGCTGAAGATTTGGTGGTGTGGTATCGATCCTTGGGCCTGGAGTTGTTGGATGTGTATGGCATGACGGAGAACTTTGCCTATTCGCATGCCAGTCGGCCGGGAATGGCTCGCCCAGGCTATGTGGGCAATCCCAATCCGGGTGTGGCGTGTCGCATTGCTGAATCGGGCGAGATCCAGATCAAGAGTCCGGGCATGATGATGGGCTACTACCGCGACGATGCCTTGACGCAGGCGACGCTCACAGCCGACGGGTATTTGAAAACCGGAGATTGCGGAGAAGTCGATGCGCAAGGGCGTTTGCGTATCACGGGGCGGCTCAAGGACAACTTCAAAACCAGCCGCGGCAAGTATGTGGCGCCCGTTCCGATCGAAAACAAATTGGCCGGGCATCCGAAACTGGAGGCAGTGTGCGTGATGGGGGCCAACCTACCGCAACCGGTTGCGTTGCTGATGTTGTCGCAAGATGCTCAAGCCCATTTGCGCTCAGCGCGAGCAGAAAGCATGCGAACCGAACTGGTTCGGGAACTGACCCAGTTGATTCAAGAGGTCAACGCCACCCTGGAGAGCCATGAACAATTGGCCATGGCGGTGATCGTGCAGGGCAGTTGGACCATCGAAAACGGCTACCTGACTCCCACCTTGAAGATCAAACGCAACGTCATCGAGCAGCACTACCAGCCCCTGTTGACGAGCTGGATAGAGTTGGGGCAAGCCTTGGTGTGGGAAAGCGAGCACGTCAGCAAGGCGACTCGCAAAGTGGCCTGAAGCCCAAGACCCAAGACCCAAGACCTGAGGCCTAGCGGCCCGCATCTTCGCGCATGTCTTCGCGTTGTTGCTTTTGCCAGGCTTTCATGCGCGCATCCATCGCCGACAGTTCGATGACGTCGGCCGCAGACGGGCGATTGAAGCGCTTGTGCGCACCCATGATGCGATCAATCGCGCCCGGCAGATCACCTTTGGCGGCGGTGGCTTCTGCTTCGGCGCGCACGGCGCGGATTGGCTCATCCAGGTGCTGCCACAACTCGCTTTGCAGCCCCCACGCTGAGGCGTCGTGTGGGTGGTCAATCAAGAACGTTTGTAGATTGGATGCGGCTTGACGCATGGCTGTCAGTTGTTCGGGGCCAGTCATGCTCATGGCCAGGCGCCCCGCCAGCAACAATTCGGGGCGGCGGATCATATCCTGCGGACCTTCATGATTGATCTGAGACCAATCTGCCTCGGCCTGCTGGCTGCTTCGGCCCAGCAGATCGACTTCCATCTTCGACAGGCTCAGGATGCGGTTGACCACCGCAGCCTGACCGGCGGGCAGCTTGGTCACCCACGCGTGCGCAGCTTCCAGATTTTCCAGAGCGTGGCCGGGTTCATGCAACCGCGTGAGGGCCACCGCGGCCGTGTAGTACAGGGCAATGGCTTGCAGGGCGTCGGCCTTGGGTGGGATGGTGGGCGTGGTCAGGGTGGAGATGTATGCACTGCGAGGGTCCATCAACACGCGTGATCGGGCTGCCATCAGGATGTGCCAGGCCAGCAAGGGCCGTTGTGGGTCGCCAGGGATCCCGGTTGCGTTCCACGCTTGCGGGCCCAGGCGGGCACGGGCGTCGCCAATCCGTTCGGTGGTCAAGGGGTGCGTGCGCAGATAGGGGTAGCTGCCGTCGTCATTGAGGCGAGACGCCATTTGCAGGTGCTCGAACATCTGGGCCATGCCGGCAGGGGCAAAGCCCGCTGTGGTCAGCACACCGAAGCCCACGCGGTCGGCTTCGCGTTCCATGTCGCGTGAGAAATTGAGCTGTCCTTGCATGCTCGCCGCCTGCCCGCCCATGATCACGGCTTGCGCTGCGGTCGGGTTGCGGCTGGCAGCCATGATCCCCAGGATGAGAGACGCCAGGCTGACCCAGCTTTGACGAGACTGGGCCCCGATGGTGCGGGCAATGTGGCGTTGGGTCACGTGGGACAGTTCGTGCGCCAGAACCGACGCCAGTTCGTCGGGAGACGAGGTCATCGAAATCAGACCGAAGTGCACCCCGATGTAGCCGCCTGGTAGCGCAAAGGCGTTGACCGTGCGGTCTTCCACCAAGAAGGGCTCCCAGGCATACAAACCGTCCATTTCCGGCGTGATCTCGCCGAGCTTGCGTGCGCCGTTCAGCAGCGTCTGCCAGATTTGTGTCAGGTACTCCAGCACCAGCGGGTCATCGACCACCGATGGATCAGGCCAGATCGAGCGCATGATGCGGTCGCCCAACCGACGCTCGGCCGCTGGCGAGAGTTCCTGGCTGGCGGTGTCGCCCAGCTCTGGCAAGCGGGCGGGGCTGCTGGGGTCGTCCAGCACTTCAGGGGCCGAGTCAGCTGATGCCGGGCCGGCGTGCGCCTGCAACACGGGCCCGGCCATCATCAGGGCGCAGGCCAAAGCCAATTTGGTGCGGGTCAAACAAGGGCGCAAAAATGTAGGCAAATGCATGGGTGAGCGATTCCGGGCCGGACCTCGCAGTATGCTGCGATCCTGCGCTGCTTGGAGCGGGGACTCACCATGAGAGTTCGTGCGTCCCGGCTATCTTTACATCCGGACACGATCATGACCGAACTCACTCATTTCGATTCGCAGGGGCAGGCCCACATGGTGGATGTGTCTGCCAAGCAGGCCACAGCGCGCGTTGCCGTGGCCGAAGGGCAAATCGTCATGAAATCCGACACCTTGGCCTTGATTGCCAGTGGGCAGGCTGGTAAGGGGGATGTGCTGGGGGTGGCCCGCATTGCCGCCATTCAGGGCGCCAAACGCACCTCGGATCTGATCCCCTTGTGTCATCCCCTGGCCTTGTCCAAGGTGGCCATCGACTTCGAACTGCAACCCGATCCCCCGGCAGTATGGTGTCGGGCCACGGTTCACACCGTGGGCCCCACCGGGGTCGAGATGGAAGCCCTGACGGCGGTGCAGATTGGGTTGCTCACCATTTACGACATGTGCAAGGCCGCTGACAAAGGCATGGTCATCACCGATGTCGCCCTGCTGGAAAAGCAGGGCGGCAAAAGCGGGCTCTGGTTGCGTCAGACCGCTTGATCAGCGGGGCAGCAACTCCTGCCAGTTGTAGTTGCGGCTGGGTGGTTCGCACTGGAAGGGGCGGGGTTGTTTGGCAGACGCCGGAGCCTCGCAAGGCGCCAGGAAATCTGTCTCCATGGCGTTGTGAAACTCCTTGAGTCGGGCCACAACATACCGGGCCTTGTCCGTCTCGCCTGCGGCATCCAGCGAGCGGGCATAGGCGATCATCAGGCGCGCATCCACCAGGTTGTGCAAGGTCCGTTTGAACGCCTGCGGGGGTTTGGGCGGTTCGTCATCTTCTGGCACCGTCACATCGGCGTAATCGGCCTGGTAGCCAAACCAGGGCATCTTTTGTCCATGGGCGATGCGCTCGTTAAGCGGGCCCGCCCCCGGGCGTGGCGCATAAATATTGGCTGCAGCCTGGTAATCCACCGTGCACCACACAGCCATCAACATGGTCACGATGCCACCCCATGCCAGCCAGCGGTCGGACCCAGACGCTGGCGACGCCAGGGGGGCGTCAACCGGGCTGGTGTTGGCGGCGTCTCGGCGACTGGCCAGCCCTGCCCCCCAGGCGAAGGCCGTCGGCAACAAGAAATAGCTGTACCAAAGTGGGTATTCAAGCAAGCTGTGTAGCAAGGCCGTGGTCACGATGACCCCGGCAATCCCCGCTGGACTCGGGCGAGTGTCGGTTTGCGGTCGCACCAGCGCCAGCCAGGCCCACAGACAAAGCCCCATCAGGATCAGCGTCACTGGGATCCCCAACTCCACCGCCCATTGCAGGATCAGGTTGTGCGTGTGATCGAAGAAGGCAATTGGTCGGTTGGGGAAGGGGGTGAAGGTCCAAGCGACGTTGAATTCGCCATAGCCCACGCCGGTCCAGGGATGTTGCGCGATCAGGCTCAACACATTGGCCCAGATCTTGAATCGCGAGCTGGAGATGTCGCTCTTGTCATGCAATCGGGTTTCAGAGGCAAACGTGACCTCGTGATCCACATGCGACACCAGCCACATGCCGCCCCAGAACAAGCCGTACAAGGCCGGAGCGGCCAGCAAGGCGCCCCGCAAGGGCTTGGCCAATTGGCGATCTAGTAATCCCCAGACGCACAAGAAGGCCATGGCCACCATCCCGGTGCGCGAGGCCGTCAGCACCACACCCCAGATGAACAGCGCCATCAACCCGATGGCCGCGCTTGTGGGCAGTCGGCGTCGGGCGCCCAGCCAGATGGCGCAGCCCGCCGACCACACCAGCAGGGTGCTGAGGTGATTGGGTTGTCGCAGATTGCCCACCGCGCGTCCTGTCAGGGTGGTTTCGGCAATGAAGGTGCCATCGGCCCAGTTGGGGAAAAACGCCTGGATGAAGCCCAACACCACACCCAGCAGCCCGGCCAGGCAGATCGCGGCGGCAAACAAGTCGAACAGATCGCCGCCGCGCTCGTGCAGCCCGGTGCGCCACCCCGCCCAGCAGGTGAGGGCGGC
>JAGWLR010000139.1 GCA_028864885.1 Burkholderiales bacterium | reverse complement strand
GAACGATCCGCAAAGTCGGCCAACGTCGTGCCGACCGTGGTGGTGGCGATGATGGTGGTCCAGTACAGGAAGGGATGGAACCCTTTGGCCTTGATCTGCGCGATCACGGCGGCCAGGAAAATCGCTGCGAAGAGGCCGGTGCCGACCAGATAGCCCAGATTCATGGACATCGAGACGGCATCGCCGCCGGTTTCGCCGAGCGTCGTGGCAGCAATCTTGATGAGCCAGAAGCCCAGCGTGACTTCGGGCACTTTGGCCAGCGCCTGTTCAGTGGATGTTTTCATGGGGCACGCTCACAGGTCAGGCTTTGCCTTCGAGCGTGTCGAAGGCTTTCAGCAGGGCGGCCATTGCTGCCTTGCAGTCAGCTTGGCTCGGCGTGTCGGCACGGAGCGCCGCAAGCGACTTGTCGATGGCTTTGTCGAGCACATGCCAGTCATCGGCTGCCCGTGGTTTCAGGCCAGCCTCGGCCGAGTCCCATGCGACTTCCAGGTCCTTGATGCGGGCCTTGGCAGCGGGCAGGTCGCCCTTATCCACGATGGTGACCACGTCGGCGGCGATGTTGCGGAAGGCCGACAGGTCGCCCAGCTTGGAGGCAGTTTTGCCTTGCGAGGCCGAGACAGTCTGGGCCGGTGTCGTTGATGTTGTGCTTGCGTTGTTCTGATCGGCAGATTTGGAACAACCAGCTGCGAGTGCCAAGAGCACGGCGGCCGAAATGGCGGCAACCGGGCGAGCGATTGAGTGCTGCATGAACATGTTTTTCTCCTTGTGTAGAGCGAAAAGAGTTATTCGACGAGCTGGGCCGAGCGGCGTCCATTCATGCCGATCTGCGCGACGGCCACCAGCATGACGATCACCGTGAGGAACAAGGCGCTTGTCCACATGGCACCCATGCCAAGACCACCATAAGTCTTAGCCTGTGTCAGCAAGTCGCCGAGTGCGGCCCCGAAGGGGCGGGTCAGGATGTAGGCAATCCAGAAGGTCAGAACGGCGTTGCCGCCCATGCGCCAGGCCGCGTAGGTGGCGCCGATCAGCGCACCGAATGCCACTGCACCCCAGGTAAAGCCCAGGCCCAATGCCTCGGTCGCCAGATCGCCCGCAGCAGTGCCCAGCGCAAACGTGCAGAGGATGGCGGCCCAATAGAACAGCTCCCGGTTTCGCGTCACGATGTCGTGGATGGACAAGGTGCGCTCGACCCGATACCAGACAAAAAAGATCGCGGCGAGCGCCACGGCGAACGCCGAGGTGCTGATGTACAGGCTGACGCCAAGGCCATCGGTCAGCAGATCGGTGATCTGGGTGCCGACCACGCTGACCAGTACCACCGTCAGCCAGTAAATCCAAGGGGTATAGCGGCGGGTACGCAACTGCATGAACAAGGCGGCTGCCAACAGAGCCGCCATGACCGTTCGAGTCACGCCTTGGCCCCAACCTGCGTTGACCGCCAGAAAATCGGCTCCTGTCTCGCCCACCGTGGTGGACATGATCTTTATGATCCAGAACGACAGCGCGACTTCCGGGACTTTATTGAGCCAGCCTGTGGTGCTGCTCGTGGGCAACTTGTTCATAGTGTTCTCCTGCCGAGGTGAAATGGTTTGCCAGCAGTTTGAACAGGCTGACTTAGCCCGGCCATAGGCTCACTCGCGCACCCATCCGAGCGCGATCAACCCGCCGAAAAGCCAGCGATGGATTCCGGTGGCAAGTTGGTAACTTGGCACCAGATACCAGCGTACTTCACGCAACGTCAGCCAGGCACAGATCGCAGCAACAGCTATGGCTCCGAGCATATCAAATGGGAAGTGCACTCCAAGGTAGATGCGCGCCCAGGCAATGGGGACGCCCAAAAAAGCCAAAGCCACGCCTGCAATTCGTGGGCCTCGTTGCAGCGCGAGGCTGAAGGCAACTGCCCACCACAGCGTCAGGTGATCGCTTGGGAAAGACGAATCGGCAACATGAGGGATGAGGGTGTGACCCAGGCCGATCATGAAAGGCCGAGGATGCAACCAAGCCAGGCCGATGATCTGGTTGATGAGCAGGCCCAGCAATCCCGATGCGCTAGCAATGAGCATCGCCTTGCGGGTGGCCTCGCCGCCGCGAAGCCAGCCGATGCCGATCAGGACTGGAACAGCCCAGATGAGCTGTTCGGCCAAGAAGATGGCCAACGTCAACGCCAAAGCACTGGGATGCTCCGGTGCGTTGAGCCAGAGAAAAAATGTATGGTTGAGTGATTCCATGAGGTCTCCGGGCCGGATCGCCTCCGAGGGAAGCGATCCGGCCATACTGTCGGGAGTCAGTCCCGCTTGTCGTGGTCATCATCGTGATCCGCCTTGTCCTCGGCAGACGAGATGACCGTGCCCTTGTCGGCATCGACCCGGACATCGAAGACCTTGGCTCCACTGACGACCTCCACGTCATAGACCCAGCCTTGCTTCGAGTTCTCGTACTCGGCGCGTGACGCCTTGCCATTGGCGTGCTGCTCGGCGACGGTGACCGCCTGTGTGAGGGGAATCTTGGCCTTGCTGATTGCCAGGGCGTCGTTTTCCATACCGCCATTGGCGGCGTAGGCGACCGCGCCGGTTGCAGCGATGGCGACGGCCAGAAGGGAAAGTTTGGTGTAGCGGTACATGATGCTTCTCCAGAAGAGTGCAGGGATTTGCACAGTGGAGAAGGTACGCAGGCAGACTTAGCTCGCACTGAGCCGGGAAGTTTTCGCTCTCGCCGATGTAGTGTTATCGACTCCTGATAATTGGTGCAGTCGTCTTCTGAAAATGACATCGTCATACAAATATATTCAGGGCTTTCTGTCTTTTTACTTGTCTCTAAATCAATGTAACATTATAATAGAGCCTAGTTGAGTTACGCGACAAACGACGAGGCCCCGAACCGGCGGCAACCGATCCAGGGCCTCTAACCAAGTTCTCTAGTGGAGTAGAGCAAATGGCTAAAAAGTATCTTACCTGCGCTGAAACCGCCAAGCTAGTCCGGGCCGCTCTGAAAGAAGCATTCCCCGGTGTTAAGTTTTCTGTCCGCTCTAGCACCTATTCCGGTGGCGCATCCATGGGCGTTAAGTGGATGGACGGTCCCAATACCTCCCAGGTGGACGCCGTGGTCAACAGATTTAAGGGTTCCTATTTTGATGGCTCCATCGACTACCAGGGCAGCATCTATCACATGATCGACGGCCAGGAAGTCAGCATGGGCGCCGATTACATTTTTACCAATCGGAGCTATTCCGCCGATATGGTGGCCCGTGCCATTGACCGCTTGTTTTACAGGTACGCCGGCAACCTCAAGGGTATGGAGAAGCCCACGGCGGAGGACTTCCTGCAGGGCCAGCTGTGGCATGTACGCATCCCCGGATTGCAGGATGCTATGCAGCACGAAATCAACGCGATTCTCTATAAACAATCCGACCGCCTCAAAGTGGAGCGGAGCACGACCGCCGGCAAGGTGATGGTAATTGGCGATGACGGATATTCCCGTCAGTGCGGCTCCGGCCGTTCCGCCGTGAGCGTTTCCGAGTAAGACCACAACGGCCCCCAGGTGGGGGCCTCTCTTGGAGGTACGGCAGATGAAACCGGTCAACGGCAGCGCCTTTAAATTTGAGCGGAAACTGGCCCTAAAAGTTGTGGGTCTGGATGGCACGTTAACAATTGGTGTGAGTCGCAGCGTCAACCTCGGTTTATCGCCGCTGGAAGCGGCGTGGGCCGCGTGTTCCTTTAGCGCTGACCTTGAACTAGATGGTGGAGATCGCATTTTTTCGGTTATCGAATCCACCTTCCGGGATGAGGGTGAAGCCATACATCTGGTCAATGAATCAAAGGCACTCCGGGTAAATTTTCGCGGACTGACCTTGTGTGGCATTGATAAGCGCCACCATGCAGAATTGCTGGAACTCCTGAAGGAAATGCGGGGGGTTGAATTGCGGCACACGCGCGACCTCTTCGGCTTTCTCCGCAACGATGGAAGCGACGTGCCTGAGGTGTTTGAGTTGCCGTTTCCCGATGTGATCGAGGACGACGCCGAGTAATGACAACCGGCTGACCTGGCCAGCTCTTTTTTTGTCACTAGGAGATTTAACTATGCCCATTAATCACGCTTTCGAACTGAGCCATGAAATCGAGCGGCTTTCCCAGCAAGAATCCGACAACAAACACTATTTACAGACGGTTGGGGATGAATTGGCCGCTGCGGCGGAATCGTTAAATATTACTGTGGAGGTTGATAGCACCGGGGTTTTGTCTGTTCGTTTTCCCATTGGCTCCGCGCCAATGAGGGTTACTGTCCTGCGGGGGGATCGCGGCTTTGCGGTGATTGTCCGCGACGGGAAAACCGAAAATTTCCAAGAAGCGCCGCAGATGTGGCAGCACTTTAAGGAAAAGTTGGCGGACGAAATTCTCAACGTTCGACAAAATCTAAATAAGGGCACGCAAAGGCCGCTGCCTTGAAAATCGGTTACGCCCGGGTTTCCACCCCGGACCAATCTTTGGCGCTCCAGCTCGACGCGCTACGCGCTGCCGGCTGTGAGCGGATTTTCGAGGACGTGGCCGGCGGCGCCAAGGCTGACCGGCCCGGCCTGGCCGAGGCCCTGGCCTTTGCCCGGCCGGGTGACGTGCTGGTGTGCTGGCGCCTGGACCGCCTGGGCCGGTCCATCCAACACCTTATAGAACTCTCTGCCGATCTGGACGCCCGGGGCATTGGCCTAGCCTCCCTACAGGAGGCCATAGACACCACCACAGCCGCCGGAAAGATGCTTTTCCACATCATGGCGGCCCTGGCCGAATTTGAGCGTGGCTTGATCCAGGAGCGGACCCATGCGGGCCTTGCAGCCGCCAGGGCAAGAGGCCGCCAGGGTGGCCGGCCGGGGCTCCCCCCGGAGAAGGTGGCAATGATCCGGGCTGCAGCCGCAGATCCGACGGCAGACATTACTGCTACTTGTAAGGCCCTGGACATTAGCCGGGCGACGTTCTACCGATATGCCAACTCGTCGGGTGAAGAAGTCGCGCTAAACGCGAAATCATCCAAGGCAGGCTCTGGCTTTGACGACCCTCGGGTGAAGAAGTCGCGCTCCACCCCCCGGGGCTGAGCCTCCGGATTTCCGTTAACGGAAATTTTCCGCCTCGTCTGCCGTGGGTGACCAGGTGATGTTCGGGGCAGAAATTTCCGG
>JAGWLR010000045.1 GCA_028864885.1 Burkholderiales bacterium | reverse complement strand
GCAGTTCGATGACGCTGTCGCCCACCATGCGTCACCTGAACTACATCGGTCAGACCACCCTGAACCCGGATATGTCAACCCCCAAGCAAGGTAGCATCGGTGGCGCTGGCGTTGGTTTTGATACCGGCTGGGTCAATTCGATCACCTACGAAACGCCCGTGGTTCAAGGTTTCAGCGGCGTGTTGCAGTATGGCGCTAAGGAGAGCTCTGCCGCTGGTGACAAGAACAGCTACGCTGTTTCCGGTTCCTACAACAATGGCCCCATCAGCGCGACGCTGACCTATGTCAACGCTGGCAAGACTTCGGCTCCCTCCGCAACGGCTTACACAGCCAATGAAAAGGTGACCGATCTGGGTGCCAGTTACGACTTCGGTGTGGTGAAGGCTTTTGGCCAGTACACCCACATCAAGGACAGCACCAACAACAACGCCAACAAAGACACCATCTATCAACTGGGTGTCAGCGTTCCTGTGAGCGACAAGGTCAATGTGATGGCCTCGTTTGGTTCCTTGAAGCACAAGCTCAATGTCGCCTCTACCAGCACCACCGACCGTGTTTTCACTGTGGGTGCCGACTACGCCCTGTCTAAGCGTACGGGCGTGTACGGTGCTTTCATGAACAACACCCAAACGAATCTGTCGTCTGGTCAGACCGCTTTGTTCGGCATCAAGCACACGTTCTGAACAATTTCCCCATTCCCTGGGAAAACAAAAGCGCCCTACGGGGCGCTTTTTTTATGCCACTCAGCGTTACTGACAGTCAAACGCAAACACGGCTGAACTGGCACGCAGATTAGGCAGCGTGCGGATCACGCGTGCCCCATGCAGGCCGAACGAATCGGTGATCTTCAGGCCGTTTTTACGGGCCAGGACTTCAAAGTCCTTGAAAGTCGCCACCCGGATGTTGGGGGTGTCATACCACTGATAGGGCAGGGTCTTGGTGACGGGCATGTGCCCTTGCAGCACGGCCAGCCGATGCGGCCAGTGCGCAAAATTGGGAAAGCTGACAATGCCGCTGCGCCCCACGCGTGCGGTCTCTTTCAGCATGGCTTCGGTGTTGCGCAGGTGTTGCAGGGTGTCGAGTTGCAGCACCAGGTCGAAGCTGTTGTCTTCAAACAGGCTCAACCCTTCTTCCAGATTCAACTGGATCACATTGACGCCCCGGCGCGTGCACTCGAGTACCTTGGCATCGTCCAACTCGATGCCGTAGCCCGAACACTGACGCTGGTCGCGCAAGTGCGCCAGCAAGGCGCCATCACCGCAACCCAGGTCCAGCACGCGCGCACCAGGCGGCACCATTTGCGCAATCACTTCATGCAGGTGGCGGTGACTCATACAGCGGCCTCCTGGGTGGGGTGCTTCAATTCTTGGTAGATGCGTTCGAAATAGGCTCTGACGAGCTGGTGATAGCGCGGGTCGTCCAGCAAGAAGGCGTCGTGCCCATGGGGCGCGTCGATTTCGGCGTAGCTGACGTCGTGACGGTTGTCGACCAGGGCCTTGACGATCTCGCGAGAACGGGCCGGCGAAAAGCGCCAATCCGTGGTGAAACTGATGATCAAGAACTTGGCCAGGGCTTGTGCCAAGGCGGCCGACAAATTGCCGTCATGGTGGCGGGCCGGATCAAAGTAATCCAGCGCGCGGGTGATCAACAAGTAGGTGTTCGCATCAAAGTAATCGCTGAACTTGTCGCCTTGATAGCGAAGGTAGCTCTCGACCTGAAACTCGATGTCTTGTGTGCTGTAACGCGGGTCGTCGCCTGCTGCGCGTCCCACCAGCTCGCGGCCAAATTTCTCGTCCATCACGTCATCCGACAGGTACGTGATGTGACCAATCATGCGCGCCACACGCAACCCGCGGCGCGGCACGACGCCATGTTCATAGAAGTGGCCGTGATGGAAGTCAGGGTCGGTGATGATGGCGCGGCGCGCCACTTCGTTGAAAGCGATGTTCTGGGCCGACAAGTTGGGGGCTGTGGCCACGGCCACGCAGTGCCTGACGCGTTCGGGGTATTGCAGGGTCCAGCTCAGGGCCTGCATGCCGCCCAGGCTGCCGCCCAGCACCGCGGCCAGGGTGTCGATGCCCAGGCGGTCGAGCACGCGTGCCTGGGCGTTGACCCAGTCTTCCACGGTCACGACCGGGAAGTCGGCGCCATAGATGCGGCCCGTTTCCGGGTTGGTGTGCATCGGCCCGGTAGAGCCAAAGCACGAACCGGGGTTGTTGATCCCGATGACGAAGAATTTGTCGGTGTCCAGTGGCTTACCCGGGCCGATCATGTTGTCCCACCAGCCTTCGCTCTTGGCTTTAGGGTGGCCGTTTTCATCTGCATGCAGGCCCGCCACGTGGTGCGAGGCATTCAGAGCATGGCACACGAGCACGGCATTGCTGCGATCGGCATTGAGGCGACCATAGGTCTCGTAGACCAGGGTGTAGTCCCGCAGGACGGCGCCACTCTGCAAGGGCAGCGGGGTGCCGAAATGCATGGAGGCAGGGGTGACAACTCCGAGGGATGGCATGACGCTACGACAGTTAAAACAAAAAACCGGCCGCGCAAGGAAGCAGGGGCCGGAATGCAGCGCCCTCTTTAGCGGTATTTTTTAAAGCGCCCGCAAGCCGGACAAATCGGCGCTGTGCCGACAGTGTAGCGCCATTCGGCGCGCTTGCGCTGGCTGCTCAGGGTGTCCGTGGACCAGATCTGCCCGGGGATTGCGCCTTTCATGATGTGAATGGAAAGCCGCCTGTCGCGTTAGCATGATCCGCAGCAGAGCAAGGAGTGCAAACATGCCCCGTTGGCTGATCCGCCTCAATGAATACGTGCCCATCCGTTACGGCGCTTGGTTTCTGGCATTTGTCGGCTTGTTGGTGTCGGGCGTGTACGTCAACTTGGGGGGCAGCGAATGGTGGCTGATCGCTGTCTTCGCTGGCCTGGTGTTGGTGGGATTCAGTGACGTCAATCAGAACTCGCGCGCCCTCTTGCGTAACTACCCTGTGATTGGGCACCTGCGGTATCTGTTGGAGTTCATCCGTCCCGAGATTCGCCAATACTTCATCGAAAGCGATGGTGAGGCCGCTCCGTTTTCTCGCCAGCAGCGTTCATTGGTCTACCAGCGCGCCAAGGGCGAGCCCGACAAGCGACCCTTTGGCACCCAGAAGGATGTGTACGCGGCAGGCTACGAGTGGATCAGTCATGCCATGCTTCCCACGCGCATCCAGTCGCAAGACTTTCGGATTCAGATCGGGGCGGGTGGTTCATCCTGCACGCAGCCCTACAGCGCCAGCATTTTCAACATCTCGGCGATGAGTTTTGGGGCCTTGAGTGCCAATGCCATCCTGGCCTTGAATGGCGGCGCCAAGAAGGGCGGCTTTGCCCACGACACGGGGGAGGGTTCGATCAGCCGCTATCACCGTCAGCCCGGCGGCGACCTCATCTGGAACATCGGATCGGGCTACTTCGGGTGCCGCGATGCAGAGGGGCGTTTCAGCCCCGAGCAGTTTCAGGCCAATGCCCAAGACCCCCGGGTCCGGATGATCGAGTTGAAATTGAGCCAAGGCGCCAAACCTGGGCATGGGGGGGTTTTGCCGGCTCCCAAAGTGACGCCAGAAATTGCCGAAGCACGGGGCGTTCCTTTGGGCCAAGACTGCGTCTCGCCCGCTACCCACAGCGCATTCTCCACCCCGATCGAGATGATGCAGTTCATTGAGCGGCTGCGTCAGTTGTCGGGCGGCAAGCCGGTGGGGTTCAAGTTCTGCATGGGCCACGTCTGGGAGTGGTTCGCCATGGTGAAGGCCATGCGTGAAACCGGCATCTGGCCCGATTTCATCGTGGTGGATGGGGCCGAGGGGGGCACCGGAGCTGCGCCACTGGAGTTCACCGATCACGTGGGCGCACCTTTGCAAGAGGGGCTGCTGATGGTGCACAACACCTTGGTGGGGCTCAACGAGCGTCATCGCGTCAAGATTGGGTGTGCCGGCAAGGTGATCAGTGCGTTTGACATCGCCCGCATGATGGCGCTGGGGGCGGATTGGTGCAATTCGGCACGTGGCTTCATGTTTGCGCTGGGGTGCATCCAGGCACAAAGCTGCCACACCGGGCACTGTCCTACCGGGGTCACCACCCAAGATCCTGCCCGGATGCGGGCGCTGGTGGTGCCCGACAAGACCGAGCGGGTCTACCGCTATCACCACAACACCCTGTTTGCCCTGAAGGAGTTGGTTCAGGCTGCGGGCTTGATGCATCCGGGTGAGATCACGGCCGACCACATCTTGCGGCGCGTGTCGGGGTGCGACACCCGGCGTCTGTCCCAGTTGCTTCGGTATGCCGAGCCAGGTGACATCTTGTTGGCAGAAAAAGGCCAAGGGCCCTGGTCCCATCCCGCTTTGGAGCGGTTCTGGATCAAGGCCCGTCCGGACTCGTTTGCGCTGTGATCAGGCCTGCGGCGGTGCCGTGTCGATGAAGCTTTGCCGCTGTGACAGCTTGTCGAACAATTTGCCCAGGTTGGGATGGTCTTCACGCCACTCGATCTGCGGGAAGCGGAAGTCAAGGTAGCCCAAAGCGCAGCCGACGGCGATGTCAGCCAAACTGTGATGCGTGCCAGTACACCAGGGGCGGTCGCCCAGGCCCAGGCTCATGGCCTGGAGGCAGGCGTGAACCTTGCCGATCTGGCGGTCAATCCAGGCGGTGCTGCGTTGCCCATCCGTTCGGCCTGCCCAGGTTTGCTCCATGCGAGCCAGCACCGCGGCATCGAGCATGCCGTCGGCCAAGGCCTCCCATGTGCGCACCTCGACGCGTTCGCGGCCACTGAGCGGAATCAGCTTGCCCACGGGCGACAGCGTGTCCACGTACTCAACGATGACGCGAGAGTCAAAAATCGCCTCGCCGCCTTCCATCACCAGACAGGGCACCTTCCCGAGCGGGTTGGATTCCATGATGTGACTGTCAGCGGCCCAGACGTCCTCCACTTCGAACTTGTAGTCCAGTTTTTTTTCTGCCAGCACCACGCGTACTTTGCGCACGAAAGGGCTGGTCAGGGATCCTATGAGTTTCATTCTTGATCAGGATTCGTGTTTGCGACGATTCTAGCGGCGAGGGCGGCTGTGTCAAAAGCCTGCGTGTTTTCCCCTGACTTTGGGTTCGGACAGGGGGTTGTCGTGATGGCCAAACCGAAGTAAGCGGGGTACAGTTTGCGCCCAATGAACTCTTCTGCTGTCCGTTCAACTGTGCGAGCTTTTCGATTGGTCGATTTGGATACCATCACGTCCAGTCCCCAGTCATCTGCGCCTGCGTCGGACGACATGCAGCCCCCTCAAGTGGGGGGGCTGAAGCTGGCGCCCCTGCGTTGGCCGTCTCCGATCGGCTCGGCCCAGGTGGCGGCGAATGCGGATCAGGTCAAGCCGGTGGTCGAATTGCGGGTGAAGGTGCATGCGCCCCTGCCGCGTCTGCCGCACGGTCAGGTCACCACCTTGCCTGTGACGTTTTCAGGTCGGCCTTTCGAGTACGCATGGCTGTGGGCTCGTAATCTGGTCCTTCTGCTGCTCACCCTGGGGCTGTATGCCCCTTGGGCCCGGGTGTATACCCAGCGCTACTTTTTGCGGCGCACACAACTGGCTGGCGAGTGCCTCGACTATCACGCCAAACCGCTGGCTTTGCTGCCACGTTACGCCCTGACGTGGGGCCTGGTGGCCGGTGTGGTGGGCGCCTGGACCGGGTCTAGGTTGGCTGGCATGATCGCGCTGTCCTTGGCCCTGGCGGTGTTGCCTTTGCTCACCTATGTCAGCCTGACGCATCGGGTGGCTCACATCAGTTGGGGCGGGCGGCGCCTGCAGTTCGATGGCCGCTGCCAGGGGGTCTATCAGGCGATGTGGGCGCCTTTGACCGGGGCCTGTGTGGTGGCGTGGCTGTTGTTGGCCGCCTTGGCTTGGAGCCACCCGGGTGGCTGGTTTGCCTGGGGTGTGGTGGCCGCGCTGTGGGCTTTGGCGATGCCGACGTTTGTCTGGGTGTATTTTCAATATCGACAGCACCACTTGGTACTGGGGCCGGTGCGCCTCTTGTGGAAGGGGCAGCGGGTGGCTGTGGCGATGCTGTTTGTGCGCGCCTTGGCGTGGCTGGCCACGGTGTCGGCCCTCGTGGTTGGCCTGGGGGCGATGGTTTTGGGTGGCGTGCTGGCGGCCCAGGCACACATCAGTCCGGCCGTGCTGGCCATCGGTTCGGCCCTGCTGCTGACTTTGGTGTCCGCGGCGGTGCTGCCTTACGTGCAGGCACGATTGCAAAATCTGGTGTGGAGCAAGACCGGCAACCGGTACTTGCGTTTTCGCAGCCGCTTGTCGGTGCAGGACTATGTCTGGCTGCAGTTGCGCAATACCGTTCTGGTGGTGCTGACGGCCGGTTTGTACTGGCCGTGGGCAGCGGTGGCCTCGCGCCGCATGCGGACCGAGGCGCTGGTCGTCTGGGCGCGTGTCGAAACTGACGTTCTGAAGGCCAATTGGGCCCCCCGCAAACGCAATCGACGAACTAAAATGGCGGGTTAATCCCAAGATCGGGGTCCGCAAGCCCCCCTACCGCCATGTCCTTGTCTGCTCTCACCGCTTTGTCGCCGCTGGACGGCCGTTACGCCTCCAAGGTAGCCGCCCTGCGCCCTTTGCTGTCTGAATTCGGCTTAATGCACCGCCGCGTGCAGGTTGAAATCGAGTGGTTCATTGCCTTGTCGGACGCCGGTCTGCCCGAGTTCGCCCCATTGTCAGAAGCCACTCGCGGCTATCTGCGTGGTCTGGTGGCCCGTTTTTCGGAAGCCGATGCACAGGCCATCAAGGACATCGAAAAGACCACCAACCACGATGTGAAAGCGGTGGAGTACTGGATCAAGTCGAAATTTGCCGGGCACACCGATCTGGAAAAGGCCGGTGAATTTGTTCACTTTGCCTGCACCAGCGAAGACATCAACAACACCAGCCATGGTCTGATGCTCAAGGCCGCTCGCGCAGAGGTTTTGCTCCCGGCTGTGGACGGCCTGATCGCCACCATGACCGCACTGGCCCAGTCGCTGGCTGAGATCCCCATGCTGAGCCGCACCCATGGCCAGACTGCTTCGCCCACCACCGTGGGCAAGGAAGTGGCCAATGTGGTGGCCCGTTTGCAAAACGCTCGTGCGCGCATTGCTGACGTCAAGCTCTTGGCCAAGATGAATGGCGCCGTGGGTAACTACAACGCCCACTTGTCTGCTTACCCCGATAAGGACTGGGAAGCTTTCAGCAAGTCGGTGATCGAAAACCAGTTGGGCCTGACCTTCAATCCTTACACCATCCAGATCGAGCCGCACGATTACATGGCCGAATTGTTTGATGCCGTCACCCGCACCAACACCATCTTGATCGACTGGTCGCGCGATGTGTGGGGCTACATCAGCGTGGGGTACTTCAAGCAAAAGACGAAGGCTGGCGAAATTGGTTCGTCGACGATGCCGCACAAGGTCAACCCGATCGACTTCGAAAACGCCGAAGGCAATCTGGGGCTGGCCAATGCGGTGCTGACCCACCTGAGCCAGAAGCTGCCCATCAGCCGCTGGCAACGTGACCTGACCGACTCCACCGTGCTGCGCAACATGGGCGTGGCCATCGGTTACGCCATCCTGGCTTACGACAGCCTGGCGCGTGGTTTGGGTAAGTTGGAAGTCAACCCGCAAGCCCTGGCCGATGATCTGGACAGTGCCTGGGAAGTGCTGGCTGAACCCATCCAGACCGTGATGCGTCGTTACGCCTTGCCTAATCCTTATGAGCGCCTGAAAGAGTTGACCCGCGGCAAGGCCATCACGCGTGAGTCGATTCAGGCTTTCATTCAGACTTTGGAACTGCCCGAAGCCGAGAAGGCCCGCTTGATGGAAATGACCCCCGGCAACTACATCGGCAAAGCGGTGGATCTGGCCAAGCGCATCGGTTGATTGGCCCATGAACTTCAACGATCAGCTCGCGCAAGCCCAGCGCCAAAACGATTCCCTGCTCTGTGTGGGGCTGGACCCAGAAACGTCCAAGCTGCCCGGGAGCTGGAAGGGCAATCCCGATCGCATTTACGATTTTTGTGCCGCGATCGTGGATGCCACCAAAGATCTGGTTTGTGCGTACAAGCCTCAGATTGCTTACTTTGCCGGTAACCGAGCCGAGGAGCAATTGGAGCGCCTGATGGCGCACATTCGTCGTGTGGCGCCGCATGTGCCTGTCATTCTCGATTCCAAGCGAGGCGACATCGGCAGCACTGCCGAGCAATACGCGCGTGAAGCGTTTGATCGCTACCAGGCTGACGCCGTCACCCTGTCGCCCTTCATGGGGTTCGATACCTTCGAGCCCTTTTTGAAATACCCCGGCAAAGGGGTGATCCTGTTGTGTCGCACGTCCAACCCAGGTGGGTCTGACCTGCAGAACCTGCGTCTGGCCGACGTCGATGGGCAACCGCGTGTGTTCGAGCACATTGCCATGCAGGCCCATGGCAAATGGAACACCAATGGCCAGATGGGGTTGGTGGTGGGCGCGACGTTCCCGCAAGAAATCGCGCGTGTTCGTGAACTGGCACCCACCTTGCCCTTGTTGATCCCCGGTGTCGGGGCGCAGGGCGGGGATGCTGATGCCACGGTCAAGGCAGGCCTGCGGGTGGCGGCCGATGGATCGATCACGGGGCCGATCATCGTCAACAGCTCACGAGCGGTGCTGTATGCCAGCAGTGGCCAGGATTTCGCTTCGGCAGCACGCCATGTGGCGCAAGAAACCCGACAGATCCTGAACGCCGCGCGACGCTGACACCCCATGCTTTATCCTTGCTCGGTCTGTGCATCGAGCAAGGTTGAGCAATCATGAAACTGGTGTCTTATGAAGTGGCCGGTGCGACCGAAGTGGGCGTGCTGAAGGGCGAGCAGATCGTGTCCCTGAGCCGCGCGCAGGCAGAAGGATTGAATCGCCCCCCGCGCCCCTTGTCATCGCACCAGCCCATGATCGATTTGATCACCCATTGGGCTGACAACCGCCCTTGGGTGGAGGCTGTGCAGGCCACCCGCGCTCCTGACTGGCAACTGGATCAGGTTCATTTGTCGGCACCGGTGCCCCGCCCGAGCAAGTTGTTGGCCATTGGTCTGAATTACCTCGAGCATGTGCAAGAGCAGATCGTCGGCGAATCGCGCAATGTGCCTGAGCACCAGATCTGGTTCACCAAGCTCGGGCATGCCGTCAACGGGCCCTACGATCCGATTTTGCTACCAGCCGTATCGCAGGCCACCGATTACGAAGGCGAGATGGTGGCCATCATCGGTCAACGCTGCAAGCATGTGCCACGCGAGCGGGCGCATGAGCTTGTCTTCGGCTACTGCGTGGGCAACGATGTGTCGGTGCGTGACTGGCAAAAGCGCACGCCGCAGTGGATGCTCGGCAAGTCCTTTGACACGCATGCGCCGTTCGGCCCCTGCCTCACCACCGCCGACGAAGTCGGAGACCCTCACGGCCTTGACTTGCGATGCTGGGTGAACGGCGAGTTGCGCCAAAGCAGTAACACCCGCTTGATGATTTTCAACCTGTGGGATCAGATCGCTCACCTGAGCCAGGTCATGACCCTGGAGCCGGGCGATGTCATCTTCACCGGCACGTGCAGTGGGGTCGGCGCCGCGTTCAATCCGCCCAAGTTCTTGCGAGAAGGCGACCTGGTTCGGGTCGAGATCGACAAGCTGGGCCACATTGAATCGCGCTGCATCCAAGAGCGTCTGTGACCTCAGCTAGGCGCAAACCCTGATATCGACGTATGATGGCCGGTTGCCTAGACCTGTGCCAATCGTTCGATGTCTCGCTCCGCTCCATACGAAATTCAGCGTTCCATTCAGATCCGTGGGGCGCGTACCCACAATCTGAAAAACATCGATCTGGATCTGCCCAAGCACGAGCTGGTGGTCATCACGGGTTTATCGGGTTCGGGTAAGTCGAGCCTGGCCTTCGATACCCTTTACGCCGAGGGGCAACGGCGCTATGTGGAAAGCCTGAGCGCCTACGCACGTCAGTTTCTGCAGTTGATGGACAAGCCCGATGTCGATGTGATCGAGGGCTTGTCGCCCGCGATTTCGATCGAGCAGAAAGCGACCAGCCACAACCCGCGTTCGACGGTCGGCACGGTGACCGAGATCCACGATTACCTGCGCTTGCTCTACGCCCGCGCCGGGACGCCGTTTTGCCCAGATCACCACCAGCCACTGCAGGCGCAGAGCGTGAGCCAGATGGTCGATGCGGTGCTGGCCTTGCCTGAGGACACCAAGCTCATGATCCTCGCGCCCGTTTTGCGGGATCGCAAGGGCGAACATGCAGAGCTCTTCACCGAGATGCAGGCCAAGGGCTATGTGCGTTTCCGGGTCGATGGGCAGGTGATGGAAGCCGCTGACCTCAAGCCCCTGGCCAAGAACGAAAAGCACGATGTGGACGTGGTGGTGGATCGTCTGAAGGTGCGGCGCGATATGGGGCAGCGTCTGGCAGAAAGTTTCGAAGCCGCATTGAATCTGGCCGAGGGCCGCGCCATTGCGCTGGAGATGGACACCCAGCAAGAGCACCTGTTTTCAGCCAAGTTTGCTTGTCCGGTGTGCAGCTACTCGCTGTCTGAGCTGGAGCCCCGGCTGTTTTCTTTCAATTCACCGCAGGGCGCCTGTCCAACCTGCGATGGGTTGGGGCATGTGATTGCGTTCGATCCCCAAAGGGTGGTGGCCTTCCCCAGCCTGAGCCTGGCCAGTGGCGCAGTCAAAGGATGGGATCGTCGTAATCCCTACACCTACTCCCTGATCGAATGCCTGGGCAAGCACTATGGCGTGGAGATGGAACAGCCCTTTGAAGAGCTCCCTCAGGCCCTCCAGCAGGTGGTGTTGTTTGGATCAGGCGCCGAGGAAATTGAATTCGTTTACGAGGCCGACGGACCCAGCGGGAAGAAGCGCAAGGTCAAGCGTCAGCATCCGTTCGAAGGGATCATTCCCAACTTCGAACGGCGCTTCAAGGAGACCGATTCGGCTGCAGTTCGGGAAGAGTTGGGGCGCTATCAGCAACCCAAAGCCTGCCCATCTTGTCAAGGTACGCGTTTGCGAACCGAGGCACGACACGTCAAACTGCAAGATGCTGTGACGGGCGATACGAAGGCCATTTACGAGATTGGTCACGCCACCTTGTCGGAAGCGCACCGCTATTTCGAGGGCTTGCAGCTGCAAGGTGCCAAAGCTGAAATCGCCAACAAGGTGATCACCGAAATCCGATCGCGCCTGCGGTTTCTGAATGACGTAGGGTTGAATTACCTCAGCCTGGATCGCAGCGCCGACACTTTGTCAGGCGGCGAGGCGCAGCGCATTCGCCTGGCCAGCCAAATTGGTTCGGGTTTGACGGGCGTGATGTATGTGCTGGACGAGCCCTCCATTGGTTTGCACCAGCGCGACAACGATCGGCTCATCGGCACACTCAAGCACCTGCGCGATCTGGGCAACAGCGTGATCGTCGTTGAACACGACGAGGACATGATCCGCGCAGCAGACCACGTGGTTGACATGGGGCCGGGCGCAGGGGTGCACGGCGGGCGCGTGTTGGCGCATGGCACGCCTCAGGACATCGAAGACCATCCGGACAGCATCACCGGCCGCTACCTGGCTGGGGCCTTGCGCATCGATGTGCCGAGCAAGCGGCATGCGTTCACCGACGAAACGCCCCGCCTTCGCATCGTCAATGCGCGAGGTCACAACCTCAAGGGCGTGTCCGTTGATATCCCCGTGGGGCTGCTCACTTGCGTGACCGGGGTGTCCGGTTCAGGTAAGAGCACCCTGGTCAACGACACGCTGTATGCATCGGTGGCCAAGAAGCTGTATCAAAGCCACACCGAGCCCGAGCCGCACGATGACATCGAGGGCCTCGAGTTGTTCGACAAGGTCATCAATGTGGACCAGTCCCCCATTGGTCGCACACCGCGCAGTAATCCGGCTACCTACACCGGCTTGTTCACGCCGATTCGAGAGTTGTTTGCCGACGTGCCGATGGCGCGTGAGCGTGGCTACGGCGCCGGGCGCTTTTCGTTCAATGTGGCAGGCGGTCGTTGTGAGGCCTGTCAGGGCGATGGCGTGCTCAAGGTGGAGATGCACTTTCTGCCTGACGTGTATGTGCCTTGCGATGTGTGCAAGGGCAAGCGCTACAACCGTGAAACGCTGGACATCCAGTACAAGGGCAAGAACATCCATGAGGTCTTGAACCTGACGGTCGAAGATGCCTTGACCTTCTTCAGTGCGGTGCCCTCGATCGCACGCAAGCTGCAAACCTTGATGGATGTGGGCCTGGGCTACATCCGTCTGGGGCAAAGTGCCACCACTTTGTCCGGCGGGGAGGCCCAGCGCGTCAAACTGGCACTGGAGTTGTCCAAGCGAGATACCGGTCGCACCTTGTACATCCTGGATGAGCCCACCACGGGGCTGCATTTCCACGACATTGCCTTGTTGTTGAAGGTGTTGCATCAACTGCGCGATGCCGGCAACACCATCGTCATCATCGAGCACAACCTGGACGTGATCAAGACGGCTGACTGGTTGATCGACATGGGCCCCGAGGGCGGCTCAGGTGGCGGCACCTTGCTCAAGGCCGGCACACCAGAAGACCTGGCCGATCATGAAGGCAGCTTCACGGGGCGCTACCTCAAGCCTTTGCTGCGCTCGCGCATCAGCTCATGAAACCCAGGTCGTAGGCCGAGCTGTTGAACTGCGACAGGTTGGGCAGGATGCTCTGCAGGTCCGATGCAGAGACGCCCAACCACTTACCCAGGGTGTAGGCGTATTGATCGACCGAGGTGGTCGGCAGCAGCACGCCGTTCTGGAGCTGATCCGGGCTGGAGAAGTTGCCGCTGCTGTCGGCCGTGCTGTATTGCGGGAAGGTGCCATACACCTCGGTGCCTCTGACTGATCCGCCCATCACGAAGTGATGTGCCCCCCAGCCGTGGTCAGTGCCATCGCCGTTGTTGGTGAAGCTGCGGCCGAAATCCGATGCGGTGAAGGTCGTCACCTGTGATCGCATGTCGCCGCCAGGCATGTTGCCCAGCACCGTGTCGAAGTAGGCCAGGGCGTGGTCTAGCTGGGCCATGCGGTCCCCATGCGCCTGGTTTTGCGTGTCGTGCGTGTCAAAGCCGCCCAGGCTGACCATGAAGATTTGCCGCTTGATGCCGAACCCACCGAGTCGATTGGCGTCCATCAGGCGTGCCACCATCTGCAGCTGAATCGCCAGTGGGTTGGTTGAGGCCGCTCCAGTCGAGGGTAGGGTTACCTGCAGCAAGGGATCGGCATATGGGTTGGTGACGCCTGAGGTGCCCCAGGGTGCTGCACCCAGTGCAGGGAGCGCCGAGATCAACAGGCCGCTGGCATCGAGGGCACGGCGCACGAACGCTTGATGATCCTGCACATAAAGGTTGCTTGAGCTGCTCTGGCTCATGATGCGGCTCATGGCTGTCAGCAAGCGGGCGTTGCCATACATTTTGCCGCCGCTACCCAGCCCGGCAATCGAGCTCACACCAGTCTGATACTGCATCACGGACTGCCCGCTCAGCCACACCGAGGTAGAGGTGGGCGTCATGCAGGTGAAGGACCGGCGGATCAGTCCGACGTTGGCCGCGCTTGAGCTGCTGTTTTGCGACATCAGCAAATCACCCATCCGCCCGCCCCATCCATAGCCAGCGCCTTCAGGCTGAAACGATTGCCAGGTGGACTGCTGATCGTTGTGTGAGAACAGCTTGGCCGGCTTGCGGATGCGGGCGTTCGCGTAGTCTGCCTTGGTGAGCGGCTGAGTCAAAGGGCCGACATTGGCCAGCACCGCCACGCGTCCAGCCTGGTGGATCTGTTGCACATGCGTCAGCGCTGGATGCAGGGCAAACTGGCGACCCGTGTGGGCCGGGCGAGCCACGTGATCGATGGGCAAGACCCCACCAAAGCGTGCTGGGGTTCCTCTGGCGGCTGAGGTGTCGGGTGCCGTGCCTGCAGGCAGCAGGGCGATCGAGGTGCTGGTGTCCGACGGGTTACGAGAGGCCGGGTCTCGGTGGTCAACGTAATGTGTCCATGAATTGGCGTCGGTAGCCAAGACGGTGTTGAACGCATCGTTGCCGCCATACAGAAAGACGCAGACCAAGGCCTTGTAATCACCCGGGCTCGATTGGGCGGCGGCTTCGTTGAGTGCCAGCAGATTGAGCCCCAATGGGCTGGCGGCGCCCAAAGCGGAGAACGCGGCGGCGTGACGCAGGAAGGCGCGGCGGCTGGTTTGACTCATGGGCACCTCATTGCTGCACGATGAAGGCGGGCGATACCGCCATCATGAGGATGGCAGCCTGCACGCGTCTGCGTTGATCCGTTGCCGTGACGTTGGGCATCGCGGAGATCGCTGCGACTGCCTCACTGTTGACTTCATCCGGTGCGGTGTTGCCCAGCAGGCGCTTCGACACTGCATCCACAAGTTGTTGTGGTTGATCTGTCAGGCCTGTGAATGCACTCAGATCAAAGCGAACATCGTTCGTCTGTGTGCTGGCATTCCAACGGCCGCCCCAACCATAGTTGAGGATGTTGGCCACAAAGTTTGCATAGCCGATCACCGTGGTTTCGGTGGTCAACTGCATCTCCGGAGACACCAGGTCTTGTGCGCCCAATTCAGTCTGCGGAGGTTTATAGCCGGGACGGAAAAAGTTGAACACCGAGGGCGACCTCATCGGTGTCTGGCTCAATGCCGTCCCGGGGTTATCTGTATCGGGTAGGGGGTAGTAAGGCGTTGCGCCTGCGGCAGCCTGTGCGGCGTAGGTGTCGGATGTGATGGGCAAGGCCCGCATCAGATGGGTGATGCGCAAGATGGGTTCGCGCAGCTTGCCGGTGGCGGGCCCGACGCTTGGATGCCGCGCCTCCGCATGAAGCAAGATGGCTTTGACCACTTGTTGCAAGTTGCCCCCGCTGCTGCGAAACACCGTGGCGACGTCGTTCACATAACTTGAACTGGGGTTGCTGGTCACCAGACGCTGGATGAGTTGCCGGCTGATGAAGGGCGCCGTGTTGGGGTGATTGGCCAGTCGGTCCAGTGCCGTCTTCAGACTCAGTTGGGGATTCGGGGTGCTTTGCGCCGCAACGGTCACGCCCAGGAATTGCTTCTCGCTGGTCGAGTGCTCTTGGGTGTAGCCCATCATGGATGAGACCTCTTGTGCCGGATCGTTGCATTCACTGGTGCGCCAGAAGCACTTCCACCACGCCAGGGCGGATGCCGTGCTGGGCCAATTCCAGCTGAAGCCCGTGAACACCTTGGCCAAGCCCTTGACGTCGTTGGCGTTGTAGGTTTCGATGGGTTGCCCGTTGTTGAGTTTGAGGCTGCCGTCCGGGTTGAGTTCATACAGACCAATCGAGAACAGCTGCATCACTTCGCGCGCGAAGTTCTCATCCGGTACACGCCCCGTTGTGGGGTCTTCTTTCCGATTGGCCTTATGCGACAGGTAGGTGCCCATGGCGGGATGCATGGCCACGTCTTCCAGCAATTGACGATAAGTACTGCTGCTGTCACGGGCCAGCATGTCCATGTAGCTGGCGACCATTCGGCCCTGGGTGCTGAGATCGCTGTTGGTCGACACCACGAAAATCTCTGACAGGGCGAAGGCCACCCGTTGCCTGAGCTGAGTGTTGTCCTGAAGAGCGTGGGTCCACCAGCTGTAGTTCACATCGTTGGCATCAGGCTTGGTGACACTCCTGGCGATGGCGCTGGCCTCCACCGTTTGCAGATGGGTGGGCTGGATGCTGGTCTTGCTGTACTGCTCGTCGATCCACTGGCTGTAGCCCACCGATTGCAGATGAGCCACGTCTTGCGGCGTCGGGCCGAAGCTGGCTTGTTCGAGAAAGCGAACCGCATCGGCGTCGCTGATGGGTTCAGGCTTTTCGCTCGCACCACCACCGCACGCAGTCAAGCCAGTGCACAGAATGGCCACACCTGCTGCCTGAAGCCAACGGCGAGGGCGCATCAGGCGATGGATTCCAGTGGACGGTTGACAGGAAAGGGAGGGTTGCATGGCGGTCTCTGGCCGGCAAATTTCGGCGAGAGAATGCCATGCGGCTTGTGTAAGCAGTGATGCCACACTGCCTATTTTGTAAGCAGGCGAAACCCTGTTGCACCTTCGCGGCGCCGATCGTGCTTAGCTCACAGGTTGGGGGCTAAAGCACGTTCAGCTTCGCTCAGGGTATGCCCGGTGCGGAGCGCCCAATCTTCAACCTGGTCGTGTCCGATCTTGCCGACGTTGAAGTAGCTTGCATCCGGATGAGCCATGTAAAACCCGCTGACACTGGCAGCCGGGGTCATCGCCAGGCTCTCGGTCAGGTGCATGTGGATCTCTGACGCATTCAGCACCCGGAACATCTCCCGCTTGACAGAGTGGTCAGGGCACGCTGGGTAACCAGGTGCAGGGCGGATGCCCCGATATTGCTCCTTGATCAGCGCGGTGTTTTCCAGCGATTCGTCCGCGGCATAGCCCCAGAACTCCTTGCGTACGCGTTGATGTAGCCGCTCGGCAAAGGCTTCGGCCAAGCGATCAGCCAGCGCCTTGAGCATGATGGCCGAGTAGTCGTCGTGGGCAGCCAGAAATTCGGCTTCCTTCTTCTCGATGTTCAGTCCCGCCGTGACAGCGAACAGGCCGATGTAATCGGGCTTGGCCTCTTTGGGGGCGATGAAATCAGCCAGGGATCGGTTGGGGCGCTTCACGCCATCGACCACGGGGCGCTCGGTTTGCATGCGAAGCGGATCCCAGTTCATCAACACCTGGGTGCGTGACTCGTCGGTGTAGATCTCGATGGTGTCGTCTTGTACCGTGTTGGCCGGGTACAAGGCCATCACGCCATTGGCGGTCAGCCAGCGTCCCTCCACGATCCGCTTGAGCATCGCTTGCGCATCGGCATACACCTTGCGCGCTTCGACGCCCACCACCTCGTCGTCGAGGATGGCGGGGAAGGGTCCAGCCAGATCCCAGGTCTGGAAGAAGGGGCCCCAGTCGATGTAGGCGGCCAGTTCACCCAAGTCGTAGTTCTTGAGCACGCGGCGGCCGAGGAACTTGGGCACCTCGGGGGTGTAGGTGGCGAAGTCTGCCTGGTGCTTGTTGGCGCGTGCCTCGGCCAGCGTCACCATGGGCGTGGCCTTCTTGTTGGCGTGCTGCTGACGCACGCGTTCGTAATCGGCGTTCAGCTCGGCGATGTAGGCTGTTTGACGCTCTGGGCTGAGCAAGTCGGAGCACACACCCACTGCTCGCGAGGCGTCCGGCACGTAGACCACGGGCCCGCTGTAATGGGGTGCGATTTTGACGGCTGTGTGCACGCGCGAGCAGGTCGCGCCGCCAATCAGCAGAGGGATCTTGCGG
This sequence comes from Burkholderiales bacterium, assembly GCA_028864885.1. Lineage (GTDB taxonomy): Bacteria > Pseudomonadota > Gammaproteobacteria > Burkholderiales > Burkholderiaceae_C > Aquabacterium. Next base: position 9,975 of record JAGWLR010000045.1, on the reverse strand, counting down.
GAGCGGAAGTACTCGTCGCGCTCCATCTCGCCAGCCACGTACTGCATCTCTTCCAGCGACGGGGTGATCAGACCTGACAAGCCGACCACATCCGCGCCCACTTCCTTGGCCTTGTCGAGGATGTCCTTGCAGGGCACCATCACGCCCATGTTGACCACTTCGAAGTTGTTGCATTGCAAGACCACCGTGACGATGTTCTTGCCGATGTCGTGCACGTCGCCCTTCACCGTGGCAATCACGATCTTGCCTTTGGCCTTCACGTCGCCGCCCGCCAGCTCTAGCTGACGCTTTTCTTCTTCGATGTAGGGCACGAGGTGTGCCACGGCCTGCTTCATCACCCGGGCTGACTTCACCACCTGGGGCAAGAACATCTTGCCGGCACCGAACAGGTCACCCACCGTGTTCATGCCCGCCATCAGCGGGCCTTCGATCACGTGCAGTGGGCGCCCGCCTGTGGCCTTGATCTTCTGCCAGCACTCTTCGGTGTCGGCCGTGATGAAGTCGGTGATGCCGTGCACCAGGGCGTGGCTCAGGCGGTCTTCCACCGAAGCGGGGTGTTCGGCCGTACCGCGCCAGGCCAGCTTGGCCGAATCGTCTTTGGCTGAACCCTTCACCTGCTCGGCAATCGCCAGCAGGCGCTCGGTTGGGGTCTGTGTGGGGTCTTCGCCTTCCTTGTAGACCGGCTGGCGGTTGAGCACCACGTCTTCCACCAGCTCACGCAGTCGGGGTTCGAGGTCGTCGTACACGCCGACCATGCCGGCGTTGACGATGCCCATGTCCATCCCAGCCTGGATGGCGTGATACAGGAACACGGTATGAATCGCTTCGCGCACCGGCTCGTTGCCGCGGAAGCTGAACGACACGTTCGATACCCCGCCGCTTACCTTGGCGCCAGGCAGGTTCTGCTTGATCCAACGCGTGGCATTGATGAAATCGACCGCGTAGTTGTCGTGCTCTTCGATGCCGGTGGCGATGGCAAAGATGTTCGGGTCGAAGATGATGTCTTCGGGCGGGAAGCCGAGGTCATCGACCAAGATGCGATACGCGCGTTCGCAGATCTCGATCTTGCGTTGATAGGTGTCGGCCTGACCTTGCTCGTCAAATGCCATGACCACTGCAGCGGCACCATAGCGCTTGATCAGCTTGGCTTGATGAAGGAAGTTGTCGAGCCCCTCCTTGAGCGAGATCGAGTTGACGATGCCCTTGCCCTGGATGCATTTGAGACCCGCCTCGATCACCTCCCATTTGGAAGAATCGATCATGATCGGCACGCGTGCGATCTCTGGCTCGCCTGCAATCAGGTTGAGGAAGCGCACCATGGCGGCCTTGCTGTCGAGCATGGCCTCGTCCATGTTGATGTCGATGACCTGTGCACCGTTTTCCACCTGTTGTCGGGCCACCGACAACGCATCTTCAAAGCGCCCCTCCAGAATCATTCGTGCGAATGCCTTGGAGCCGGTCACATTGGTGCGCTCGCCCACGTTGACGAACAGCGAACCTTCGCCGATGTTCACCGGCTCCAGGCCCGACAAGCGCATCGGGGAGACGGGTGTTGGGGACGGACGGGCGCCCGATGGCGCAGCGGAGGAGGAGGGGGCAGACTCGGTCATAGCCCGCCATTTTACGAGGCGAGCGCGCGTCTGACCCTCAATACCCCGATCGTGCTCAACGCTTGAGCATCGAATACAACTCGTCTTTGAGAGTCACGCGTTGCAGTTTCTTTTGTTCGAGTTCGGCAGAAGAACTGTGCTCTACGCCGTTTTCCAGGCGCACGATGGCCTTGTCCAGCTCTTCGTAGTCCCGCTCCAGCTTGGCGAAATGGGCATTGCCGGTCTTCAAAGCATGAATCTTGTCCTTGAACTCAGGGAAATCTTTGGCCAATGGGTGATGTTCTTGAACCATGTGTGTCCTCGTGTTGGCTGGGTTTTCAGACTGCTTGTGATTTCATCGTGCGACTGAATCGGACGACTGACTTTGAGTCACGTCAAGCCCTCCCCAATCAGAGGGATGTCTATTTTTTTGCAAAAACACTGTACAGACATCCAGTCTTTGTCATAATGGCGACCAACCAATCATCTGCCGTCGCATCGGAGTCACTCGCATGGAAGCCACCGTCAAGTCTGCCCTCAGCACCGAAAAAGCCAAAGCCCTGCAAGCCGCCTTGGCTCAAATCGAAAAGCAATTCGGTAAGGGTTCGATCATGCGCCTGGGCGAGGGCGAAGTCATTGAAGACATCCAGGTGGTCTCCACCGGCTCGCTGGGGCTGGATGTGGCCTTGGGCGTGGGCGGCCTGCCACGTGGCCGCGTGGTCGAAATCTATGGCCCAGAATCCTCCGGTAAAACCACCTTGACCCTGCAGGTGGTGGCCGAAATGCAAAAGCAAGGCGGCGTGGCTGCTTTCATCGACGCTGAACACGCGCTCGACATCCAATACGCGCAAAAGCTGGGTGTCAATCTGCAAGATCTGCTGATTTCTCAGCCTGACACTGGCGAACAAGCCCTTGAGATTGTCGACGCCCTGGTGCGTTCGGGATCGGTCGATCTCATCATCGTCGACTCCGTGGCGGCACTCACCCCCAAGGCCGAACTGGAAGGCGAAATGGGCGATTCCCTGCCCGGCTTGCAGGCCCGCCTGATGAGTCAGGCCCTGCGTAAGCTCACGGCTACCATCAAAAAGACCAACTGCATGGTCATCTTCATCAACCAGATCCGGATGAAGATCGGCGTGATGTTCGGTTCGCCTGAAACCACCACCGGTGGCAACGCCTTGAAGTTCTACTCCTCGGTCCGTCTTGATATCCGCCGCATTGGCTCGATCAAGAAAGGCGATGAGGTAATCGGCAGCGAAACCAAGGTCAAGGTTGTCAAGAACAAGGTCTCGCCCCCCTTCAAGACAGCCGAATTCGACATCCTGTATGGCGAAGGCATCTCACGTGAAGGTGAAATCATCGACATGGGGGTGACGGCCAAGATCGTCGACAAGGCCGGAGCCTGGTACGCCTACAACGGCGAAAAGATCGGCCAGGGCAAGGACAACGCCCGTGAGTTCTTGCGTGAGAACCCCGATCTGGCGCGCGAGATCGAGAACAAGATTCGCGAATCTTTGGGCATTGCCATCTTGCCTCCCGCGCCATTGGCTGATCCAGCCGAGTAAGCTTGATGCGCGGAGCAACGCTCTCTCTCAAAGGGCGGGCTTTGAAGTATCTTGCGGCGCGCGAACATTCGCGCGCCGAATTGATCCGCAAACTGTCGCCGCATGCCGAGTCGATCGACGAGGTCGAACGCACATTGGATGAGCTCGAATCCAAAGGATTTCTGTCGGCTGAGCGCTTTGTCGAATCGGTCGTGCACCGCAAGGCGGCTCGTTATGGCTCCGCCCGGCTCAAGGCTGAGTTGGTGCAGCACCAGTTGCCCGACGATCTGACCCGTTCGGTGTTGAATACCCTCAAAGAAACCGAATTCGAGCGGGCCAGGGCCTTGTGGCTCAAGCGGTTTGGTGAGCCGCCCAGTACGCCAGCCGATCGCGCCAAACAGGTGCGCTTCCTTGCCGGGCGGGGTTTCTCAGGTGAGGTCATCCGCCAGGTTTTGAAGGGCCAGGACGCACCAGACTGACGCGTTCCGCCAACGCCGAAGCTTTGAATTCGGCATGTTTTCCGGATCCCCCACCGCGTGATGCGGGAATTACCCTCTTTCCGAGGGGGCTGCGGTGCTATGCTGAATGTTGCACTGCAACCAAGCGCACATGCTTGGATGGCGTGCGCCCGCTTGGAGCCTGATCGGCTGAAGCGGGTTTGTCATGTTCGACAAGAACACAACATCTGAAGCGAGAGCGCGATGAAGATTCATGAGTACCAAGGCAAAGAGATCCTGAGCCGATTTGGCGTGCCGGTCCCAAGAGGTATCCCGGCGTTTTCTGTTGACGAAGCTGTAGCCGCAGCTCAGAAACTGGGCGGCCCAGTCTGGGTGGTCAAGGCTCAGATCCACGCCGGTGGGCGCGGAAAAGGGGGCGGGGTCAAGCTGGCCAAATCCCTGGACGAGGTCAAGGCGCTGTCCAGCCAGATCCTCGGCATGCAACTCAAGACCCATCAGACCGGTCCTGAAGGCCAAAAGGTTCGTCGCCTCTATATCGAAGAGGGCGCCGACATCCAGAAGGAATACTACGTGTCGGTGGTGACCGATCGCGGCACGCAAAAGGTGGCATTCATCGCCTCCAGTGAAGGGGGCATGGACATCGAAGAAGTCGCTCACAGCCACCCCGAAAAGATCAAGAAGGTGTTTGTCGACCCGCTGGTCGGTTTGACAGACGCTCAAGCCAAAGAGCTGGCCGATGGCATCGGCCTGCCAGCTGATTCCACGGCTCAGGCCATCGACCTGTTCAAGAAGCTCTACACCTGCTACATGGAAACAGACGCTTCGCTGGTCGAAATCAACCCGCTGAATCGCGACTCCAAGGGCAAGCTGGTCGCGCTGGACGCCAAGTTCAACTTCGACTCCAACGCCTTGTTCCGTCATCCCGACATCGTCGCCTTGCGCGACCTGGATGAAGAAGATCCGGCCGAAATCGAAGCCTCCAAGTTTGACCTGGCCTACATCCAGCTCGACGGCAACATTGGTTGCCTGGTGAACGGTGCCGGTTTGGCCATGGCCACCATGGACACCATCAAGCTCTTCGGTGGTGAACCCGCCAACTTCCTCGACGTCGGTGGTGGTGCTACCGCCGAAAAGGTCACCGAAGCGTTCAAGATCATGCTGAAGAACCCGGATGTCAAGGGCATCTTGGTCAACATCTTTGGCGGCATCATGAAGTGCGACACCATCGCCGATGGCGTCATCACCGCTTGCAAAGCCGTGAACTTGAATGTGCCTCTGGTGGTCCGCATGAAGGGCACCAACGAAGACCTGGGCAAGAAGATGTTGGCCGACTCCGGCCTGCCCATCATCGCCGCAGACTCCATGGCCGAAGCCGCGACCAAGATCGTGGCTGCCGTGAAGTGACCTGGTCCACGTCTTCTAGGAACCCATCATGAGCATTTTCATCAATAAAGACACCAAGGTCATCACCCAAGGCATCACGGGCAAGACCGGTCAATTCCACACCCTCGGCTGCCAGGCTTACGCCAATGGCAAGAACGCCTTTGTCGCGGGCGTGAACCCCAAGAAGGCGGGCGAAAAGTTTGCCGACATCCCCATTTATGCCTCCGTCAAGGACGCCAAGGCTCAGACCGGTGCCACTGTGTCGGTCATTTACGTGCCGCCCGCGGGCGCCGCCGAAGCTATCTGGGAGGCCGTTGAGGCCGATCTGGATCTGGTCATCGCCATCACCGAAGGCATCCCTGTGCGCGACATGCTGATGGTGCGCAACAAAATGAAGGCCAAGGAAGCGGCTGGTGGCAAGAAGACCTTGCTTCTGGGCCCCAACTGCCCGGGCCTGATCACCCCGGAAGAAATCAAAATCGGCATCATGCCGGGGCACATCCATCGCAAGGGCCGCATTGGCGTGGTGTCCCGTTCGGGCACGCTCACCTATGAAGCCGTGGCGCAGTTGACCGAACTGGGGCTGGGTCAATCCAGCGCCGTGGGCATCGGGGGCGACCCCATCAACGGCCTCAAGCACATCGATGTGATGCGCGCCTTCAACGATGACCCCGATACCGATGCCGTCATCATGATCGGCGAGATCGGTGGTCCGGACGAGGCGGAAGCCGCCCAGTGGTGCAAGGCCAATATGAAAAAGCCCATCGTGGGCTTCATCGCGGGTGTCACCGCGCCTCCGGGTAAGCGCATGGGGCACGCCGGCGCCTTGATCTCTGGTGGTGCCGACACGGCCGATGCCAAGTTGGCCATCATGGAAGAGTGCGGATTCAAGGTCACCCGTAACCCTTCCGAGATGGGGAAACTTTTGAAGTCGCTGCTGTGATCCCCGCCGCGTCTTGACATCATCAGCCCCTACACTCAGGGGCTGATTTCATTTGGGACCCATGAACGCTTTGATGACGCCTGAGTTCTGGCTTGCCGTTGGCCAGATCGTGATGATCGACATTCTGCTCGGCGGAGACAACGCCGTGGTGATTGCCTTGGCGTGCAGAAACCTGCCGCCGGCACTGCGCACCAAAGGCATCGTGTGGGGCACCATGGGGGCCATTGCCTTGCGCGTGGTCTTGATCTTTTTCGCGATGTCGCTGCTGAACCTGCCTTATCTGAAACTGATTGGGGCGGTACTCTTGCTGTGGATTGGGGTCAAGCTGCTGGTGCCAGATGACGATGAACACGGAAACCTGGAGGCCAGCGACAAATTGTTGGGTGCCATCAAAACCATCATCGTGGCGGATTTCGTGATGAGCGTGGACAACGTCATCGGCATCGCCGGGGCCGCCCATGGCGCCGGCGATGAAGGCCATCAGATGGCGCTGGTGATCTTCGGTTTGCTGGTCAGCATCCCCATCATCGTTTGGGGCAGCACGCTGGTTCTCAGGTTGATGGATCGCTTTCCGCTCATCATCACAGCGGGGGGCATGTTGCTGGGGTGGATTGCCGGAACCTTGGTCATCGGTGATCCAGCCGTCCAGCGTTTTTTGCCAGACAATGATTTCAATCACTATGTTGCTGCGGTGGTCGGGGCGGTGCTGGTGTTGGCCTTGGGCACACTACTGGCGCGGCGGCAGTCGGACGATGAGGTGACTTGAACCATGTGGGGCCTGAGTCCTCTGCTCTGGTGGGGCGCACTGATTTTGATCGCAGTGCTGGTGGTCCTGTTCTTGTCGAGCCGGGCAGGGCGACGCATGGGGGGCGCGGGTACGGGGCGGCACGACCAGACAGCTGGCCCGAACACGGTGCCGCTGCCAATGGGCAAGCACGAAGACGATGACCTGCCTTATGTGGATGTGCCTCACAACCAACCCGTCCGAGGCGGGCAACTGTCGACCACCTTGCCTTTGCAACTCGACGATGTGAGAGCCGCCGAATCAGCCGGATCGGATCGGGCTGGCTTGGAGCGCATCCATCAGGCTTTGAATGACAGCCAGGATCGCCTGGACCGGACCTGGGCCACACTCAAGACCCTTCGGCCGGTTCCTGGGCAAAGGCCGATGGCCTTGAAAACCATGGAAAGGCTGGCACAGGATTTCGAATCGGTGGGCCGATTCGACGCTGCGCGGGACGTGTACGAACACATGGCCGATATCGACCCGTCCTGGCCTGACGTCAAGATTCATCTCGCTCAAGCCCGTGAGCGCGCCCTGACAGCATCCCGTCTCACCCGACCGGCCCCGAGCGGAAACCAAGGCACGAGCGCGGGAGAGGTCAAAAAAATCGGTCGTTATCCCATTCGAGGCGAAATCGGTCGCGGTGCCATGGGGGCGGTCTACCTGGCCAACGACCCGGACACTGGCGCCAAGGTGGCCATCAAAACCATGGCCTTGAGCCAGGAGTTTGAAGGCGATGGGCTGGCTGACGCCCGCGCTCGTTTTCAGCGCGAAGCCGAAATGGCTGGCCGTCTGGCCCACCCCGACATCGTGCACATTTACGAAACGGGCGAAGACAAAGGGCTGGCCTATATCGCCATGGAATACGTCGATGGTACCGACATGGGCTTTTTCACCCGCCCAGGCCACCTGTTGCCCGTTCGCCCCTTGCTGCACATCATTGCCCGGGTAGCCGAGGCCTTGGCCTACGCTCACACGCAGGGCGTCACGCACCGAGACATCAAGCCTGCCAACATCATGGTCGACCTTGAAAAAGGCGTGGTCAAGGTAATGGATTTCGGGGTCGCCCGGGTGGCCGACGCCGCTCGCACGCGAACGGGCGTGGTGTTGGGCACGCCCACTTACATGTCGCCCGAACAGTTGTCTGGCCAGACGGTCGATGGGCGCAGCGATCTCTACTCGCTGGGCGTCACCTTGTTTCAGTTGCTGACCGGCAGCCTGCCGTATCAACACACCTCAATGGCCACCCTGATGCGAGCCATTGCGCAGGAAACGCCACCCCCGGTGTCGTCATTGAGGCCTGAATTACCGCCCGCTTTGGACGATATTGTGGGATTGGCGCTGCAAAAACACCCAAACACGCGGTATTCCAATGGACATCAGATGGCAGAAGATTTGCGTTCAATTTGAAGGATTTGATCGCGCTTTGACAAAATATGCTGTTGCAGCGCACAAATGCTGCCGACAACCCCGAGCATTCCAACCCAAAAACAAAGCGACAATTCGGTATGGAATTTGAGTTTTTCAGTCAGACCGATACCGGCCGCGTGCGATCGAACAATGAAGATTCGATCGCCGTGGACGAGACGTGCGGCGTTGCCGTGCTGGCTGATGGCATGGGTGGCTACAACGCAGGCGAAGTCGCCAGCGGCATGGCTTGCGACTTCATCAAGGCCGAGTTGGGTCGTTGGCTCGCCGAGGCAGCGCAAAACGCCAGCGACAACGACGTCAAGCGGGCAATGGACATTTGTGTCGACAACGCCAACCGCGCTATATTTAATGCGGCGAATTCGAATCCGACGTTTGCTGGCATGGGCACCACCCTGGTTCTGGGGGTGTTTCGCTCAGGGCGGCTGTTGATGGGCCACATTGGTGATTCACGCGCCTACCGATTGCGCGCGGGGCAACTGCAACAGATCACAAAAGACCATTCGTTACTGCAGGAACAAATTGATGCTGGCATTCTTACGCCAGAACAAGCTGCTTTTTCTGCCAACAAGAACCTTGTCACCCGCGCTTTGGGCGTTGAAGACATGGTTTTGCTGGAAACGCACCTGCACGACATCCAATCCGGTGACATCTACCTGATGTGCTCCGATGGGCTGTCAGACATGTTGCGCGACCCGCAAATTGCGGCAGTGATGGCGGCCCACACGGCTTTGCCAGAAATGGGTTCGGCGTTGATTGCTGCCGCGTGCGAAGCAGGTGGTCGAGATAATATTGCCGTGATTTTGGTTCGGGCTCAGGGTGTGGCGCAGCCACCAGCTCGGTCATGGTGGCCGTTTAAACGTTAAAGACAATACCCGAGAGGTTTTTTCATGGGAAAGTTGGTCGTCTCACTTGACGGAGTCGTGATCAAAGAAGTCCAAATCAACAAGGACAAGACCACGCTCGGACGCCGCCCGTACAACGATATCGTCATCGATAACTTGGCGGTGAGTGGTGAGCACGCCGTGCTGCAACTGGTGGGCACCGATGTCTTCATCGAAGACCTCAACAGCACCAACGGCACGTATATCAATGGCAAGGCCGTCAAAAAGCAGCTGCTCAATCACAACGACACCGTTGAGATCGGCAAATACAAGATCAAGTTCATGAAGGACGAGGGTCACGACTACGAAAAGACGATGATCATGCGTCCGGGGTCGATGCCGTCTCCGATCGTGGGCCATCAGACGCCTTCGATGACATCCGGCCCCAGTACCGCGCCGGGCGCCTTTTCTGCGCCCGCGCCATCGTTTAGCAACACCCACACGGGTGGGTTGAGCAGCGGATTCGGTGGCTTGAGCGCGCAACCGCCCGCGTCCATCAAGGTGCTCAATGGTGCGGCTGCCGGTCGCGAAGTGGCCTTGACCAAGGTGGTGACCACGGTTGGCAAGCCAGGTGTGCAGGTGGCGTCGATCACCAAGCGCCCGGGCGGTTACGTGTTTGCCCACGTCGAAGGCGCAGCGCGCCCCACGGTCAACGGTGCGCCGGTAGGCGGCGAGCCGATTCATTTGAAGGCAGGTGACGTCATCGAGTTGGCCGGAACCCAAATGCAGTTCGTGCAAGGTTGATGGCCGGCTTAGACCGGGCGTTTCATGATCAGAGTCCTTGGCTGTTCGGGCTCCATCGCCGCCCGGTGTCACACCACCGCGTTTTTGTTGGATGACGACATCCTCATCGACGCCGGCAGTGGCGTGGGCGAGTTGCGGCTGGATGAACTGGCCCGAATTGACCACATCCTGATCACCCACAGCCACCTGGATCACGTTCTCAGCATCCCCTTGATGGC
>JAGWLR010000138.1 GCA_028864885.1 Burkholderiales bacterium | reverse complement strand
GAAGAGCTGCGCGGCGTGGACACCAAGCCGCTGGTGGGCCACCTGGCTGCCTGGAACTACTTCATGTCGATCAAGAACCCGACCAACGCCGAGTTCATCAAAAAGTGGACCGCCTATGCCAAGGCTCACAACATCCCCGGTCAGAAGGACAAGCCGCTGACCAACGACCCAATGGAGGCCACCTACATCGGCATCAACATGTGGGCTCAAGCAGTGAAGAAGGCAGGGACGACCGATGTGGATAAGGTGATCCCCGCAGTCGGTGGCCAGACCTTCAAGGCCCCGGATGGCTTCATGATTGAGATGGACCCGAAGAACCACCACCTGCACAAGCCCGTGTTCATCGGCGAAATCAAGGCCGATGGTCAGTTCAAGGTGGTCTGGAAGACGCCTGGCCCCATCAGGGCTCAACCTTGGAGCCCTTACATCCCTGGTAACGAACAGAAAAAAGACGAGCCTGATTCCAAGTGATCTCTTGGGTTTGATTGTCTGATCAAGGCAGAGCGATGGGCCCCGTCGGGGGGAATCTCCGCGGGGCCTCTTTTTTGGCTCCTCTCAGCAGAAGCAGTCCATGCTTGCATCTTCACCCTCTTGGCTTCGCCTGTCAGGTTGGCTCACCAGCCTGGTGTTTGGCTCGTTTGTCTTCGTGCCCCTTGCCCACGCACTGACGCCGCAAGAGGCATATTCGATCTGCGCTGGCGACAACGACGCCCGCATTGCGGCCCTGCATCAGCTTGCTGCAAAAGGCGATCCGGCCCTGCCGCCCCTGTTGCAGGCCCTGATGAACGACGCGGTGAAGATCTCGGGTAATCGTGTCTACATCATCAGCGACGATGGCCAGGCAACAGACCCCGCCACGGGCCAGCTTGTGCCCCTGCCAAACGATGCCGACGATGTGGTCAATAACAACCGGATGGATTCAGAGATTGATGCGGTGCTCGCAGCCGACAAACTTCTGTCGAAAGATCGCGATGAGCGAGCCGAAGCCATCGACGCGCTCAGCGATGCCATTGACGAGACCAAACTGGCGCTTCTTGAAAAGGCCTTACATGCTGAAACCGATCCGGGCCTGATCAAGAAGTTGAAGATCTTGCGGCACCGAGCCATGCTGACTTCACACAGCGTGGCCAAGCGGATGGAAGCGGCCAAGGCCCTGGGCCATGATGCGAGCCCAGAGTCGCGCGCGCTATTGATGGAGCGTTTGCAAGATGGGGCCGAACCCGACGTCGCGGTCAAGGGGGCCTTGCAGGCCGCGCTGGATCAGGTCGACCGAACCCTCGCTTGGGGCGACAAGGCCGGCGTGCTTTTCACCGGTATCAGTCTGGGGTCGATCTTGTTGCTGGCTGCATTGGGGCTGGCGATCACCTACGGCTTGATGGGGGTGATCAACATGGCCCATGGCGAACTGATGATGATCGGGGCCTACGCCACGTATGTGGTGCAAAACCTTTTTCGGCAGCACCTACCGGGCGCCTTCGATTGGTACATCCTGTTGGCCATCCCGGCCTCTTTCCTGGCATCGGCCGTGATGGGCGCAATTCTGGAGCGAACGGTGTTTCGCTTTCTGTACGGCCGGCCGCTTGAAACCTTGCTCGCATCCTGGGGTGTTAGCCTGGTGCTGATGCAACTGGTTCGCACCGTGTTCGGTGCGCAAAACGTGCAGGTAGAAAACCCGAGCTGGCTTTCGGGCGGGGTCGACGTCTTGAGCAACCTGACCTTGCCTTACAACCGCTTGGCGATCATCGCGTTTGCCGTGGCTGTGTTGGTGGGCATGACCTTGCTGATTGGCAAGACCCGATTGGGCCTGTTTGTGCGTAGTGTCACCCAGAACCGTCCCATGGCTTCGTGCATGGGGGTCAACACCGCACGGGTTGACACGCTGGCGTTCTCATTGGGGGCTGGCATCGCGGGGCTGGCCGGTTGTGCCTTGTCCCAAGTCGGCAACGTCGGCCCGGATTTGGGGCAGGGCTACATCGTAGATTCTTTCATGGTGGTGGTGCTGGGTGGCGTTGGCCAGATCGCTGGCACCGTCTACGCCGCCTTGGGCCTGGGTCTGATCAATAAGTTGCTGGAAGGCTGGGCGGGCGCCGTTCTGGCAAAGATCATGGTTCTCGTCATCGTCGTGATCTTCATTCAAAAGCGTCCTCAGGGCTTGTTCGCCATGAAGGGCCGCAGCGCCGAAGCCTGACCTTCGTTATAAGGATTACATAGATGAGTGCTGTGATGACTTCGCCGATGCCGTCCGGCTTGACGGTACCGCGCAGCGCCTTGGGCCCGAAAGGGTGGTCGGCCATCGCGCTTGCCATCGCTCTCGTGGTCTTGGTTGCTCCGGTTTCGAACTTGCTCGTGCCAGCAGGATCGGTCTTTCATCTGTCTGACTATGCCCTGGCCTTGATCGGCAAGATCATGTGCTACGCGATCTGTGCCCTGGCCATGGATCTGATCTGGGGCTACACCGGCATCTTGTCATTGGGGCATGGTGTCTTCTTCGCCCTCGGCGGCTACGCCATGGGGATGTACCTGATGCGTCAGATCGGCCACGACGGCAGCTATGGCGCTGACATCCCTGATTTCATGGTGTTCCTCGATTGGAAGCAGGTGCCTTGGCATTGGGCCTGGAGTCAGTCGTTTCTGGGGCAAGCTTTGCTGGTGATGCTGGTGCCTGGGTTGCTCGCGTTCGTCTTTGGCTTCTTCGCCTTCCGATCGCGCATCAAAGGGGTGTACTTTTCGATCATCACCCAGGCCATGACCTTCGCTGCGATGCTGCTGTTCTTCCGCAACGAAACGGGCTTTGGTGGCAACAACGGCTTCACCGATTTCAAACGGATCCTCAACATTCCCATTGCGCAGCCGTCCACTCGCATGGTCTTGTTTGTGATCACAGGCCTGACGCTGATTGGGTTTTATCTGATGGCTCGTTGGTTGGTGAACACCAAGTTCGGGCGAGTGCTGCAAGCGATTCGCGATGCTGAAAGCCGGGTCATGTTCTGCGGCTACAACCCTCTGGCCTACAAACTCGCCATCTGGACGCTCTCGGCCGTGATGTGCGGCATTGCCGGGGCTTTGTATGTGCCGCAGGTGGGCATCATCAACCCCAGTGAGATGTCACCCGCCGCCAGCATCGAGATTGCCATCTGGACGGCAGTGGGAGGTCGCGCCACCCTGATTGGACCGATTGTCGGGGCCTTCTTTGTGAACGGCGCCAAGAGCTGGTTCACCGTGGCCTTTCCTGAGTTCTGGCTCTACTTCCTGGGCGCCCTGTTCATCCTGGTGACGCTGTTCCTGCCGGACGGCATCGTCGGTGGCCTCAAGAAACTACTGAACAAACAAACCGAGGTGAAAGCATGACACCCGAATTGATGGAAGCGGGTACGCAGGCCTTGAACAAGCACCTGGGCCTGCCTGAATTGGGTGGTGAGTCGGGTGGACGCGAAGCGGCTTACGGGCGGGTGGTCGAGCCTGGACAACTCGATGTGACCCATGGATCGATCCTGTATCTCGACGACATCGAAGTCAGCTTCGATGGGTTCAAGGCACTCAACAAACTCAGCCTGAATATCTCGGTGGGTGAGATGCGCTGCATCATCGGCCCCAATGGGGCAGGCAAGACCACGATGATGGATGTCATCACCGGCAAGACCAAGCCCGATCACGGCTCGGCTTACTTCGGCTCGACGATCGACCTGTTGGCCATGCGCGAAAACGACATCGCGCAGATCGGTATCGGCCGCAAGTTTCAAAAGCCCACCGTATTCGAACACCTCAGCGTATTCGAAAACCTGGAGCTGGCCTTGAAGGCCGACCGCCGTGCGCGAGCCTCCCTCTTTTTCAAACTCAGCAGCGAACAGCTCGATCGCATTGCCGACATGTTGAAGCTGATTCACCTGAAATCGCAAGCCCAGCGCACTGCCGGTTTGCTGTCGCATGGGCAAAAGCAGTGGCTTGAAATCGGCATGCTGCTGATGCAAGACCCCAAGTTGCTGCTGCTGGATGAGCCCGTGGCGGGCATGACCGACGAAGAAACCGAACGGACCGCTGAGTTATTCCTTTCGCTTGAAGGTGCGCACTCGCTGGTGGTGGTCGAGCACGACATGAAGTTCATTGGCGAGTTGACCACCCGTGGGGAGAATGCCGCCAAAAAGAAGGTCACCGTGCTGCACGAAGGCTCGGTATTGGCCGAAGGCAGTCTGGCTGAAGTGCAGGCCAACGACAAGGTGGTCGAGGTGTACCTGGGACGCTGATTGGAGCAGCAACAATGTTGAATGTAGAAAGCGTCAATCAATACTACGGCGGCTCGCACATCCTGCGTGGCCTGAGTTTTGAGGCCCAGCCCGGCGAAGTCACCGTCATCTTGGGACGCAATGGCGTGGGCAAGACCACGCTGCTCAAAAGCCTCATGGGTCTGGTGCCGATCAAATCGGGTCAGATCCAACTCGATGGGCAGAACATCGATACGCTCAAACCTTATGAGCGTGTGCGCCTGGGGGTAGGGTATGTGCCCCAGGGCCGAGAAATCTTTGGGCGCCTGACCGTTGCAGAGAACCTGCAGATGGGCTTGGCCAGCAAGCCCGGCCGCACTCCGCTGCCTGAACAATTGTTTGAACTGTTTCCCGTGTTGAAGCAGATGCTGCATCGGCGCGGGGGGGATCTGTCGGGTGGACAGCAGCAACAGCTGGCGATTGCAAGGGCCCTGGCTGCTGGCCCCAAGCTGTTGATCCTGGATGAGCCCACCGAAGGCATCCAACCCAGCATCATCAAAGATATCGGTTGTGCCATTCGCAAGCTTGCCGATGAAGGCTTGAATGGGCAAAAGATGGCCGTGGTGCTGGTCGAACAGTTCTACGACTTTGCTGCCGACCTGGCCGATCAGTACTTGGTCATGGAGCGGGGAGAGGTCATCAAAAATGGGCGCGGCCATGCCATGGAGGCCGATGGGGTGCGCCAATTGATGTCCATTTGATTGCACCATGTGAAGGAATTCATGGGGACGTTCGTGTACACAAATGTCCTTAATTCCCCTGTTTAAGGGGATTTGAAGCCCGATCTGTTGTCGGCAGCCTCAACTACAGACAAACCCCATGGAGGTGGGTGGCGTCGATTCGTACATTGGCTCGCGTTCGATGTGAATTATTCGATGTCTGGTCATAAGTACGAGGAGTTCGACCAATGAAACTGACTATCCGAGGCAAGCGCCTGGTTGTGTGGGCAGCATCCGCCCTGTGCGTGGGGTTCACCGGCACGGCCATGGCCGGTACCTATACCTCCATCGTGTCGTTTGG